>NYWV01000025.1 GCA_002685195.1 Porticoccaceae bacterium
GGCAATGTTCTCTCGGACCATATCATAGGCCTCCTGCTTAAAGCCCCACCAGTCAGCCCACATGACACCGCAAATGCCTTCCTCTGCTAACATTGGTGCTGCTTTGTATCCCTCTACTGCATGATGAAATGCTGCGATCTCGTAGCCGAATTCCTTTGACATATCGATCATTTGGGCCATTTCATCTACTTTGTAGCAATGATTATGAATACGAATGTCGCCTTCTAGCACGCCAGCTAGGGTCTCAAGACGTAAATTACGNGTTGGAGTGTTTGATAANGATCGTNCAGCAGAATCAGCTACATACTCATCCCATGATTTTTTGTACTCAGTTGCTTGGATCCACGCTTTTCTATAGCCGGCCATGTTTCCCATTCGCGTCGAGGGTAGAGTGTTGCGACTACCATAGACTCTTTTAGGGTTTTCACCGCACGCCATCTTTAAGCTATAGGGTGCTCCGGGAAATTTCATACCTTGAACTGTGATGGAAGGAATNTTTTTTAAGGTAACACCGCGACCACCAATNAGATTTCCTGANCCAGGCAGAATTTGCACAGTCGTCACTCCACCTGCTAGAGCCTTTTCAAACTGAGGGTCTTCAGGCCAAACAGAGTGCTCTGCCCAAACTTCTGCAGTGACTGGAGATGTCATTTCATTACCATCTGAGTGATTGGATGTACTTGGCGCAGGATAAACACCCATATGAGAGTGCACGTCAATGAGTCCGGGTGTGATCCATTTTCCCTTAGCATCTATGCTTTGCGTTTCNGCCTGAATCTCTAGGTCATTACCCATTGCACTAATCTTACCCTGACTGATTACAATATCAGTATTGGTTAGCTCTAGACCATCACCGGTAAGGACGTTGGCATTAAGAATAGCAAAAGGAGTATTTTCAGGGATAGTATAAGTTGAAGGAAATGGATTTTTGTTGGGTAGTGTTATTTCAACTTTAGAGCTATTTTGCTCAGCACAACCTGCAACCATTAGCAANGCNGCGATAGAAGCGTNCGTTAAAAAGGTTCTATTCATAGGNTATCTTCTTTTTGTAATTACCATTTACGTTGGTCGCTCAGTTTATGTCAGATTGGCTATGAATTCAGTTAAATTACACAGCTTTGGGTTTTTAAAGTGCTCATATGCTACCTTAGATGTTTTAAACATCTAAGGTTAGCCTAGTACTAAAGCATTAATCCGTTTACCATATTTTCTTTCAGNGAGTCCTAACTTATTATTGTCTCACTTTCAGGAACGTTGCAATTCATAAGATTTCATCAAGGATGATGAGCAGTCAAAGCGATTGCAAAGTATTGAGTATTCGACTTTCCTGTTTCCCGGAATGATCAATCGACAAACTGAGGATCATACTACTTCACTCGAGGATGCCCAGCGAGACGCACTGTTGGTAAATGAGACTGAGCAGGATGAAGATCGAGAGGCTGCTTGTGCAATTCAAGAGACCGTAAAGACAAGGGCTGATAATCATTTAATGTTTGGATACTTCCAAAAGGCTATTGTTAATTTCCCCCAGCAATTGTCAGAATATTTGGCAAAATGAATACCAATTCTGTGTAGGTGAAGTTCTATACACCCAATCTCTCGATAGACTAAACCGAAGTTGGCGTGTAATATACGCGTCGCGGGATTAGAGGTCGCATAGCTCAGTTGGTAGAGCGCCGTCATGACATGGCGGATGTCGTTGGTTCAAGCCCAACTGTGACCACCAATTCCTCAAGATTCAACCTAGGATCAGACTCTTAACAATTTTGGTTTAGAGTTGCGTTAATTAATCAAGGATCCGTCTAACTTGTTCTTTCCTAATAAATGTTTATTTATCCATATTCCTAAAACTGGCGGCTCTAGCCTTGAGCATGCTATTGCTAGCAAATATCTCGAGGGTGAACAGGAAGGGAATATTGAGAGGAAGGCTTATAGTAAATTCACCGTGCATGGCCATTTTGAAAAGCGAGAAAAAGGCAATGGTGGCCACCCTCATAGTTTTATCAAAGATTACGCAGAGCATCTTAATATTGAAAACTATTACAAGTTTGTTGTTTTAAGGAATCCCTTTGAACAAGTGGTTAGCCTGTACAACCAAATTCGAGTGTCTGCCAACATTCCCTCTCTGGAGCATTTTATTCTTGGTGATAAAAATTTCACTATGAAGCAGGTAGATCATTATATTGACCAATATAAATTTACACATATTGATGGAGAGTTAATGGTGGACAAGATATTTGTGTTTGACCGTTATCACGAAGCTCAGAATTTTGTAGAAGACAAGTTCAATTTAACAATCGATAGAGATAAAAAACTGTGGAAAACTAAGTACACCGGAGAGNCTCTGTCNGTGGAGGCNAAAACNCATTTTGAAAGCGTCTACCATCAATCNATCGAGCTTTATAACCAGTTTTTATTTAAAAGCAGCGCCTAATTACGCCTACAGATAATGATGGCTCCAGTACCTGAGTTTGGTGGATCATTTATTCATCCAGAAGGCAGAGATTCCTACGATATTGATTTTAACTACCGATTTTAATAGGTGTATATTAAGTCTCGGCTCGCACTGGAAAGGGTAGCTCTCTTTTATCAACTAGCAAAAAAAATCTTCAATTTAAGAATAGCTTCGTTCGCATCATGGATTTAAGTAATGCTCCCAAACTTTTTGGTTTTAGTTATGATGGGACATCAAAAAACTAATTAGTACCGAAAGGATATCTTAATGCTTAAAAAAATGGCAACCTCATTAGGCTTGATTGTCGTGNTTGGGTCGATTGTCGCTNTGATTTTTGGACCAGCCNCGGTTGAGAAACAAATGAATGCTGTTTCTGAGCATGAGTCTTTCGAGGTCTCCGATAGAGCTAAAAAGCTTCATGGAAGTCTTATAGTGGGCGATTGGCATGCTGATAGTGCTCTTTGGAATCGTGATTTAGCTAAACAGTATGATTATGGTCATGCGGATATTCCGAGAATGCAACAAGGCAATATGGCCTTGCAGATGTTCACTACGGTGACAAAATCTCCTTCTGGACAAAATTATGAGCGCAATGAAACGAGCGCTAGGGATAATATTACGTCCTTGGCGATACTCCAGGGCTGGCCGATAAAAAGTTGGACGAGCTTGGCAGAACGAGCCATCTTTCAGGCCGAAAAAATTCGTGATTTGGCAGAACGTGACCCTGAAAACTTCATGTTAATTGAGTCGCAAGCGGATCTAGGACAATGGTTAGAAAAGAGAGCATCAAACCCGCTATTAATTGGAGGACTAATTGGTACTGAAGGGTCTCATGCGTTGGATGGCGATCTAAGTAATGTGCAACGATTGTATAACAAAGGCTTTAGGATGATGAGTCTTCATCATTTTTTTGATAACAAATTAGGTGGCTCATTGCACGGGACCACTGGCAAAGGTCTAACAGATTTTGGCCGTCAGGCGATTAGTGAGATGCTTCGTCTGGACATCATTATCGATGTTTCACACTCCTCCGAGCAAGTGGTTAAAGATGTACTAGAGATCAGCAGTCAACCTCTAGTGGTCAGCCATACAGGATTTAACGGCCATTGCTCGTCTGCGCGTAACATCAGCGATAGCTTAATGGAGGCAATTGCCCGCAAGGGAGGGCTAATTGCTGTTGGCTTTTGGGAAGGGGCAGTTTGTGATAATACCCCTAAATCAGTTGCTCAAGCGATCGAGTATGGTATTGGTCTTGTCGGGGCAGATCATGTTGCTTTGGGTTCAGATTTTGACGGGGCGATTAAACCTGGATTTGATAGTTCAGAGCTTATAGCAATCACTCATGAGCTACTTGAGCTTGGTGTGAGTGAGGAACATATTAAGTTGGTGATGGGGGAAAATATGCTCGTCTTTCTTCAACAGAATCTAGCTAAACATTAGACTGATCCTTTGGTCACGCTACGTGGCCAAAAATTTCGAGAATGTGGTCCAGGCCAAATATTTTATCTAATCGTAAACTGTCGCAATAGGTAGTCGTTTGTGCTGAGTTTTGGCATAGATAGACAGCAACCTATGCTCTGCTTCAGCACTGACCTGAATGCCCTCAAGAAAATCGTCAATATCATCGTATGATAGTCCAAGCACATGCTCATCCTCTTTCTGTGGGCTTAAGCATTCTAAATCTGCGGTCGGCGTTTTATGGACCAGCCTATCAGGAGCCCCCATAGTTTTGGCAAGGAGTCGAACTTGACGCTTGCTGAGACCAAACAGGGGTGCTAGGTCACAGGCGCCATCGCCAAATTTAGTGTAAAAGCCGGTGATATTTTCTGCCGAGTGATCAGTTCCTAAAACTAAACCACCCAGTATGCCAGCTATTTCGTACTGTGAGACCATGCGGGCTCGTGCCTTAACATTGCCTTTAGCGAAATCAATCGCATCATCGTTAGGCAATAATCCATTATCTTCGAGAGTTTCACAAACACTTGCATTAATAGCATTGACACCGTCTTCAATATTCACAGTCAGGCTTATACTTGGCTGTATAAAGCGAAGTGAAACCTGCGCATCTTCCTCATCTTTTTGGATACCNTANGGCANNCGCACNGCGGCAAATCTNTAATCAGAGCAGTTGTGANNTTTGTTGAGGCCATCCACTGCTAGCTGGGCAAGGCGACCACAGGTCGAGGAGTCCACGCCACCGCTGATACCAAGTACTAGGGTTTTGGCTCCAGAATTTATAAGTTGATTTTGAATAAACTCAACTCGACGAGAAATTTCAAAGTTGGGATCTATTACGGGGATTACCCGCATTTCATCGATGATGTCTTGCTTGTTCATTGTGCGGTTCGGCTCACTCTGGGTTTAATAACACTTAATATTAACTAAGCAATCCAAAGGTTAATAAGCTCCAAATAGATCGCTTGTTATCTTGTTGACTCTGGTCACCCTCACCTAGTTCGGCTTCTCGAGTCACCTTGTCGTATACAGATCGACTGTCAAATGAAGGCGGCTTAATGCGCTTCAACACTCCAAATGAAAGCTTATCTAACCAGGAGTCCTGATCTGCTAACAGACGTCGTTCAAAATCAAATTGTCCGTTGCTATCCAAGGAAGGGTGTTCTGGATAGTTTGCTACTAACACTTCCACTGAATTGTCAGCAAGCTCTTTCATTTCTAATAAGTAATACGCTTGAGCCATGACAGCTAGACCATCTGGAACAGCCGGAGATTGTTGAAAATTTTCCACTACAAATCGACCACGATTCGCTGCAGCTAGATAAGCACCTCGGGTGAAGTAATAGTTAGCCACATGAATTTCTGCGCGAGCCAGCCGATTGCGCAAGCTCACCAGTCTTTTTCGAGCATCTGCTGCATAGGGGCTTTCGGGGAAGCGAGACAGTAATTCAGTTAGAGTGGTGAATGCTCCCCTCGCTTCACCTATATCCCTCATGCTGCTATCCGTGGGCAAAAAACTGTCGAAAAATCCTCCGGTTTGGGATATCTCAGAAAGCCCTTTGACGTAAAAAGCATAATCTACATTGGGATGCTGGGGATGAAGGCGAATAAAACGGTCTGCTGAGGCAATGCTGGACTCATAATCCCCTGATTTATATTGGGCATAGATGAGCTCGAGTTGCCCTTGCTCTGCGTACTTACCGAAAGGAAACTGAGATTCTAAAAGCTGCAAATTACTGATGGCGACGGTCCANTTACTGGCGTTGAGGCTGGTCTGTATTCGTTCGTAAAAGTCTTTTTCTGTAAGCCCGGCACTGTCTTCTTCAGTTTGCTCTTCATCACCCCAACCAAGCCACGAACAACCGGTGGTNAGAGATAAACTTAAAATCAAAAGCATCAACGATAAGTTTTTCATGTAATATTCTCAGATTAATGGTCTGCTGATTTAAATTTTATGCAGGGCGGCTATTTAAACACAGCGCTTTAGTTAAACCAATAAATGTTCGTTTTAAACAGCCCTTTCAGACATTAGGTGATAATAGTTGGAGTGCTAAAACTGGATTAAGTTTAGTGATCGATAAAATAAGTAACAATAAAATGGTAGAACCCATCACAGACGGTTTGATTGAGCAGCAAGCTATTGTNCCGCTNTCNGANGTTGGNCGCCGCCTTGATCAGGTGGCAGCAGAGTTGTTTTCTGATTTNTCGAGATCGCGTTTAAAGCTATGGATCAATCAAGGGGAATTGCTNGTTGATGATCAACAGCAAGTGCCAAAATACAAGTTATTGGGCGGCGAAAACTTAATCTTGAGCGCCGAGTTGGAGCCGGAAGGGGACTGGCAACCAGAGAATATTCCTTTAGATATCGTGTTTGAGGATGATCATATTATAGTCATCAACAAGCCCGCTAATTTTGTTGTTCATCCTGCAGCAGGGAATTACTCGGGTACTTTANTAAATGCGCTGTTACACCATTGCNCNGCGNTGTTATCGGTTCCACGGGCGGGAATCGTACACCGCTTAGATAAAGANACNACTGGGCTGATGGTTGTAGCNAAAACATTACAAGCCCACACAGATTTAGTGATGCAATTACAAGCTAGAACAGTGCGTCGTGAATATGAGGCAGTTGTCTCTGGCATTGTCATTGCGGGTGGCACGGTTGATCAACCGATTGGGCGTCATGCCAAGCAGCGCACCAAGATGGCGGTCATTAGCGATGGGAAAGAAGCAAGAACACACTATAAAGTNCTNGAGCGCTTTGATGGGCATAGCCATTTGCGTCTCAAGTTAGAAACCGGACGAACGCATCAAATTCGTGTGCATATGGCACATATACGCCATCCTATTGTTGGTGATGATACTTATGGAGGACGGTTGCGAATTCACAAGGGGGCATCTATTAAGCTGCAGGACGGCATTCGTGAGTTTGACCGCCAGGCATTGCATGCCAAAGAGTTAGAGCTTATTCATCCTGCTAGCCGTGAATTAATTGGTTGGACCTCTGATTTGCCTTCAGATATGCAATGCTTGCTCGAGATTTTAGCCGATGGTTAGTCAATCCTCTTCATTTTTTATTCCAGATTGGCCTGCGCCAANATCTGTAGGAGCCGCTATTAGCTTGAGATCGGGTGGTATTNGTAAGGGNCTCTTCTCTAGTAATAACATGGCGCTGCATGTGGGTGATAATGCAACCGATGTNCNGGCCAATCGAGACTCNCTCATATCAANACTAGGACTCTTGGNNACNCCNCTATGGCTTAATCAAGTNCATGGGACTGATGTTATCTATGTTCCCGANGCNGAGNAAATTCCTGATGCTGATGGTAGTTACACTGACAAGTCTCAAACGATTTGTGCTGTTATGACCGCAGATTGCCTTCCCATATTATTGTGTGACAAGGCCGGCAGTGAAGTTGCTGCCGTTCATGCGGGTTGGCGTGGTTTATGTCATGGAGTTGTGCGACAAGCCGTTGGAAAGTTTAGATCTCCTGCCGAGCAAATTATGGCTTTCTTAGGTCCTGCAATCGGGCCTAAAGCCTTTGAGGTGGGGCCTGAGGTGCTGGAATCATTTTTAGATAATGCTCAAAGCCAGCAACACCAAAAGAGTATCATTACTGCCTTCAAGTCTACTGATAATAATCAGTTTAACGATCATTTTTTTGCGGATTTATATGCCTTAGCCCGAGCAGAGCTCGTGGCTTGTGGAATAGACTCAATTTTTGGTGGGGATTTTTGTACATTCTCAGACAAAGAGAGGCTCTACTCCTATCGAAGGGAACAAACAACCGGGCGCCATGCCTCGCTAATTTGGTTGAAATAAAACTCCAGCTAAACATCAATATTCCTTTTGTGGAGACTATTGTGCCAATGATTTACTAATTTGGAATATTTCCCCTGAGTTACTGTGATTTTTGGCGTTTAAATACTTGCTAACCTTGGGGTGTTCCATTAGAATTGCCGCCCTCTCGCAGGGGCTATTTGCTCCATGGCACTAAGCGAAAGAATCGGGCCTCAAAAGGTCATTAATATTTGGAGCAAAACATGTACGCAGTAATCAAAAGTGGCGGGAAGCAACATCGAGTCGTAGAGGGTGAAACCTTGCGTCTAGAAAAGCTAGATATCGCAACTGGTGATAATATCGATTTTGAAGAAGTTTTGATGGTCGGCGAAGGTGCTGAAGTCAAAATTGGCGCGCCCCTAGTAAAGGGTGGCAAGGTGACTGCTGAGGTTGTTTCTCATGGTCGTGGTGACAAAGTGAATATTATTAAATTCCGACGTCGCAAGCATTCGCGCACACAACAGGGCCACAGACAGTGGTATACAGAAGTTAAAATTACTGGCATTAACGCTGGTTAATCCGAAGAGGATAAAGCAATGGCTCACAAGAAAGCTGGTGGTAGTACCCGTAATGGTCGCGATTCAGAGAGTAAACGCCTTGGTGTTAAAGTCTATGGCGGCCAGACAATTAATGCAGGCGGCATTATAGTTCGTCAACGTGGGACTAAGTTCCACCCAGGTACTAACGTTGGTATCGGCAAGGATCATACCTTGTTCGCTACGGCGGAGGGTGTTGTTCGATTTGTGCAGAAAGGCCCGCAAAACAGAAAGTACGCTGAAGTAGTGTCTGCGTAGGCACTATTTTTCAGTTTGAAAAGCCCCTACGCGGGGCTTTTTTTATGGGTGGCAGTTTTGTGCAAAAATGTCACGTTGATTACGCGAAATGACTAAACCCTACGGCAACTGTAAACTGTTCTTATGAAATTTGTTGATGAAGCTACAATTAAAGTCCATGCGGGCAAAGGCGGTAACGGCTGCCTAAGCTTTCGCCGTGAAAAATATATTCCCAAGGGTGGACCTGATGGTGGTGATGGTGGCGATGGTGGAAGCGTTATCTTATTAGCCGCAGAGGGCCTCAATACATTGATTGATTTTCGCTACACTCGAAACTTCAAGGCCCAGGCTGGTCAGCAGGGAAGTAGTGCTGAATGTACTGGGCGTGGGGGCGACGATCTTTTATTGCAGGTGCCGGTAGGTACTACGGTCATTGACAATGAGACCGGGGATGTCATGGGAGACCTGACAGAGTTGGATCAACAATTAAAGGTAGCTCAAGGTGGTTTCCATGGTCTTGGGAATACCCGTTATAAGTCCAGTACAAATCGAGCGCCGCGTCAGACTTCGCCGGGACAAGATGGGGAAGTCAGAGAAATTAAGTTAGAGCTTAAAGTACTCGCTGATGTTGGTTTGCTGGGTCTGCCTAATGCGGGTAAATCTACATTTATTCGCTCGGTCTCCGCTGCTCGTCCTAAGGTGGCTGACTATCCTTTTACCACCTTAGTTCCGAACTTAGGTGTCGTAGGGATGAGCGGAGATAAATCTTTTGTTATCGCTGACATACCGGGATTGATTGAAGGCGCATCTGAGGGAGCGGGCCTTGGTATTCGTTTTCTCAAACATCTGACACGCACTCGATTATTACTGCATTTAGTGGATATGATGCCCTACGATGGGAGTACGCCAGATCAAAATGCTCGAGTGATAGAGACTGAGCTTGAGACATTTAGCCCCACACTAGCTGCGGGAGACCGTTGGTTGGTGTTGAATAAGATCGATTTACTACCTGAGGATGAGGTTGAGGGTCAGTGCCAGCAGGTCGTTGACGCTCTTGGTTGGGAAGGTCCAGTCTTTCGTATGTCAGGGCTGGCTTCTCAAGGTACAAAGGCTCTCTGTGCTGCGATTATGGATTACATTGATGAGCATAGGCAGCAAGAAGAAGCTGACCCCGAGCTAACAGAGCTAGCCGATGAGCGACGCGCAGTGATTCAAGCTGAGGCAAGAGAGCGTATTGAGGGACTTGCACAGGCGCGCAGACAGTCCCGTCAGCAACCGCAAGAAAATGATGACGAAGACGATGATCATGATGTTGAAGTGGTTTACGCGGAGTAATTGGCTTTGAGTCGAGCAAATACCAAACAGGCAAAGCGTTGGGTAGTGAAAATCGGTAGCGCGTTGTTAACTAATGATGGCGCTGGTGTTGACTGCAACGCTATTGATAGTTGGGTTAATCAGATAGCCGAGCTTCTTAGTCAAGGGAAAGAAATTGTTCTAGTATCTTCTGGAGCCATTGCCGAAGGTATGGCTCGTTTAGGTTGGGCTAATCGACCTGATAGTATCCACGATCTGCAGGCCGCGGCTGCAGTTGGTCAAATGGGATTAATTCAAATCTATGAATCGAGTTTTCTGCGATTCAATCGGAAGACTGCGCAAATCCTACTTGATCATGATGATCTAGCCAGTCGCCAGCGCTATCTCAACGCACGAGGAGTAATGAAAAGGTTAATGGACCTGGGTGTTGTTCCTATTGTTAACGAGAATGACACTGTAGTGACTGACGAAATTCGTTTTGGAGATAATGACAACCTCGCCGCTTTAGTTGCTAATTTGATTGATGCGGACGTACTAGTCATTCTGACTGATAAAGATGGTTTGTATGACGCAAACCCTGATCACGATCCCACTGCTCAACTTGTTACTGAGGCGAAAGCGACCGACTCCTCTCTTGATAGTTTGGTTGGCGAGAGTTCTAGTCAGCTAGGTCGCGGAGGTATGGTGACAAAGTTGCAAGCCGCTCGGCTGGCATCATCTTCTGGCTGCAACACTATTATTGCTGGAGGACGAAACAATGATGTTTTGATTGATATTGCTTCTGGTAAGAGTATAGGGACGCTTCTCAAGGCTCATCAAAAGCCGATTGCAGCCAGAAAACAGTGGCTAGCAGGTCAACTTCAGGTGAAGGGTAAGTTAGTAATTGATGATGGCGCTATAGAGGTTTTGGTAAGACATGGACGAAGTTTATTACCGGTAGGGATAACCAGCGTTGATGGAACATTTGGCCGTGGAGACTTGGTTAGTTGTGTGGACCTAAGGGGTATTGAAGTGGCTCGAGGGTTAGTCAACTACTCTGTTGAAGAAGCTAGAAAGCTTTGCGGTGAGAGCACTAGCTCTATTTCGAAGATATTGGGCTATAAAGATGATGATGAAATGATACACCGGGACAATCTGGTGTTAAGTTCCTAGCGAGATTTCAAAGACTTAAAATCATAGACCAAAAAAAACCGGCACTCGCCGGTTTTTTTAACTCAATCGCTAATTACTTAGCACCGAGAGCTTTGACTTGCGCGTTCAAGCGGCTTTTATGACGGGCAGCTTTATTTTTATGAATGATACCTTTGTCTGCCATTCTATCAATGACTGGAACAGAGGCATCGTATGCCTCTTGAGCAGTCGCCTTGTCACCTGAGGCGATGGCAGCGTCTACTTTCTTTAAATAGGTACGGACCATTGAGCGCAGGCTGGCATTATGCTGGCGGCGTTTCTCATTTTGGCGTGCGCGTTTTTTTGCTTGTACTGAATTTGCCAACTTATTTACTCCTAACTATGGACTCGCTAAAGGCGCGGAAATATACAGGGTTTAGTAATGACATTCAACCCAATTGTGCACCTTTTAAGCGGCTTATTTAAACCTTTTGTTGTAAGTGCCACAAAGGTTTAGCTGTTAATCGGCAAATACGAGCAGTTGAGTTTTCTAGATTCCCTTGGACATCCTCATACCAGTGGTTAAACTGCATAATCTGAACTGTTTCTTTGAGGTGTCTTTTTGACGCAGAATGAATCTGAACAGAGTAACATAGATCGTTCCTCTGACTCCTCTGAAAGTACCGTGGGAGTTGCACAAGACAGTGGCCTACTGCGCTCAAGCGGAGTCGTTGGCTTTTTTACGATGCTCTCACGTGTCATGGGACTTGCCCGTGATGTTGTATTTGCCCGAGTTATAGGTGCAGATGCGTTTGCCGATGTATTTTTTGTGGCTTTCAAGATCCCCAACTTTTTCCGACGGTTGTTTGCCGAAGGTGCTTTTGCACAGGCTTTCGTTCCTGTACTGGGAGAATATCGAGAGCAGGGGTCGCAAGCTGCTGTTCGTGGCTTAATAGATCGTGTTAGTGGGACTTTAGGGCTAACGTTATTGTTGTTTACCTTAGTCATAGTGCTAGCAGCACCAGTGATGGCAGCAATATTTGCCCCTAGTTGGTTTATGGATGATCCGCTCAAATTCGCAGCCACTACTGATATGCTGCGAATCACATTCCCCTACCTACTTTTCATATCCATGACAGGTGTGGCTGGCGGAATACTCAATAGCTATGATCGCTTTGCTGTGCCCGCCTTTACGCCAATACTTTTGAATATAAGCCTAATTTGTGCCGCGTTGTTCGCTGCACCATTATTTGATCAACCTGCCTTTGCACTGGCCTGGGGGGTGTTGATCGCGGGTATTGTTCAATTAGTTTTTCAATTACCTTTTTTACATCGCATACATATGCTTCCTCAGCCTATTATCGATTGGCATGATTCTGGTGTCCGTAAGATTTTAATATTGATGGGCCCCGCCATATTTGGTGTTTCAGTTAGCCAAATTAATTTATTACTAGATACGATGTTGGCAACTTTCCTCCCTACAGGCAGTGTCTCTTGGTTGTATTACTCAGATCGCTTATCTGAATTACCATTGGGTGTTTTTGGTGTGGCTGTCGCCACTGTGATTTTGCCAAATTTATCCCGTCATCACGCATCTGAATCTACCAAGGAATATTCTCAAACACTTGACTGGGCCCTCAAGATGATACTGCTTGTCGCAGTTCCAGCTGCGGTAGCGCTAACATTGCTTGCTGAGCCAATTTTAGTAACACTGTTTTACTATGGTGATGTCATGACTACGAGAGATATGGCAATGGCCGCTCTTAGTCTGCGCGCCTACGCAATTGGATTGATTGCTTTTATGTTGATTAAAGTTCTGGCACCAGGTTTTTTTGCACGACAAGATATGCGCACTCCAGTTCGTATCGGTGTTATCGCCATGGTGACTAATATGGTGCTCAATGTGCTTTTTGTATTGCCGTTGCACTTTTACTGGCAAATCGGTCATGTGGGCCTTGCGTCGGCTACTTCAGTGTCAGCTTTTTTAAATGCTGTTCTGTTGTTTTGGTTTTTGCGTAAACAGGGTATCTATGCCCCCACTGAGCAATGGCGAAGATTTTTTATTCAACTGGTGATCGCGGTTGCCGTAATGTTTGTAGCGCTTCTTATGCTGTCGGCCGAGCTTGGGCTTTTACAGTCAGAGGTTTGGCAGCAGGGCAATTGGCTGCAGCGTATTAGTGGTATTGGCATGGTCTGTACAGCAGGACTTCTGGTCTATATTTTGGTTCTTTTNGTTTTAGGATTTAGGCCTGCCGACTTACNAGGCCCAGCCAAGGCAACTAGTCGAGGTCACTAACAGAGTGANTCGGGGCGATGATTCAGTTTAAAAAGGCTTTTGTTGGTCCTCTAAGGCCTAAATACAGCTCTCCATTGTGGCTCTGTCCCTTACCTTTCCGTGCGTTGCTAGGTATACTCTGCGCCTNATTTAGAGAGTAACTATCTTGGCTGAAAAACAGAGTGAAATGACGTTTATTCGAGGATTGCATAATCTGCATTCCTCAGATCAGAGGTCGGTCGTGACGATTGGTTCGTTTGACGGCGTTCATCTCGGGCATCAAGCCATATTGGAACAGGTTAAACTTAAAGCAATTGCACTGAATGTGCCTTCCGTGGTGATGGTTTTTGAGCCACAACCCCAAGAATTTTTTTCTGGTGANAAAGCNCCAGCTCGATTAATGAGACTTCGAGAAAAAGTTGAAACCCTGCGAGAGTTGGGTATAGATCAGGTTGTGTGCTTACAGTTCAACTCTGCTCTNAGGAGTTTGACCGCAGAGGAGTTTGTGTCTCGGGTTTTGGTCAATGGCCTATCAACTCGTTACCTGATTGTTGGAGACGATTTTCGTTTTGGTTGCGATCGCAGTGGTGATTTTGCGATGTTGAGGAAGGCTGGCGAGCATCATGACTTTGAAGTGCAAGATACAGATACTCTCGAAGTAGATGGTCAGCGAGTCAGTAGCACTCTGGTGCGACAGGTCTTAAGTCAATCAGACTTTGAGGGAGCAAGTCTCCTGTTGGGGCGTCCGTTTACTATTAAAGGCTGTGTCGTTTACGGACAGCAGTTGGGNAAAAAGTTAGGCTTTCCCACTGCTAATGTGCAACTAAATCGCTACAGTGCTCCAATTTCAGGGGTTTTTGCAGTATTAGTCACTATTGCTGGTGACATCTATCAGGGGGCTGCTAACGTAGGAATAAGGCCCACTGTGGGAGGTTTGGTAAAGCCTATTTTAGAGGTGCATCTATTGGATTTTCGAGGTGATCTTTATGGGCATAGAATTGAGGTTGAGTTTAAGCACAAAATTAGAGAAGAAAAAAAATTCACAACACTGGATAGTTTAGTAGAAAATATCCGTCGNGATGTTAACAATATACGNACCTGGTTTAGCCAGCAAAANAACACCGAGAATAAGGCTTAGAATGAGCGATTCAAGTACAGATTATAAAGCGACTTTAAATCTGCCGAAAACTGACTTTCCCATGCGTGCCAACCTGGCCCAGAGAGAGCCGGGCATGCTTAAAGAATGGCATGAGAAGAATATCTATGAGCAAATCAGACAGGCTCGGTCGGGACGTGAAAAATATATTTTGCATGACGGTCCTCCCTATGCAAATGGAGCTATTCACCTAGGTCACGCGGTAAANAAAGTGTTAAAGGATATTGTTGTAAAGTCCCGGACGATGAGTGGATTTGATGCTCCTTACATTCCCGGGTGGGATTGCCATGGATTACCCATTGAACACAATGTAGAAAAGAAGATNGGTAAGGCAGGCGTCAAGGTTGACTATTCAGTATTCCGACAAAAATGCCGTGACTATGCAATGCGGCAGGTAGATGGACAGCGTAAAGATTTTGTGCGGATCGGTGTGTTTGGAGACTGGGATCGTCCTTATCTCACGATGAATTTTGGTGTCGAAGCGGACATTATTCGAGCACTAGGTAAGATCGCTACCAATGGCCATCTTGTCAAAGGGTATAAGCCCGTATTTTGGAGCGTTGTGGGTGGATCTGCATTGGCAGAAGCTGAGGTTGAATATCAAGATAAAACGTCGTTCTCTATTGATGTGGCTTATCCAGTAGATGATGAAGAGCAGTTGCAAAAGATTGCTCAGGCTTTTGATGGGCTTTCCGGTGAAGGCGCTGTGAACTTGCTTATTTGGACGACAACGCCGTGGACGATCCCCAGTAGTCAGGCTATTTCGTTGGGTTGTGAGTTGGAATATAACTTAGTCCAGTGCAAAACTAAGTCTGGTCCAGTAAGATTGATCTGTTCTCAGTTATTACTCGAATCGGTCATGGAACGTCTTGAGATCGAAGACTTTCAAGTNTTGGCNAGNTGCTTAGGCGAATCTCTNGAGGGNCTCGTNGCCAAGCACCCTTTNTANGANAGAGATATTCCAGTNTTGCTCGGTGANCACGTCACAACTGATGCAGGTACCGGTTGCGTCCATACTGCTCCAGANCACGGTATCGAAGATTTTGTGGTGGCCAAGAAATACGGCATTGGCACACTAAATTACGTAATGGACAACGGTACTTTTCGAGACGATGTNGCGCTATTTGCTGGAGAGCATGTNTATAAAGTTGATGANCATGTNAATGAAGTNTTAGCTGACCATGANCGACTAATGGCCTGCGGCAAAATTACCCATAGCTACGCACACTGCTGGCGAACCAAGACACCATTGATCTATCGTGCTACGCCTCAATGGTTTATCTCAATGGATAAAAATGGTCTTTTGAAAGAAGCCAAAGCNGCGATTAAAAATGTAAGCTGGCACCCAGATTGGGGTGAGGCAAGAATTGAAGGNATGTTGGATAACAGCCCTGATTGGTGTATCTCTAGGCAGCGTACCTGGGGAGTGCCGATTACTCTGTTTGTTCACAAGCAATCAGGAGAAATTCATCCAGATACAGCCGGTTTAATTGAGAAGGTTGCTGCCATTGTGGAAACCCAAGGGATCGATGCGTGGTATACCTTGGATGCTGCAGATCTTCTAGGTACTGAAGCAGATGATTACCAAAAGGTTACCGACACATTAGATGTTTGGTTTGATTCTGGTGTAACACACGGTTCTGTCATTGATGCACGCGAAGAACTTGTCTATCCAGCCGATTTATACCTGGAAGGGTCCGATCAGCATAGAGGATGGTTTCAGTCGTCACTCAAAACAGCGATTGCAATAAATGGCACGGCGCCCTACAAAGCGGTGCTGACNCATGGATTCACTGTGGATGAAAACGGACGCAAAATGTCTAAATCCATTGGTAACGTAGTTTCGCCCCAAAAAGTTATTAATGACTTGGGTGCNGACGTTTTGAGACTTTGGGTGGCATCTGCTGATTTTAGNGCAGAGATGACAGTATCAGATGAGATTCTTAATCGTGCAGGAGACTCCTACCGAAGAATTCGCAATACCGCACGTTACTTCCTATCAAATATTGATGGATTTGAACCTTCTGAGCATTTAGTGGCTCACGAAGACTTAATTGCCCTTGATCGTTGGGCGGTAGACTGTGCGGCACAGCTGCAGGATGAAATTATTGGGCACTACGATCAATTTCAATTTCATCAGATTTATCAAAAACTACATAATTTCTGTGTTCGAGACATGGGTGGTTTCTACCTAGATATTATTAAAGATAGGATTTATACCTGTGCTGAAGATAGTTTAGCAAGGCGCTCAGCGCAAACTGCGTTATTACATATAGCCGAGGCTTTTGTGCGCTGGATTGCGCCAATTTTAAGCTTTACGGCTCACGAGGTCTGGAGTTTTATGCCTGGGGATCGAAGTAAATCCGTATTTGTTGCGGAATGGTACCCTTTGCAGCGCCTAGGTGATGACGAGTTGATTTCTGCGAGTGACTGGGAATCCATCCTTCTTGCAAAAGAAGCGATTAATAAAGAGATAGAAGAACAGCGCAAGCAAGGTTTGATCAAAGGTTCACTAGGGGCTGATGTGTCTCTATTTGCTGAACCCGAGCTTTTCAAATCGTTGGCAAAGCTCAATGATGAGTTGCGATTTGTAACTATTACCTCTAAAGCTGTTTTGCTGCCGATGTCAGATGCTAAAAGTATTGCTGAATCATCACTCAATGGATTGCGAGTTTCTCTGGAGCGCTCATCGGCAGAAAAGTGTGTACGTTGTTGGCACTTTATTGCGGATGTTGGAAGTAACTTAGATCATCCCGAAGTTTGTGGACGTTGCATTGGCAATATTTCTGGGCAAGGAGAAGTTCGCGCCCATGCCTGATTCCAAAGAGAGCCCATCTGCCGTCAAAACTGATAAACGCGGAGTAAGCCTGATTTGGTGGTACCTCATTGCATTAATAGTGCTTGTTTTGGATCAACTTACAAAGACTTGGGTAATTGCTGAGTTTTATCTTGGGCAGCGTGAAATTATCACGTCGTTTTTTAATTTAGTCCATGTCCACAACTACGGTGCAGCGTTTAGCTTTTTGAGTGACGCTGGAGGNTGGCAGCGATGGTTTTTTGCTGCGTTATCTGCTGTGGTAAGTGCTGTTATTGTTGTTTGGATTTCCCGACTACCAAAAACTCGTTGGATTGAAAGTTTGGCTTTGGCTCTCATTTTAGGGGGCGCTTTNGGCAATTTATATGATCGTCTAGTCCTTGGCTACGTGGTTGATTTTTTAGATTTCCATTGGTCTGGCACTCATTTTCCGGCTTTTAATGTGGCAGACAGCGGTATCACTATGGGTGCAGTGTTACTCATTTTAGATATGTTTATTACGGATCAGGATACACAGCCTTAGGTTCAATATGAAATTACAGATAGAGACAGGTATGAGTGTGACCTTGCATTTTTCTCTGGTTTTAGAGGACGGGCATATTATTGATTCAAATTTTGAATCNGAGCCAGCAACTTTTTCTGTTGGTGATGGAAATCTGTTGCCTGGGTTTGAGTCGACACTAATAGGACTTGTTAATGGTGATGAGCGAGAGTTCACNATTCCACCCGAGCAAGCTTTTGGNCAACACAANCCTCAAAATGTACAGGCNGTTGAGCGCGGTAATTTTGATCAAGAAGAACTTGAACTAGGTGCAATGTTCTCATTCCAAAATGGTGATGGAGAGCTNCCTGGAGTTATTGTTGATGTTGATGATAATGAAGTAATGATTGATTTTAACCATCCACTTGCAGGCAAAAATATTATTTTCCAGGTGAAAATAATAGATATTGCCCCCCAGAATATCCACTGATGGATATNAAGCTCGCCAATCCCAGAGGTTTTTGTGCGGGTGTTGATCGCGCGATTGACATAGTTGATCGGGCACTGGATATGTTTGGTGCGCCAGTTTATGTGCGACANGAGGTCGTACATAACAAGTTTGTCGTTGATAATTTACGAGCACGCGGAGCTGTTTTCGTCGAAGAGGTCAACGAAATTCCTGATGATGTGATCTGTATTTTTAGCGCTCATGGTGTNTCTCAGGCAGTTCGGCAGGAAGCGGATAATCGAAAACTCAAGGTATTTGATGCAACCTGCCCATTGGTCACTAAAGTCCATTTTGAAGTCACTAAATACAGTCGAGACGGAATGGATTGCATTCTAATTGGCCATGCCGGTCATCCCGAAGTAGAGGGCACTATGGGTCAGTTCGATGTTGCCAAAGGTGGCTCTATTCATCTGGTGGAAGATGAGCATGATGTATTGAAACTTGAGGTGAATGATCCATCCAATTTGGCTTATGTTACGCAGACAACATTGTCAATGGACGATACCTCANTGGTCATTGATGCNCTAAGACAACGGTTTCCTGAGATACAGGGGCCACGCAAAGATGATATTTGCTATGCCACTCAAAATCGACAGGATGCTGTTAAGCAACTGGCAATAGAGTGTGATGTGGTGTTAGTGGTAGGGTCTGTCGCGAGCTCTAATTCTAATCGTTTGAAAGAGCTGGCCGAACGTTGCGGTTGTAAGTCATATCTTATTGATGGTCCAGATGATATCAATGCTCAGTGGCTGACCGGTGCAAGAGCCTTAGGAGTTACCGCCGGAGCCTCAGCNCCGGAGGTTCTTGTGCAGGGCGTAATTTCGCGCTTAGTTAGTTTTGGTGCTAATCCACCGGAAGAGTTACAGGGCGTTGACGAAAAGATACAGTTCTCTCTGCCAAAAGAGCTGCGTACTTAGAGAGCTATTGCTGTCACTTAATCATAAGCTGTTACTATCTATATAATTAAAAAGTCTCTTGGTGGACGGATCTAGATTGCCATCGCTATGTTCTGCATCCAGGAGCTCATTAGCCATTTTTTTACCTAACTCGACACCCCACTGATCGAAAGAGTTAATATTCCACAGACTCCCTTGAACGAAGACCTTGTGCTCATACAGAGCCACTAGAGCACCAAAGTTCTTTGCTGAAAGTGAGTTCATTAATAAAGTATTTGAAGGCTTATTACCCTCATAAAAGCGGTATGGTTGATTTTTGGGGGCCGGCTGCCCCATCATTAAGGCTGAAGACTGTCCTAACATGTTGCCAAGGAGCACCCTGTGGTGCTCTTTGTTGCTTAGATTGTCATTCACAGCTGCGATGAAGTCGATAGGCACAAGTCTCGTACCCTGATGAAGTAATTGGAAAAAGGCATGCTGACCGTTAGTGCCAGTCTGGCCCCAAAGGATTGGCCCAGTATTATAAGAAACAGGCTCTCCCTCTAGCGTTGTGCTTTTACCATTACTTTCCATATCCAACTGTTGTAAGTAAGAAGGTAGAAGCAAGAGACGCTCGCAGTAGGGAATGACAGCGCTAGACTGGGCGTTTAAGAAGTTTGTATACCAAATGCCGAGTACTGCCATAATAACAGGCATGTTCTGATCTATTGGAGCTGTCCGAAAATGGAGGTCCATTTCTCGAGCGCCAGCTAGCATATCTGAAAACCGCTCGAAACCGATACTAATAGCGATAGACAAACCGATGCTGGACCAGAGTGAATAACGTCCCCCCACCCATTCTGCGAATTCAAGAATTTGAGATTCAGGAATTCCATAGCTCACTGCGTTATCACGGTTAGCGGTCAATGCGATAAAATGGGGGCTGCTTTGAGCACTTAATAGCCCCAATTTTGTTTCGAACCAATTAATTGCGGTCTTTGCGTTAAGAAGAGTTTCTTGTGTTGTAAAGGTTTTACTGGCAACAGTGATCAAAGTGGTTTCAGGATTTAATTTAGCTAAGGTGGTTAATATTTCGGCGCCATCAACATTAGAGATAAAGTGAATATTGATATCTGGATGAGCAAATTCAGCTAATCCGTTACAGGCCAATTTTGGCCCAAGGTCTGACCCTCCAATCCCAATGTTAACGATATCAGTTATAGATTTTCCGGTTGAACCTTGCCAGCCACCACTGCGAATTTTCTCACTTACCTCTCGCACGTGATCGAGCTGGGTTTTAACTAGCCTATTTCGCTCTTTTTCTTGTGGGGTATTGGCATCTTCTGGCTCGGCACGGAGGGCGGCATGGAGCACTGCGCGATCTTCAGTGGAATTAATAGACTCGCCTGCAAACATAGCATCTCGATGAGTTTCTAAATTAGACTCATCCACCAAGGCCATAAGTTCCGTCAACACATCTTGACTAACAAGGTTCTTTGAAAAATCTAGAACTATCCCTCCGATTTCCACTGACATTTTTTCCGTTCGATCAGTTTCTGATTTGAATAGATCTGCAATGGTGGTTTTGGTTGAGTCTTGAGCAAGAGCTTCTAAATTACGCCAAGCGACTGTTTCATTCGGGGAATACTGTTTGCTCTTCATGGNAAATT
This sequence comes from Porticoccaceae bacterium, assembly GCA_002685195.1. Classification (GTDB taxonomy): domain Bacteria; phylum Pseudomonadota; class Gammaproteobacteria; order Pseudomonadales; family Porticoccaceae; genus HTCC2207. The sequence goes on from NYWV01000025.1 coordinate 20,729, forward strand.
CATTCCTTTTTAACAGGGTGCCAAAATAGTAAATGTAGGCCTAAAGTTGATTGCTTAGGGNTTAAAGAACCGTTATTACCCTCAAAATGTAATTAAATTACGTAAAAATAGAGTTTTATTGATTATTTTTCCCTATATTACGTAATTTTGTTACAATATAGCACCGAACTCATGGACTTACTATGACCCAACTTAATCGATATGTTGAAGAAGTCACCCAACGCATTATAGATCGTAGTGCTGATTTACGCGCTGATTATTTAGCGCAAATAGCTGAGGATCATAATAATCGTCCTGAGCGAGGTAAGCTCAGTTGCGGTAATCTTGCTCATGGTTTTGCCGCCTGTGACGCGGGTGATAAAAGTAGCCTTAGAATGATGGAATCTGGGAATATGGCGATTGTTACCGCCTATAACGATATGCTTTCAGCCCATCAGCCCTATGCAGAGTACCCAGAAATTATCAAGCGAGCAATGCGAGATATAGGATGCACAGCACAGGTCGCGGGAGGAGTTCCGGCCATGTGCGATGGTGTGACTCAGGGGCAAGATGGCATGGAGCTTAGCTTACTTAGTAGAGATATTATCGCCCAATGCACAGCAATTTCGCTTTCACATCAAATGTTTGATGGTGTCGTAGCGCTTGGAATTTGTGACAAGATCGTTCCGGGTCTATTAATTGGTGTACTAAGTTTTGGTTATTTACCTGCGATATTTATTCCTGCGGGGCCAATGGAGTCAGGATTAAAAAACAAAGAAAAACAACGGATTCGACAGTTATTCGCAGAAGGAAAGATCGGGCGAGAGGAGCTATTGCAAGCGGAATCTGATTCTTATCATAGTGCTGGCACCTGCACATTTTATGGCACAGCAAACAGTAACCAAGTTCTACTAGAGGCGCTGGGCCTGCAGTTACCGGGTAGTTCTTTTGTTAANCCCAGTGATCCTATGCGCCAGCGGCTTACAGTTGAGGCGTGCCATCAACTTACTCGTGTCACGGCACTGGGTTCAGACTATAGACCTGTAGGTGAGATCGTTGATGAAAGGTCAATTGTTAATGCGACCGTATCTCTGTTGGCATCTGGTGGGTCTACCAACCATACGATGCACCTNGTAGCTATTGCCCGCGCGGCCGGCATTATTGTGAATTGGGATGACATAGCTGAACTTTCCGCTGTTGTGCCCCTGCTGGCAAAAGTTTACCCAAATGGCGAGGCGGATGTTAATCATTTTCATGCGGCGGGAGGCACCAGTTGCATGTTTAGGCAACTTTTGGACGCAGGTTTTATGCATGGAGATGCAAAGACGGTTTGGGGAGAGAATTTTTCATCGTTTACTCAAGAATCTTTTATCGAGGACGATAAGATCGTTTGGAGAGAATCACCTGAGCAACCGCTAGACTTGGAGGTGCTGACTACGACCGTACAGCCATTCTCAAAGGAAGGTGGGATTCGTTTGTTGGCCGGAAACATAGGACGTGGCGTTATCAAGGTGTCCGCGGTTGCCCCTGAACACCAAGTTATTGAGGCGCCTGCTATAGTCTTAGATGACCAAGATAAGTTAGAGGGCATGTTCAAAGCAGGGCTTTTAAATAGAGATTGCGTGGTGGTAGTTCGGTATCAGGGGCCTAAGGCTTTGGGTATGCCAGAACTGCATAAATTAACGCCATTTTTGGGCATATTGCAGGACAAGGGATACAAGGTAGCACTCGTGACAGATGGACGCATGTCGGGGGCTTCTGGTAAAGTGCCGGCAGCTATCCACTTAGTACCTGAGGCTGTTGACGGTGGTTTATTAGCTAAATTGCAAAATGGTGACTTGATCAGAGTGGATGCAGTCTCCGGGCAGATCGAATGTCTTGAAGATATGAATGTCGTTAACTCTCGCGAAGCAGCGCCGAACCCGAAGGGCAATCAGCGTGGATGTGGACGAGAATTGTTTGCAGTCAATAGAGATAATATAAGTAATGCTGAACAGGGTGCGTCCTATTTGTTTGCTGGAGAGTAGAACATGAGTCAGGTTTGGAATTTAGTGGCTGATATCGGTGGCACTAATGCGAGATTTTCGGCAATCATTGCCGGTCAGCTTGAGAGTGATTTTCAGTTTTTTCACTCAGTTGAAGAATATCCCGAGTTTGATACTTTAATAACCATTCTTTTAGACGAGATATCCAGCGCAACAGGCTGGAATAGTAATCCTGATAAAGTTTGTTTTGCTGTTGCCTGTCCTGCTGATGCTGAAGTGATTTCATTCACAAATAGTCATTGGACTTTTACGAAAGCGGATCTAAAAGCAAGTTTAGGTTGTAATCATTTATCAATTATTAATGACTTTGAAGCTGTCGCTCATGGTATTACAGAGCTCTCTGATGCCGATTTNGTTCAGGTTGGTGGGCATGAGCCTATACAAAACAAGGCTGTGGGTGTTTTAGGAGCAGGCACAGGGCTAGGTGTTGCAGGGTTGCTTCCAACTGAGAGCGGCTATCATGTCCTTGATACTGAGGGTGGACATGCAGATTATTCACCTATCAATGATCTGCAGAGTGCTGTGGTTGATTATTTGAGGGGAGAGTTTGGTCGAGTTTCATTAGAGCGTCTTTTGTCTGGCAAAGGATTACTTAATATTTATTCTGCCCTTTGCAGTATTGAAGAGGTTCCCAAGGTTTTTTCTTCCCCTGCAGAAGTAGTCACGGGTGCTTTAGAAAAAGCTGATGTTAAGGCGTTGCAAACGCTAAATATGTTTTGTGAGGGTATAGGTGCGGCCGCAGGCAACCTAGCGCTAACCTATGGTGCAAAAGGTGGTATCTACATCGCTGGGGGAGTTATTCCTCGGTTTCAAGATTTCTTCATCAATAGTGATTTTCGAAGTAAATTTGAAGACAAAGGACGTTTTGTTAGTTATTTGAAACCGATTCCAGTTTATATCGTTGTGCGTGAAAATTTGGGGCTCCTAGGTGCTGCAAAGAAACTTGGACGGCTCTAGAGGATAAATTTATGAACAAACTGTTAACTGCTCACCCTATAGTTCCCGTTGTGGTGATTGAAAGGATTGAAGATGCAGTGCCTCTTGCTGAGGCTTTGGTTGCTGGGGGTCTTCCCGTACTTGAGGTTACCTTAAGAACAGATGCAGCTATCCCCGGTATCAAGAAGATTATTAAGCATGTGCCAGAGGCGATTGTAGGTTCAGGCACGGTGAATAATGCAAGCCAATTTTCGGTTTCCGAGGAAATTGGATGTCAATTCATCGTTTCTCCAGGATCAACGGATGAGCTACTAGATGCTGCCCGAGCCTCGTCGACTCCGTTTTTGCCGGGTGTTTCGTCTGCCAGCGAAGTGATGCGTGGATTGGACTACGGCTTTGATTGTTTTAAATTTTTCCCTGCTGAGGCAGTTGGAGGAACAGCTTTATTGAAGTCGTTTCAAGGGCCATTTAGTAATGTCAGATTCTGTGCGACTGGCGGTATCGGTCTACACAATGTATCGGATTACTTAGCCTTAAAGAATGTCTTGTCGGTCGGGGGCTCTTGGATAACTGCGACCGATCTAGTCAGAGAGAAGCGTTGGCAAGAAATAGAATTATTGGCAAGAGAAGCTGTGGCGACTTGTAAAAGCAGTTCTTGATCGAATGTTAGACTAACTACTGAGGTAGATTATGAGCAGTAATATTGATCTAGTTATTTTTGGCGCTCGAGGTGATCTTGCGAAACGGAAGTTGCTGCCGGCGCTTTATCAGCTTGACAAGGCAGGGTTGCTGCCTGATAGCACACGTGTTGCTGCAGTTGCGAGAGAGAAGATAGACACCGTTGAGTTCATTAAACACACCTCTGAGCTTTTTAAGGGTCTTTATGGTGAGGAGAATTGGGACGAGAAAGTTTGGTCGCGTTTTAGTCGTCGATTACATTACATTAAGGTAGATTTTTCACAAAAAAAGGAGTTTTCAGGTCTNAAACAATGGATCGTAGACAAGCGAACTATGATTTATTATTTAGCGACGCCTCCTAGTTTATTCGGCTCTATTTGCAAGCATTTAGATGACGCAGGCTGTGTCACTTCAACATCCAGAATTGTTCTTGAAAAACCCATAGGACACGACCTACAAAGCTCTGAGCAAGTTAACGGGGCGGTGGGTCAATATTTTGATGAGGGTAACATCTATCGAATTGATCACTATCTAGGTAAAGAAACTGTCCAAAATCTACTCGCACTTCGCTTCGCTAATCGAATGATTAACTCGCAGTGGGACAACAGTTGTATCGACCATGTCCAGATTACTGCGGCGGAGACTGTGGGTATTGAGGGGCGCTGGTCATATTATGACAAGGTTGGACAGCTCAGAGATATGGTGCAAAACCATCTTTTACAGCTATTGTGTATGGTTGCAATGGAGCCCCCTAGTTCTCTTAAAGCCGATGAGATCCGTGCTGAGAAAGTAAAGCTGCTGAGAGCTTTGCGGCCAATCTGTGGTGATAGCGTTGAAGAGCATGCAGTGCGTGGACAATATTCTGCTGGCTGGATTTCAGGATCTCCGGTTGTTGGTTATATGGAAGAAGAGGGCTGTGAAAGTGACAGTAGTAATAATGAAACCTACGTTGCGCTAAAAGTACATATTGATAACTGGCGTTGGGCGGGTGTTCCTTTTTATCTGCGAACTGGTAAACGAATGCAGGATAAGGTGACCCAGGTAGTTATTGTTTATAAGGATAATCCCCATTCTCTATTTCCTGAGACTGAAGGGGAGGCCAATAATAAACTGGTCATCCGATTACAGCCTAATGAGGGTATCGAGCTTGAAATGGTATCTAAAAAGCAGAGTTTGAAAGAAAGACTAAAAACAGAAAAGCGAACCCTGAATCTTGATTTTTTTGATTCTTCAGGAGAGTCGAGAATTGCGGATGCCTATGAGCGGCTGTTATTGGAAGTGATGAAAGGAGATCAGTGGTTGTTTGTCAGTAGAGACGAAATTGAAGCGTCTTGGCACTGGTGTGACCGACTTTTAGCTTCTTGGCGAGACAAGAAAGTAGCCACAAAGCCCTACAGTGCAGGATCTTGGGGGCCGTCCCGGGCTGAAATTCTGATTGAAAATGATAATCGGAGTTGGCAAGAGGAATAATATGGATATTTTAGAATTTGAGAATGCATCCGCTCTTGACGTTGCTCTAGTAAAACAGGTGGTTGATTTGTTGTCTGAAGCGATCGAGATCCATGAGGTCGCTTCTTTGGTGGTTTCTGGAGGAAGAACACCACAAGGTTTCTTTCATTTGTTGTCACAGCAAACTCTAGATTGGTCAAAGGTTATCGTCACTCTCGCAGATGAACGGTGGGTGGATCCTGACCACAAAGATAGCAACGAAAAACTTGTTAGAGAAAATTTATTAATTAATGAAGCAAGTAGCGCTAGATTCTTGCCTCTTAAATCCAATTCTTCTTCTGCCGTTGAAGGGGAGGATTGTTTAGAGCAGAGCCTCTCTGCCATTGAGACCTTTACTGTTGTTATTCTAGGTATGGGTGATGATGGTCACACTGCATCGCTGTTCCCTGGCTCTGAGGCCCTGTCTAGAGGTCTTAANATGGANTCTGGNAGACGTTGTATAGCGGTAATTCCTCTCGAAGCTCCCCATGACAGAATGAGTATGACCTTACCAAGATTACTTGATAGTCAGTTGATTATTGTTCACCTTTGCGGTCAAGGTAAGCAAGAAGTACTGAGTCGAGCTTGTGATGGAGATGATCATCTTGAGCTGCCGATACGCGCTGTCCTGCAACAATCAGACACGCCTGTCAGAGTCTTCTGGGCAAGATAATTTGTAAAGGATTAGAAAGGCTCTTTTTGGTGTAACAAGAGCCTTGTAAAATGTTGCGCCACTAACTGCGATTACAAAAAATTCGCTTAGGCTACGAGGTCATTTGTTGGCTGATCAGCGTAATTTGCTTCCATATCCAAGGCCACATTAGTCTCGTTCTGTGCATTAAGTAATGCTAGGCTATTATCTAGCATACGATTACAAAAACCCCACTCGTTATCATACCAAGCCATCACTTTTACCAAAGACCCATTAACTTTAGTTTGGAGCGCATCAAAGTTACTTGAGAAAGGAATGTGGTTGTAATCTGCAGAAACTAGTGGCTTGTCACAGTAGCTCAACACGGATTTTAACTCATTCTCTGCAGCCACTTTTACAATTCGATTGACCTCTTCCTCGGAAGTGATACGACCCGCATTAAAAGTTAAATCAACCAAAGACACATTGATGGTNGGAACACGCACGGCCATTCCATCTAGCTTTCCCTTCAGCTCNGGAATTACCTCAGCGATTGCGGCTGCCGCGCCTGTTTTGGTCGGAATCATTGAATGAGTCGCTGANCGTGCTCTGTATATATCAGGGTGATAGGCATCAGTAAGCTGCTGATCATTAGTATATGCGTGGATAGTGGTCATATAGCCAGATTCAAGGCCTAGGTTCTCATACAGAGGCTTTACGATGGGAGCTAAACAATTAGTGGTACAAGAAGCGTTAGAAACAATCTGATGATCTTTAGTTAATAGATTATCGTTAATTCCATAGACTACTGTCGCATCCATATTCTTGCCAGGAGCTGAAATTAATACCTTCTTCGCTCCTGCCTCTAAATGAAGGCTGGCTTTCTCTCTATCAGTAAACACACCAGTGCATTCGCAAACCAGGTCAACATCGAGCTCACCCCAAGGAATGTTGCGAGGATCTCGTTCACTAAACCAATGAATCTTTTCACCATTAATGTAAAGAGCGTCATCATTTACTTCAACCGCTTGGTTGAATCGCCCATGAACAGTATCGAAGCTTAAAAGATGCCCATTCACCGTTGCGTCACCAAGGTCATTGATCGCGACGATTTGTATTTTTTCCCTTAGAGAAGGACGTTCGTAGAGAGCTCGGACGATATTTCGGCCGATGCGACCAAAACCATTAATAGCTAATTTGTACATTGGTAATGTTCTATATGTAGTAAAATTACGTAAATAATACGTTTTTATGCTATTTTTAGCAAATAAATCGTTACTTAATTACGTAATATTACAAAAACTGTGAGTTTTTCGATGAAACTACCCGTCGGTAATTTTTGAAGATAAACTGTCGGTAGAATTTAAAGAGACACTCTCTTTAAAGGCTGAATTGAAGGGCTTAATAAAATGCAACACCAGAATTTAGTTAATGTCATCACAGATGCACTGCCGGGTTTAAATAAGTCTGAACGAAAAGTTGCCGAAGCTATTTTGTCTGATCCTGAATCTGCAACTGGGTCAAGCATCGCAAGTCTGGCTAAAAGAGCAAATGTCAGTGAGCCTAGCGTAAATCGATTTTGCAAGCGTTTTAATACTGCCGGGTTTCCTGATTTTAAATTAAAGTTGGCAAAGTCACTGGTCAGTGGTGTTCGTTTCGTTAACCGCAATGTAGATCCAAATGATACTGTAGAGAGTTACACGCCAAAGATTTTTGACAGCACCATCAATGATTTAGCCTTAATTAGAGATAGCATCGATCACAGTGTCGTGAATGCTGTGGTCGATCAGTTAATTCAGGCCAAGAGAGTTTACTTTTTTGGGCTTGGAACCTCGGGTTCTGTAGCACGAGATGCAGAGAACAAATTTTTTCGATTCAATTTGCCTGTATCTTTTCATGATGATGTACTGATGATGCGAATGCTTGCATCTACGGGAAGTGCAGGGGATGTATTTTTTGTTATTTCTCACACGGGTCGCACTAAAGAAATTATTGATATTGCTGAGATTGCCAGTAATAACGGGGCCACCGTTATTGCACTAACCTCCTCTTCATCTCCGTTAACCGCAGTTAGTAGCATCGCTTTGGAGGTAGACGTTCCCGAAAATACTGATGAATATATGGCGATGACATCACGTATTGTTCATCTAGTTGTNCTTGATGTATTAGCTACTGGTTTTACNTTGAGGCGAGGNCCCGATTTTTTGCCTCATCTTGAAAGNATAAANAATAGTCTCAAGCCAACGAGATATCAGAGTGAAGACTAGCTCGATGATGTACTGATTTCCCTCCATCCATCAAAAAAATCCAAATTTATTATTGTTCAGTCCGAGATTTAATAATGTGTCTTATATCAAAATTCACTAAGCGACTTGAGTGTCAACACTAAAAGACACTAAACTCTCTGATTATTTGATAAAAACCCTTGTCGAGCATCATTCTCTAATAGTAAGGAAATGAATTATGTCTGAAACACATTTATACCCTGTTCCAGAATCTTGGTCAGAAACTGCATGGATTAACAAAGAACGTTATCAGACCATGTATCAGCAATCAGTTGATGACCCAGATACATTTTGGACAGAGCAGGCAAAAGAGTTTTTAACATGGGATTCACCTTGGACTAAGGTATCTAGCTACGATTTTTCAAAAGGCGAGGCTGAATGGTTTAAAGACGGAAAACTCAATGTAACCGTGAACTGTATTGACCGCCATCTAGAGAAAAGGAGTAATCAAACTGCGATCATATGGGAAGGCGATGACCCCTCTGATGATATGACAATTAGTTACCAAGAATTACATGATCAGGTGGCTAAGTTAGGCAATGTGCTCCGACAGAGAGGCGTTAAAAAAGGAGATCGGGTGTGTATTTATATGCCGATGATTCCTGAGGCAGCTTATGCAATGCTAGCCTGTGCTCGAATTGGTGCGGTACATTCTGTTGTCTTTGGCGGTTTTTCTCCAGAAGCACTAAAAGATCGGATTTTGGACTCAGACTGCAATGTTGTGATTACCTCAGATGAAGGCTATCGCGGAGGTAAAACTGTTCCGCTCAAGGCGAATGCTGATAAGGCGCTTGAGAGTTGCCCTTGCGTCCATACTTGCTTGGTTGTAAAACGAACAGGTGGGGCGGTCAGTTGGGCTGAGGATCGAGATGTCTGGTATCACCAGGCCATAGATAGTGTCTCGGCCGTTTGTGAACCAGAGACAATGGACTCAGAGGATCCATTGTTTATTTTGTACACCTCTGGCTCTACTGGAAAGCCCAAAGGGGTAATGCACACTACAGCTGGCTATTTATTGATGTCCGCAATGACCCACAAGTATACCTTTGATTATAAAGAAGGTGAT
>NYWV01000026.1 GCA_002685195.1 Porticoccaceae bacterium
ACGTTTACGTGCGGCTTACTTCTTTCAAACTTTTCTTTAGCCATCTCAGTGTCTCCTCAGCAGGCATTTAACAGATTAATCCAAACAGTTAACTGTAATTTCGTTAAGTTTTACGTCTACAGTTTCCAAGGGACGCCATCTTATACTGCGATCCGGGATAGTCAACTTCCTTTAACGCTAAATAGCGTGTTTTTTTAAGTTTTAGCCATTTATTTTACATAAACGGCCCTTTTCTCGACAAAGAGCCCATAAATCGTAAGAAATAGTGGCTGTTTTCGCAAAAATCTCAAATATATGGTTATTTTTACTCCGAAATGGCATCAATATCCTGTATACTCGCGCGCGTTTTTAGCACCCAAACAACCATAAATTTTAAAATTGAGCAGAACAATGACTGATTTATCTCACTACAGAAATATAGGAATCTTCGCCCACGTTGATGCGGGTAAGACCACAACCACCGAGCGAATTCTTAAGCTCACCGGGAAGATACATAAAACCGGAGAAGTACATGATGGTGCAGCCACCACTGACTTCATGGAACAGGAGCAAGAACGCGGTATTACCATTCAATCGGCTGCAACCACTTGCTATTGGAGAGATCATCGCTTTAACATCATCGATACCCCAGGGCACGTTGATTTTACCGTTGAAGTCTACCGTTCATTGAAAGTTTTAGATGGTGGCGTTGGCGTGTTTTGCGGTTCCGGCGGTGTTGAACCCCAATCTGAGACTAACTGGCGCTACGCCAATGAGTCTGAAGTAGCCAGAATCATTTTTGTAAATAAACTTGATCGAATGGGAGCGGACTTCCTTCGCGTTGTCGGTCAAGTCAAAAGTGTTTTAGGCGCCAACCCCTTGGTAATGTGCCTTCCTATCGGTATTGAGGAAGACTTTATCGGTCTTGTTGATCTTCTTGAGCGCAAAGCATACGTCTGGGATGACTCAGGCTTACCTGAGAACTATGAAGTTGTAGAAATTCCTGCGGACATGGTGGACAAAGTCGAAGAATATCGTGAGCAGATGATTGAAACAGCTCTTGAGCAGGACGATGACCTTCTAATGGCATATATGGAAGGTGAAGAGCCTTCAATTGATGATGTTAAACGTTGTATCCGAAAAGGTACGATTGCGCTGGACTTTTTCCCTACTTATTGTGGCTCTGCCTTTAAGAACAAGGGGGTTCAGATGGTTTTGGACGCTGTTGTTGATTATTTGCCTTGTCCTACTGATGTTGAGCCACAGCCTCTAACAGATGAAAATGGTGATGAGACTGGTGAATTCGCTGTTGTTTCAACAGATGAGTCTCTCAAAGCACTGGCATTTAAAATTATGGATGACCGCTTCGGTGCCTTAACATTTGTGCGTATTTATTCTGGTGTCTTGGAAAAAGGCACTACTATTCTCAACTCCTTCACTGGGAAGACTGAGCGTATCGGACGAATGGTCGAGATGCATGCGGATGATCGCAATGAAATCGATCGCGCCCAAGCAGGCGATATTATCGCTATTGTGGGTATGAAGAATGTTCAGACGGGCCACACGCTTTGTGACGTTAAAAACCCAGTGACACTAGAGCCAATGATTTTCCCTGAGCCTGTTATCTCTATCGCTGTTAAGCCAAAAGATAAAGGCGGGTCAGAAAAAATGGGTGTGGCTATCGGTAAGATGATCGCTGAAGACCCTTCGTTTCGGGTCGAGACTGATGAAGANTCTGGCGAANCCATCCTNAAAGGTATGGGCGAGCTGCACTTGGATATTAAGGTCGANATTTTGAATCGTACCTATGGTGTTGATCTNATTGTNGGTCAGCCGCANGTTGCTTANCGTGAAACGATTACATTGCCGATNGAAGATAGCTATACCCACAANAAACAGTCTGGTGGTTCCGGTCAGTTTGGTAAAATNGANTACCGAATTAAGCCAGGNGAACCAGGTTCTGGNTTTAATTTCTCNTCNAGCGTTGTGGGCGGTAATGTTCCTAAAGANTTCTTNCCTGCNATCGAAAAAGGCTTNAAGGGAATGATGGANCAAGGCCCTATGGCTGGCTACCCNGTTCTTGATGTTGAGGTTGAACTNTATGATGGTGGCTTCCATGCTGTTGACTCATCGGCAGTTGCATTTGAAATTGCTGCAAAAGGTGCTTTCCGTCAATCAATGCCAAAAGCTGGACCTCAAATCATCGAGCCAATAATGAAGGTAGATGTGTTCACTCCTGAANATCACGTTGGAGATGTTATTGGTGACTTGAATCGTCGNCGCGGCATGATTAAAGACCAGGAAGCGGGTGTAACTGGTGTTCGTATTAAAGCTGATGTTCCATTATCAGAGATGTTTGGCTACATCGGTCATCTACGCACTATGACCTCGGGTCGTGGCCAATTCTCTATGGAATTTGCTCACTACCTACCTTGTCCGCAAAATATNGCTACAGATGTAATTGCTGCAGCTAAGGAGCTCAGAGAGGCCAAATAACTTCTTCAAGAGTTAAAAAAACCCCGCTGGTTTGTACCAACGGGGTTTTTTATTGCTTACAACATCACCCCATATTTTTCGCCATTACTGCTTCGGTAATGTTTTTTGGTGCCTCAGCATACTTCTCAAATTCCATGGTAAAGGTAGCGCGACCCTGAGTCGCTGAACGCAAGTCAGTCGCGTAACCAAACATCTCACCCAAGGGTACTTCAGCATTAATTACCTTTCCNATGGAATTCTCTTCCATTCCCAAAATAAGCCCCCGCCGACGATTCAAGTCGCCAACCACATCACCCATGTTTTCTTCTGGTGTTACCACCTCCACTTTCATAGTAGGCTCTAATAGGACAGCACCACCCGATTCAGTAAGCTTCTTAGTTGCCAGTGAACCTGCAATCTTGAACGCCATTTCGGAGGAATCNACATCGTGAAATGAGCCATCATAAAGAGTCGCCTTAATACCCAATAGAGGGTAGCCGGCAAGAATGCCATTCTGCATCTGCTCTTCAATACCCTTAGCTACCGCTGGAATATACTCTCTAGGCACCGCGCCGCCGACAATCTCATTTACAAACTCTAGCCCTTCTGCCCCAGAGTCTTCAGCGGGCTCAAATTTAAGCCAAACGTGGCCATATTGTCCTCGACCTCCAGACTGACGAACAAACTTCCCTTCAATATCACAGCTATTACGAATGGTTTCGCGATAGGCAACCTGAGGCTTACCTATATTTGCCTCTACTGTAAATTCACGCCGCATACGTTCAACGAGGATATCAAGATGCAATTCGCCCATCCCAGAAATAATAGTCTGGCCACTCTCCTCGTCGGTCTTGACTCTGAAAGATGGGTCCTCTTGCGCTAGCTTACCCAGTGCAACGCCCATCTTTTCTTGGTCGGCTTTTGTTCTAGGCTCAACAGCAACAGAAATGACTGGCTCCGGAAACTCCATACGCTCAAGGATAATTTTGTTGTTTTCAGCACACAAGGTATCACCTGTTGTTGTGTCTTTAAGACCTATTGCAGCGGCTATATCTCCTGCAAGAACCTGGCTTATCTCTTCTCTACTATTGGCGTGCATCTGGACCATACGCCCGACACGCTCTCTCTTCATTTTTACTGAGTTATACACCGCCGTGCCGCTTTCCAGCGTACCTGAGTACACACGCATAAAGGTTAAAGTTCCCACAAAGGGATCAGTCGCAATTTTGAATGCTAACGCAGAAAATGGTGCCTTATCATCGGCGCTACGCACAGCCTTCTCTCCGCTATCTAATTCCCCTTCAATGGCTTTTACTTCGGTAGGAGATGGGAGGTACTCAATCACGGCATCCAACATTGCCTGAACACCCTTATTTTTGAATGCGGAACCACCTAACACGGGTACAATATCATTGGNTANNGTTCTAATTCTCAANCCTTGCTTTNATNTCNGCTTCTGTTANCGCCTCCCCTTCGAGNTACTTTTCCATNAACTCATCNGTAGCTTCTGCAGCCGCNTCGANAATGTCCTCATGCATTTTTTGACAATCATCCAGCATATCTGCAGGAATANCCCCATATTCAAAGGTCATACCCTGATCATTTTCANTCCATAAAATNGACTTCATTTTTACNAGATCNACAACACCTTTAAACTTTTCCTCNGAACCTATAGTNANCTGNANAGGNACAGGTAAAGCNCCCAGTCTCTCTTTCANCTGCCTCACCACCATCATATAATCCGCGCCGGCTCGATCCATCTTATTCACAAACACCATTCGAGGCACTTCATACTTATTGGCTTGCCGCCAAACTGTTTCAGTCTGAGGTTGAACCCCTGATGAACCGCATAAAACAATAACAGCACCGTCAAGAACCCTTAGAGACCTTTCAACCTCAATAGTAAAATCGACGTGTCCTGGGGTATCGATAATGTTGACCCGGTGATCTTCAAACTGAGCGTCCATACCGCGCCAAAAACAAGTCGTTGCCGCAGACGTAATCGTGATACCTCTCTCCTGCTCCTGCTCCATCCAGTCCATTGTCGCGGCGCCATCATGAACTTCGCCAATCTTATGGGACAGCCCTGTATAAAAAAGGACTCGCTCTGTCGTTGTCGTCTTGCCGGCGTCAACGTGAGCACAGATTCCTATATTGCGATAGCGACTGATTGGGGTCTTACGTGCCACGATATTTTCCTCTTATTAAAAACACAAAAAGGCAGCTGAACCAGCCACCTTTTTGCGAAACTTTGACATTGCAATAATCTTTTAGAAACGGAAGTGCGAGAACGCCTTGTTCGCTTCTGCCATGCGATGCACGTCTTCACGCTTCTTAACCGCTCCACCCTTACCTTGAACTGCATCAATCAGCTCACCAGCTAGACGTTGCGGCATAGACTTCTCTCCGCGGCTGCGGGCATAATCTACAAGCCAGCGCATTGCCAATGCTGTACGTCGAGATGGACGCACCTCAACAGGCACCTGATAGGTGGCACCACCCACTCGACGAGACTTAACTTCGACTAAAGGTGCGACGTTATCTAACGCTTCTTCAAATACTTCCACTGGGCTCTTCTTTAAACGCTCTTCTACGATATCTAATGCACCGTAGACAATTCGCTCAGCGACTGATTTCTTTCCACTAACCATTACGTGGTTCATAAATTTAGCAAGAGTAATATTACCGAATTTTGGATCTGGTAAAATCTCCCGCTTTGCTGCTACTCTTCTTCTTGGCATCGTTTTGCCCTTCTCTTCAGGTTTGTCTAGGGATAGGCCCTAGCCTTACTTGATTGTTAACCGATTACTACGCAATTAGCCCTTGGGCCGCTTAGTACCATACTTTGAACGACGCTGAGTACGGCCGTTCACACCCGCTGTATCCAATGTGCCGCGTACCGTATGGTATCGAACACCTGGAAGATCTTTTACACGCCCACCACGAATCAACACAACGCTGTGCTCTTGCAAATTGTGTCCTTCACCACCAATGTATGAAGTTACTTCATAGCCACTGGTTAAGCGAACACGACACACTTTACGAAGTGCAGAGTTTGGCTTCTTCGGAGTTGTTGTGTAAACGCGAGTACATACACCACGGCGCTGCGGACAGGCCTGCAATGCTGGNACNTCACTTTTACTAACTTTGCGCTTTCTCGGCTTACGAACCAACTGGTTGATCGTTGCCATGCAATTTTTCTCCAAATTTAAAAAAGTCTTAAAAAAGACTGGTTGTTCCTTGAATCTAGCCCNAAATAAGCAACTACANCCAAATGGGAGCGGCAGTTTAATTACCGCACTAGCGGGAGTCAAGCAGACATTGCTATTGTCTTAGTAACATTATTACGGGTTCAAAAACCGTAACGCTACTAAGACGTTAAAAAGCCTGCAGTCTTCCCTTACTCTTCTAGCATTTCGGCGCTCAATGCTTCGCTTAATGCTGCTTCAACATCTGCTGCCGTCATAGTAGATTCTACTTCTGCTTCACGATTCTTGCGNCGCTGTGCATGGTAAGCTAAACCAGTACCAGCAGGAATCAACCGTCCAACCACTACGTTTTCTTTCAGACCACGCAGAGGATCCGCTTTACCTGTCACCGCAGCTTCAGTAAGTACTCGTGTTGTCTCCTGGAATGACGCAGCTGAGATAAAGCTCTCGGTNGCCAAAGAAGCTTTGGTAATACCCAACAACTGACGCTCGTATTTTGCTGGTTGAAGCCCTTCCTGACGAAGACGCTCATTCTCTTCCANGACACGTCGGTACTCAACCTGCTCACCACGAATCAACGTAGAGTCACCCATATCCGTTACTTCAACCTTNCGTAACATCTGACGAGTAATAACTTCAATATGCTTATCGTTGATTTTTACGCCCTGAAGACGATATACATCTTGGATTTCGTTGACGATATATTTAGCCAACTCACTGATTCCTTTCAAGCGTAAAATATCGTGAGGCGTAGGAGGTCCATCAGAAATGACTTCTCCTTTCTCAACATGCTCACCCTCAAACACACTCAGAGTTCGCCACTTAGGAATCAACTCCTCATAATGCATCTTTCCATTNGGTANTGGCTGACCATCATCAGGTGTAATNACTAATCGTAGCTTACCTTTTGTTTCTTTACCCAAGGTTACCGTACCTGTGATCTCNGCGAGAATCGCCGGATCTTTAGGCTTGCGCGCTTCAAATAAATCTGCAACGCGAGGCANACCACCAGTAATATCTTTAGTACCGCCNGCTTCTTGCGGNATACGGGCAATGATTTGNCCAATATCAATAGTGTCNCCATCTATCACATTGATACTTGCGTTAGCAGGTAATGGATAGTGTGCCGGCACAGTCGAGTTGGGGAAAATCAGCTCTTTGCCCTTTTTGTCAGTCAACGAGATCATCGGTTTAAGATCTTTACCCGCCGCATTACGATCATTTGGATCAATAACCGAAATACTAGTCAAACCAGTCATATCATCAGTCTGTTGACGGACACTTAAACCTTCTTCCATACCAGAGAAAGCAACCTTACCAGCCACCTCAGTAACGATAGGATGTGTGTGCGGATCCCAGGTAGCAATCACATCACCTGCCGAAACACTGGCGCCATCTTTAACTTTTATTAGCGCACCATACGGAAGTTTGTAACGCTCTCGCTCTCGACCATTTTCATCAGCGATAGCTAACTCACCTGAACGAGATACTGCTACAAGGTGCTTGTCCTTGTTCTCAACTGTCTTGAGATTGAGTAGGCGAATCACACCATCTTGCTTAACTTTGACGCTGTCTACAGCAGACGCTCGCGATGCCGCACCACCAATATGGAAGGTACGCATAGTCAACTGAGTACCCGGCTCACCAATTGATTGGGCTGCAATAACACCAACAGCTTCACCTTGGTTGACACGATGTCCGCGGGCCAAATCACGACCATAACAAGCTGAACAGATGCCATGTCGCACTTCACAGGTGATAGGTGAACGCACAATTACCTCATCAATGCCTAACTTTTCAATACGCACGACCCACTGCTCGTCAACCATAGTCCCTGCTGGAACAGCAATTTCTTCGCTGCCAGGCTTGTTAACATCCTTAGCAACAACTCGACCAAGAATACGGTCACCCAATGAAGAAATAATATCGCCGCCTTCGATGACTGGAGCCATCAAGAGACCTTCGGTAGTACCACAATCTACTTCGGTTACAACAACGTCCTGGGAAACATCTACCAATCGACGCGTTAGGTAACCCGAGTTAGCTGTTTTCAGTGCTGTGTCAGCCAGACCTTTCCGCGCTCCGTGTGTAGAGATAAAGTACTGCATTACAGTCAGTCCTTCACGGAAATTTGCAGTNATGGGCGTTTCGATAATCGAACCATCAGGTCGAGCCATCAANCCACGCATACCCGCTAGCTGTCGNATCTGTGCTGGGGAACCACGAGCTCCAGAATCAGCCATGATAAATACAGAGTTGAAGGAATCCTGCTCCTCTGAGTCTCCATCNCGATTAGTCACTTGCTCCGTACTAATGCCTTTCATCATTGATTTGGCAACGCGATCATTTGCTTGGGACCAAATATCAATAACCTTATTATATTTCTCACCATGGGTCACAAGACCAGAGGCGAACTGACTCTCAATCTCACGAACCTGCTCTTCCGCACCGGATATAATTTCTGTCTTATCATCTGGAATAACGAAATCATTTACACCAATTGACGCTCCAGAGCGAGTAGAGAACTTAAACCCTGTATACATAAGCTGATCAGCAAAAATAACNGTCTCTTTCAATCCCACGCGACGATAACACTCATTCAANACAAGCGAGATTGCCTTCTTTACCATCGGCTTGTTCACTAAACTGAANGGCAGGCCTTCAGGAACTGATTCCCACAGCAGAATTCTACCTACCGTNGTTTCNACCATCTTNCGCTCTTCTGTGCGCTCACCAGTCACCTCGTCAACCAAAACCTCAACTGTGCGAACTTTCACNCGAGCCTGAAGGTCAACCTTGTCAGCATAATATGCGCGAGAAGCTTCCTTACCATCCGCAAAGACCATNCCTTCNCCTTGAGCATTAACTTTGTGGCGCGTCATGTAGTAAAGGCCTAATACAACATCCTGTGACGGAACGATGATCGGCTCACCGGATGCAGGAGACAGAATATTATTCGTCGACATCATCAGTGCGCGAGATTCCATCTGCGCTTCAATAGTCAACGGTACATGGACAGCCATCTGATCACCATCGAAATCAGCGTTGAACGCCGCACAAACGAGAGGATGTAACTGAATCGCTTTTCCTTCAATTAAGACCGGCTCAAAAGCCTGAATGCCAAGACGGTGGAGTGTGGGTGCACGATTTAGCAAAACTGGGTGCTCACGAATCACATCATCAAGAATATCCCAAACCACAGGCTCTTCACGCTCAACCATTTTCTTCGCNGCTTTNATCGTTGTCGCTAAACCTCTTANCTCCAGCTTNCTGAAGATAAAGGGCTTAAACAACTCNAGTGCCATACGCTTTGGAAGGCCACATTGATGGAGTCGCAGTGTAGGTCCACATACNATCACTGAACGTCCTGAGTAATCAACACGCTTACCAAGCAAATTCTGACGGAAACGNCCCTGCTTACCTTTAATCATGTCAGCAAGNGANTTTANAGGACGCTTGTTAGATCCCGTAATTGCNCGACCACGACGGCCGTTATCAAGAAGCGCATCNACAGANTCTTGCAACATACGCTTTTCGTTACGCACAATAATATCNGGNGCACTNAACTCNAGCAGTCGCTTGAGNCGATTATTACGATTGATAACCCTTCGATATAGATCATTGAGGTCAGAAGTCGCAAAACGCCCACCATCTAGNGGAACAAGAGGACGTAGATCTGGCGGTAACACAGGAAGTGCTTCTAACACCATCCACTCAGGCTTATTACCAGAGCCATGGAAAGCTTCAAGCAACTTNAACCGTTTAGAGAACTTTTTAATCTTTGTCTCAGATTTGGTATTGGGAATTTCCTCTCGGATCTGCGCAATCTCCTCCTCCATGACGATCTCTTTAAGAAGAGCCTGAATTGCTTCAGCACCCATAGTGGCGACAAACTCATCACCAAANTCTTCTAGAGACTCAAAATACTCATCATCAGTAAGCAACTGACCTTTTTCTAGGGTAGTTAAACCCGGATCTGTCACCACATAGGATTCAAAATATAGAACGCGCTCTATCTCTCGTAACGTCATGTCTAGCATTAAGCCAATACGAGAGGGAAGTGATTTGAGGAACCAAATGTGTGCCACAGGACATGCNAATTCAATATGNCCCATACGCTCACGTCGAACCTTGGTAAGCGTTACTTCTACACCACANTTCTCACAGACAATGCCGCGNTGCTTCATACGCTTGTACTTTCCACAGAGACACTCATAGTCTTTCACTGGACCAAAAATTTTGGCACAGAACAGACCCTCNCGCTCTGGTTTAAAGGTNCGATAGTTNATGGTCTCGGGCTTCTTNACCTCACCAAATGACCAAGATCGAATCATTTCTGGTGACGCAAGNCTAATCCGAATGTTATCAAACTCGGTGTTTTGTTCTTTCTGCTTGAGTAGATTGACTAAGTCTTTCAAGGCTTTTCCTCCAGTAACTGGGTTTGCCGGGGGGATCAACCACCCCGACCATCAGTAAGCATANTAGCGCTTATTCGTTTTCCAACTCCATGTTGATNCCAAGGGAGCGAACTTCCTTGACCAACACNTTGAATGACTCNGGCATGCCAGGCTCCATTCGNTGNTCGCCATCGACGATGTTTTTATACATCTTNGTNCGACCAGCAACATCATCAGATTTAACTGTGAGCATTTCCTGAAGTGTGTATGCAGCACCATATGCCTCCAATGCCCACACTTCCATCTCACCAAATCGCTGCCCACCAAACTGCGCCTTACCACCTAGCGGTTGCTGAGTGACNAAGCTGTAGGANCCTGTGGAACGAGCATGCATCTTATCATCGACCAAGTGGTTCAGCTTAAGCATGTACATGTAGCCAACTGTCACGGGGCGATCAAACTTATCTCCCGTTCGACCATCATAGAGTGTTGTCTGACCACTCTCTGGCAGATCTGCCAGAGCCAGCATACTCTTCAACTCAACCTCATGCGCACCATCAAANACTGGCGTTGCAATTGGCACACCCGATCTCAGATTGGATGCCAGCTCCAAGACTTCTTTATCGCTTAGCTCTTTAAGATTAGTACCATATACCGTATCGCCAACNTCATAGACATCCTGCAAAAACTTACGTACCTCTGCTGCTTTTGCTTGAGCTTTGATCATCGCGTCTATTTTGACGCCCAAGCCCTTGGCAGCCATTCCCATATGAACTTCAAGGACCTGCCCAACGTTCATTCGAGATGGAACACCAAGGGGATTAAGAACAATATCAACTGGTTCGCCGCTTTCATCATAAGGCATGTCTTCAACTGGCTTGATTACAGAGATAACACCTTTGTTACCATGGCGTCCAGCCATCTTGTCACCTGGCTGGATACGACGCTTAACAGCAAGGTAAACCTTGACCGTTTTAAGCACACCTGGCGCCAAATCATCTCCGCTCTGTAACTTGCCACGCTTTTCTTCAAAACGGTCATCCAACTGCGTACGACGCTCANTCAATTGAGTTTGAGCCGCAGAAATCTGATCATTAAAGTCAGCTTTTTCCATACGAATAGCAAACCAATCATCAGCTGTGTAATCCGCAACAGCTTCTGCAGTTAGTTTCTCACCTTTCTTGAGGCCTGATGCCTTGACTACTTTTGCTCCCCCTAGTGAAGCAAAAAGACGTCCNAAGGTCGCATTTTCAACAATGCGATATTCGTCATTTAAGTCTTTACGGAATTGGTCGAGCTCAGCGCGCTCAATATCTAAAGAACGTTGATCCTTATCAAGACCATCGCGAGTAAACACCTGGACATTAATTACCGTGCCCTTAATGCTGCTGGGAACTCGCAAAGAAGTATCTTTAACATCAGACGCCTTTTCACCAAAGATTGCACGCAGAAGTTTCTCTTCAGGAGTAAGCTGGGTTTCACCTTTTGGAGTTACCTTGCCCACTAAAATATCACCGGCGGTCACCTCAGCGCCGATGTGCACGATTCCCGATTCATCAAGACGTGCCAGAGCCACTTCACCGACGTTAGGGATATCTGCAGTAATCTCTTCAGAACCCAATTTGGTATCTCGAGCAACACAGGTCAACTCTTGAATGTGAATAGTTGTGAACCGNTCTTCCTGAACAACGCGCTCTGAAATCAAGATTGAATCTTCAAAGTTGTANCCATTCCAAGGCATAAATGCGATACGCATATTTTGGCCAAGGGCAAGNTCACCAAGATCAACTGANGGGCCATCAGCCAGAACATCGCCGCGGGAAATTGAATCTCCCTGCTTTACGATTGGGCTCTGGTTGATGCAGGTGTTTTGATTCGAACGGGTGTATTTAGTGAGGTTGTAGATGTCCACACCAGCTTCACCGGATTCGACTTCACTGTCACTAACACGTACGACAATACGTCCAGCATCAACACTTTCAATNACACCGCCGCGCTTAGCAACTTTACAAACACCAGAATCACTTGCAACCGTACGTTCAATGCCAGTGCCCACTAGAGGCGCCTCTGCGCGCAGGGTTGGTACCGCCTGACGTTGCATGTTGGAACCCATCAATGCACGGTTAGCATCATCGTGCTCGAGGAATGGAATCAAAGAAGCTGCAACAGAAACAACCTGCTGAGGGGATACATCCATGAAATCAATGTCCGCTGGGGACTTTGACGTGAACTCGTTTTGGTGACGTACCGCAACCATGTCATCAACGAANTCATTCTTTGGGTTAATCTCTGCAGAAGCCTGTGCNATAACAAACTGAGATTCATTAATTGCTGAAAGATACTCAATATCTTTAGTGACCTTGCCATTAATTACTTTACGGTAGGGCGTTTCAATGAATCCGTAGTGATTGGTCCGCGCATAGGTAGCTAGAGAGTTGATCAAACCAATATTCGGTCCCTCTGGAGTCTCGATGGGGCAAACTCGACCATAGTGCGTTGGATGAACGTCACGAACCTCAAAGCCGGCTCGCTCGCGCGTCAAACCGCCGGGCCCCAATGCAGAAACTCGACGCTTGTGCGTGACTTCAGACAGCGGGTTATTTTGATCCATAAACTGAGACAATTGACTTGAGCCAAAGAATTCTTTCATTGCAGCAGCCACTGGCTTAGCATTTACTAGATCTTGAGGCATCAGCCCTTCTGATTCAGCAACACCTAAACGCTCTTTAACTGCACGCTCCACTCGAACCAAGCCAACGCGGAACTGATTCTCTGCCATCTCGCCCACAGAGCGAATACGACGGTTTCCTAGATGATCAATATCATCTACTGAACCTTTACCGTTACGTATAGAAATAAGCTTGTTCATGACATCGGCAATGTCAGATCCATCTCCATACTGTTGCGCCAATTCTTTTGCTTCATCAGTTTTGAGCATAGAGAAATAGCGTTCATCATAAAGAATACCGGCGCCCTGCTCGGCCTCTCTATCCAATCGACGATTGAACTTCATCCGCCCAACAGAGGAT
Organism: Porticoccaceae bacterium; assembly: GCA_002685195.1. Lineage (GTDB taxonomy): Bacteria > Pseudomonadota > Gammaproteobacteria > Pseudomonadales > Porticoccaceae > HTCC2207. Next base: position 13,090 of record NYWV01000026.1, read on the forward strand.
AGGTCGTAGCGCTCAAGATTGAAGAATAGGTTGAAAAACAAGTTCTCCGCTGATTCTTTTGTTGGCGGCTCGCCCGGACGCATCATTCGATAGATCTCCACCAACGCTTCTAACTGCGTGCGAGATGGATCTGCACGTAAGGTGTCAGATATAAATGGACCGCAATCTAGGTCATTGGTGTACAAAGTCTCAATATCAGCGATACCTGCCTCAAGCATAAGAGCGAGGTTTTCTTCACTAATCTCGGTGTTACTTTCGAGCAAGAGCTCTCCAGTATTTGGATCTGCGATGTCTTTAGCCAGCGCCCTACCGATGAGATATTCCTGAGGAACTTCCAAGGTAGTAACCTTACCTTTTTCTAGCTCCCGAATATGTCTTGCTGTAATACGACGACCTTTTTCAACAACAACTCCACCTTTCTTGTTCTTGATGTCGAACGCAGCTATCTCACCACGCAGACGCTCGGGATCAAGTTCCAATGAAAATATATCTTTCTTGAAGTGGAATATGCTCGTATCAAAGAACCGCTCTAAAATTTCTTCTGAATTGTAACCAAGAGCTCGCAACAGAATCGTTGCTGGCAACTTTCGGCGTCGATCGATTCGAACGTAAAGCAGATCTTTTGGATCAAACTCAAAGTCCAACCATGATCCGCGGTATGGAATAACACGAGCTGTGTATAACAGCTTACCTGATGAGTGTGTCTTTCCTTTGTCATGATCGAAAATTACACCTGGCGAGCGGTGCAATTGAGAAACGATGACCCGCTCAGTACCATTTATAATAAAGGTACCATTTTCAGTCATTAACGGAATTTCGCCCAAATAGACTTCTTGCTCGCGAATATCTTTGATCGCCTTGTTAGTTGACTCTTTGTCATAAATAACAAGTCGAACCCTAACCCTGAGGGGAACAGAGTAAGTAACACCACGCAACTTACATTCTTCCTCATCGAAAGCAGGCTTTCCCATTACGTAATCGACGTACTCTAAGGCAGCGTGGCCGGAGTAGCCGACAATAGGAAAGATAGAGTTAAGCGCAGCGTGCAAACCGGTGTTGAGACGATCTTCCACCGCCACACCTTTCTGCGTAAATTTTTTGTAGGAATCAAGTTGAATTGCCAGTAAATAAGGCAGATCCATGGTATTCGGCAACTTGCCAAAATTCTTGCGGATACGTTTCTTCTCAGTGAAGGAGTAAGCCATTTGTATTCCTCGGTGTTAACTAAATTGGGACCATTCAATCTTGAGCCTAAACTCAAGTTCGTAATGCCTGTAAATTCCCGTACTTACAAGCAAGAAAGGGCCGAAGGGAAAAGCCCCTTCAGCCCAGCCTGACAAGTCAGGCAACCAGCTCGCTTAACTTACTTAAGTTCAGCGCTTGCGCCAGCTTCTTCTAACTGCTTCTTAGCTTCTTCTGCATCGTCCTTAGAAGCGCCTTCCTTAATAGTAGACGGTGCTCCGTCAACTAAGTCTTTTGCTTCCTTCAGACCAAGACCTGTGATTGAACGAACTGCCTTAATAACATTAACTTTCTTCTCGCCAATTGCGCTCAGAACTACGTCAAATTCAGTCTTCTCTTCAGCAGCAGCTTCGCCGCCGCCAGCAGCTGGAGCTGCCGCAACTGCAACTGCAGCCTGAGCAGAAACACCAAACTTCTCTTCCATTGCACTAACGAGCTCAACAACATCCATAACACTCATTTCNGCGATTGCATTCAAAATATCTTCATTTGATAGGGCCATTTTGGGCCTCCTATAATTATCTATTTAAAAAGACGCTTATGCGGCTTCTTCTTTTTGGGTTTTAACTGCTGCTACAACGCGAGTCGCTTTAGTTGGAATCTCATTAAGAGTACGAACCAACTTAGTAACAGGCGCAAGAGTAACNCCAGCCAACATACCAAGAGCCTGTTCTAGGGTCGGTAGTTTAGCCAATACGTCAATTTGATCTTTCTCTAGAAGCTGACCACTCACTGAAAGCGCTTTTACATCAAAAGAATCATTTTCTTTAGCGAAATCTTTGAATAAACGCGCTGCAGCGCCTGGATCTTCCATTGAAAAAGCAAACANTGACGGTCCAACCAAAACATCTTCTACGCAAGCGTAGTCAGTCTCGGCAAATGCTCGCTTAGCCAAAGTATTGCGAATAACGCGCAATTGCACGTTCTCAGCTCTTGCTTTAGCCCGCAAAGCATTCATGTTGGAAACGTCAACTCCACGAGCATCGGCTATAACCAGGGAAAGTGCCTGCCCTGCCGTCTCGTTTACTTCCGCAACAATTGCTTTTTTATCATCGAGATTTAATGCCACGATAAATTTCCTCGATTTACCTTAGTTTCAGCCGAAAGTATCTCGGCCACTTAGGTGAATAGTCTCTAGCTAATCTTCTGCTAGATCGGGTTCACCGCCTGCGTAGGAGAATTTTCAATGTGATACCTGAAAACTCATTAAACCCTTTCGAGAACCTACGGTCTTTAACGGCCCAAGCTAAAAACTAACTCGCTCAGACCCCAAAGCCTTTAGAGCAGCGCGCGCTGCTCAGTGATCAATACTCCAATGAAGCTTGATCGATTAATAATCCTGGGCCCATAGTTGAAGAAATAGTTACCTTCTTAACATAAATACCCTTAGCGGAAGCTGGCTTAGCTTTTGATAGATCAACCATAAGAGCTTCAAGATTCTGCTTCAAAGCGCCCGCATCAAAACTAACAATTCCAATTCCACCATGAACAATTCCATTCTTATCAGCACGGAAGCGNACTTGGCCAGCTTTTGCATTAGCAACAGCAGTAGCCACATCCGGAGTAACTGTGCCTGACTTAGGGTTCGGCATTAGGCCTCGAGGACCTAGAACCTTTCCTAGCAACCCAACCACACGCATAGCATCAGGACTAGCGATCACTACATCAAAGTCCATATTACCGCCTTTGATCTCTGCCGCTAACTCATCCATCCCTACCAGTTCTGCACCCGCTGCCTTAGCTGCTTCAGCCGCATCACCCTGAGCGAAGACGCAGACTCGGACTTGCTTTCCAGATCCATTGGGCAAGGTTGTTGCGCCACGAACTATTTGGTCAGATTTACGTGGATCGATTCCTAAGTTGATAGCCACATCCACAGTCTCTGGAAATTTAACTGTTGATAAATCTTTAAGAAGATTGAGAGCATCTTCAATAGGATACAGTTTCCCGAGCTCTACTTTTTCATTGATCGCGCGACGGCGCTTACTTAACTTAGCCATTTACACGCCCTCCGTTTCAATACCCATCGACCGGGCTGAACCGGCAATGGTGCGAACCGCTGCATCAAGACTTGCTGCAGTAAGATCTGGCTCTTTGGCTTTAACAATATCTTCAAGTTGAGCGCGAGTCACCTTACCCACTTTTTCGGTATTAGGTCGGCCACTACCACTCTTTAGACCAGCTGCTTTCTTCAAAAGATAAGACGCCGGGGGGGTTTTCATTTCGAAAGTGAAACTACGATCCGCATAAACAGTAATAACAACAGGAACCGGAGCTCCTGGCTCTACGCCTTGCGTCTGCGCATTAAAACCCTTACAGAATTCCATGATATTCACACCATGTTGACCCAACGCGGGTCCCACTGGTGGACTTGGGTTGGCCTGACCAGCAGGCACTTGCAGCTTAATATAAGCAGTTACTTTCTTAGCCATCTATACTCTCCAAAAATGGGTGTTAACGCCTCCGGAACACCACAAATACATCATAGCTTCCATCTCTGGCTCCCCGATAAGACTGCGGAATTGCTGTCTTACCACAAAAAAATCTTTAGGCTTTCTCTACTTGCGTAAAGTCGAGCTCTACTGGCGTTGACCGACCAAATATAGATACTGCGACTCGCAACTTACTCTTTTCATAATTTACTTCTTCAACAGTACCGTTAAAGTCATTAAACGGACCATCAGTAACGCGAACCATTTCACCAGGTTCAAACATTGTCTTGGGCCTTGGCGTCTCTTCAGAATCCTGAACACGCTGCAAGATCAGATCCGCTTCTTTATCAGTAATCGGAGCTGGCTTATCGGCCTTCCCGCCAATAAAGCCCATAACACGAGGAGTCTCCTTAACTAGATGCCAACTATCATCATCTAGCTCCATCTGCACCAAAACATACCCTGGAAAGAACATACGTTCGCTGGTCCGCTTTTGNCCGCTCTTCATCTCTACCACTTCTTCAGTAGGGACCAAAATTTCGCCAAAACGATCNCCCAAGTTATGCATTTGCACTCGATCCTGAATCGCCAGCGCAACTTTTTTCTCGTAGCCCGAGTAAGCATGTACCACATACCAACGCATCGACATGCCGCTCTCCTAACCCATTATAAGTTTAGCAACCCAACTCAGCAGGGAGTCTATTCCCCAGAGAATTAGAGCCATCAATAAAATTACAGCAAGAACAATCAATGTCGTTTGATTGCGCTCTTGTTTTGTCGGCCAAACCACTTTTCGCCACTCCGTTCGAGCTCCAATTGCTAACTCGNTAGTAGCTGCCCCTTTCGCNGTCTGTGATGCAACTGCAGCAGCAATCGCCAGCACCACTANGAAGCCAATAACACGATACAAAACCGACTCAGCCGAGTAGTACCAATTTGCATAAATGGCGCCACCCATTAAAGTAAACACGACTAGCCATTTAAGCCAATCTAGTCGGTACTGTTTATCTTCTGCTATAACACTCATTGCTTAACCATTCCCAGACTTTAAAGTGGCAGGCCAGGAGGGACTCGAACCCCCAACAGCCGGTTTTGGAGACCGGTGCTCTACCAATTGAACTACTGGCCTACAAATTACTTATTTAGTTTCCCTATCTGACAGCTAAGCCGAGACACCTTTTGATGCCTCGGCTTACCGCGTAACTCTTAGCAAAATCTTTACTCGATGATTTTAGCCACAACGCCTGCACCAACAGTACGACCACCTTCTCGGATAGCAAAACGAAGACCGTCTTCCATCGCAATCGGGTGAATCA
>NYWV01000027.1:0-40036 GCA_002685195.1 Porticoccaceae bacterium
TTAGTAATCCTTTGCTTATCCAACCAGTGACAGCCTACAGTAGTCGGACAATGATGCATTGAGACTAAGATTGATTTGCCGGAAAGCTGACTCAGACCCTCGCTGACCTTTTGTAACTGCTCATCACTAATGCGACCGATAGGCGTGCCTGCCTGTGAGCTGTCTAAAGTTAAAATCCCCCAATTTCCAACCTCAATGATAGACCGCAAAGGGTAATCAATTAAGTACTCCTCCATCAAGAGTAGATCATCATGATTGCCTGGCAACCAAATTACATTCTTATCTCGATCTCTTAGTACCCCGTTAAGCATACTATAGGCACTCGGGCTGGATTCTCCTGATAGATCTCCTGTTAAAAGCAACAGATCATCCCCATGCCCGGCTTGATCAAGCGCATCCAATACCGCCAAAAAACTGTCAAAGGGCCTAATTCCAGCCACCACTGCGTCTGGAGTCGCTCCAAGATGGAGATCAGTGATCTGTATAATTGGTAAACTTGCCATATCGACTAGGCTTTTGCTAGAGCTGAGCCGTGGCGCAAACCGTAGATTAACAGTTCACTAAGAAAGATATTCCATTGCCATTTTTCATCCCGAGCTTGCATACCTTTTTCCTCTGACAGATCCCAAGGGATAGTACGATCAGTGCACCATTCAATCACCTCGAGCATTTTTGCATCGCGGTAAACTCTCGCCTTTATTTCAATCTGTGGCATCCAGTGTGGCCCCGCTCGGTCCGCTTTGATATTTAAAGTACTGGTATATCTCGTAACCTCTATGACTTCAATTGACAACCCGGCATTTGGTTTTTGAGGAAAATTAAGGTGGGCTAGCGAACCCATCTTGGCTGAATCAAAAGGGACTTTTTGTAGGCGTTGATAATTGCGTTCGCATTCATCATGCAATCGCGACAAATCCAATCGTTGTTTGCGTAACTCAAAATTTGGCACTTGTTATATCCTGATAAGCATTGCTAATACACTGTTAGTTTATCTAAGCGCTTAGCACCTGTCTTGCAAATTTATGTGATGCACTTCTAACCATTGTAAGGCAATCGTCACNGCNGCACTGTTAAGAATCCCTGCNGCCTTAGCTTCCATTGTGTCCTGATAAGACCACACATGCAGCAATATATCCTCATTTTCGCTTTGTAATCCAAAGATACCCTCCTTGTTCTGCAGATTTGTTAGGCCACAGTAGAGATGCATTTTTTCATCGGTACCGCCTGCACTCACCAGATAATCACAGATGGGTATTAGCTCCTTGGCCGACAATCCCGCCTCTTCTTTCAGCTCTCGACACGCTACATCTATGGGGCTTTCACCTGGCTCTATTATCCCTGCAACCACCTCGAATTGCCAAGGGCCTTGCGGTTCCCCTAATGCACCCACCCGGAATTGCTCGACTAATCCAACCAATTGATTGGCAGGATCAAAAAGAAGAACACCAACTGCCTCACCGCGCTGAAAAATCTCACGCTTAATGGGTTGACTCCAGCTGCCGTTGAATAGCTTGTGTCTAACAACTAATTCAGCGATTTCAAAAAACCCACTAAATAGCGTTTTCGATGATTCTATACGAACATCGTTGTGACTAAATTGGTGTTTTTTGATCATTATCGTGAATTCCCCCGTAAAATCATGGTTATATAATACTTTAAAACGTTGTCAACAATTTAGGTGTATCAGCGTTATTGGTTAATTAATATGAAACTCGCAAGCGGCTAAAGCGTATTTGAATCTGATTTGGCGAATTAGCTCGTCCTAAAAGGGTAATTCGTCAGGTACAAGCCGAGAGTAGCGTTATCTGTACACTTGAAATTGGTGTAAACTGCTCACCAAACTACGCCATGGATATGGTCAAAAATTTAATACTGGAGAAGTTATGGTAAGGGTAAAAAAATCACTTGTANTCGTTTTCGCGGCTTTTTTGACTGCACANTNATCCTGGGCAGAAACACTAACTGATATTTACGAAAATGCACTACAAAATGACCCTGTTTTAAGAGCTGCGCGAGCCAACTTCCAAGTCGGTAAGGAAACCGAAAATATTAGTCGGGCCTACTTGCTTCCAGTGATCTCAGCCTCCGCTGACTTCTCGCAGNCTGAGAGAAACAGCAACNCCTCTCAAGTTTATTCTTTTATTTCCNCTGATCCATTTCTAAGTGAAAGCTTTTCAGATACTGAGACAACTTCCTACGGCGTATCCCTGAGCCAAGCCATCTTCGATATGCCATCCTGGTACCAATTCCAAAGTGGTAAGGCATTGAGCGAAAGCGCCCGCGCTCAATTTGCTGCGGATCAGCAATCTCTTATTTTAAGAGTTAGTAGTGCTTACCTTAACGCGCTGCGAGCCTATGACAACAACGAAACTCGCAAAGCTGAGCAAAGAGCTATTCAACGACAACTAGAGCAAACAAAAGAGCGCTTTGAAGTTGGTCTTTTACCCATTACCGATGTGCACGAAGCTCAAGCAGTGTTTGATGATGCTCTGGTCAATAGCCTTGAAGCNCGAGGTGCGGTGAATATTGCTTTTGANGGCCTTCGAGTACTCACTGGCAAAAACCATAGTGTCTTGGCAGGGCTGAAAAATGAATTTATGGCCGTCAATCCAGAACCTCTCAGTAGTGAGGAGTGGGTCAGTTTTTCTCTTGGTAATAACTACCAGTTAAAGGTCGCGAAATTAGGTAAAGATGCTTCTTATAATCAAGCTAAGGCTGCCACAGCCCAACTCTACCCCAAGGTGACCGCGAGCGCGCGTTACTCAGACTCAGATACAAGTGGAACTCAAATCAGTTATTTACCTTCCGAGAGCAGCTCTGAGATAGCCTCTCTAAGTGACGGACACAGCTTCGGCATCTCGGTAACGATGCCAATCTGGGCAAGTGGTATCAATGCTGGTCGTCGGCAAGCGAAACAGCGGGCCATCGCATCAGGCGAAAACTTTGAGATTGCGAAGCGCAATACTGCNCAGACAGCACGAACAAGACACCAACTGGTAATTACTAATGCTGCTAGAGTCAATGCCCGCAAACAAGCAATCACATCAGCAGAAAGTGCTAGGAACGCTACTCAGGCTGGATATGAGGTAGGCACCCGCAATATTGTAGATGTGCTAGCGGCTCAGCGGTCGGTATTTCAGGCAAAACGAGCTTACGCCAACGCGCGTTACGACTACATTTTGGCGATGATGAGTTTGAAGGAGGTCGCGGGCCAACTCTCTCCAGATGATATCTATCAGCTTAATGCCTGGCTTGATCCAGCTCTAACTGTCGCTAAATAGAGTCCTTGATCAGCGTCATCAACTTAGATAGTGCCCCTCGATTAGCCTCGGCTACTTGACGCGCTGCTGACCCTACCTGCTTTTGAAAATCAGCGTTTGTTATTAACTCAATGCATTGCTCAGCCAATTGTTCAGGGTTTTCACAAATCAGCATTCCNCCTCCATCAGATAATAACTGCGAAGCCTCGGAAAAGTTAAATAGGTGGGGTCCGCTTATGACAGGCACGCCCCAAGCAGCAGGTTCGATGATGTTGTGTCCTCCAGTTGGCACTAGGCTGCCTCCGACAAAAGCTACATCACAAGCTCCATAGAAAGTCATAAGTTCACCCATGGTGTCGCCTAATAAAATATCGGCTTGAACTTCTTTCAATTGTTCACTGCGCCTGTTGAGGCTGAACCCTGCTTTGTGACATAAATCTGCAACCTGATTAAACCTTTCCGGATGCCGTGGCACTAGTACTAGTAGAGCAGATCCAAGTCGCTCTTTAATTTTTTTAAAGCCTTCTAAAANGATCTCATCNTCGCCTCGATGTGTACTCGCTGCGAGAATAACGGGACGACGGCTACGTCCTCTCCAATCTGNAGAGAGTGCTNCGGCCTTCTGCTCTAGGGATTCACTGATAGTTAGGTCAAATTTGATATTACCGGTAACGCTTAAGGCGCTATCAGTCACCCCCAAATGACTAAAACGATCGGCATCATCTTTGTGTTGAGCTGCGACCTGACTGATCTGACACATCATAGGCCTTACCAAACCATTAATACGGCGATAGGCCTTGGCAGATTTCTCGGACAATCTTCCGTTAGCTAGCAACACAGGAATGTTTCGCTTATGACAAGCCGCTATGGTGTTAGGCCAAAGCTCAGTTTCCATAATAATTAATAGTCTTGGTTGCACCCGATGTAAAAACCGAGCTACGGAGTCTGGCATGTCGTAGGGCGCATAACCATGGTCTACAGTATCTCCAAAGCTGGAAACAATGCGCTCTGAACCGGTAGNAGTCATGCAGGTCACCATCAGGCGATACTCGGGATATTGTTTTTGTAGAGATTTAACCAAAGGCACTGCAGCGAGAGTTTCGCCCACAGATACTGCATGGAGCCAGATAGTGGACCGCTCTGTGTTTAGCCGCCGGCTAAAGCCAAGACGCTCCGGCCANCGNCGCAGATAATTCGGAGACTTGAGGCCTCGCCACAACAATCGCAATCCTATTGCCGGCAATAAGCAATAGAGACATACTGAATATATAAACCTAGATAGGCTCAAATGTTACACCTTATAACTGGCAGAGTTAAAATCTATCCGTGAGTAAGACTGTTCAAACTAGCNCGTTTCCAATTTTGACAAGATAGCAGAATTCTTTATTAACCACGAATGATAACCGTCATAAGCGAATAATTGTTGGGTAAGCAGGTTGCTATGAAACGTGTTATCTTTAGAGTAATGAGTGACAGAGCGAGTTAAAGTTCTTGATCATAGATTATTGTAAAAAAGTACTGAACATGGGTATTTGATGGCACAAAGTAATTTGACTGACTTTAATACCAACACAAANTCGATTGTCTACTTGCGAATTTTGNCCTCTCTAACATTCCTTATAATGCTGTGNTGTTTAATTTTATTTCTGGCCAGATTAGGAACATGGTTTGCCTANGCGCAGCCAGAAAGTATTAGCCAAAGCACTGATCTTTGGCGAGCGCTTTGGACAGGCTTTCGTTTTGATTTAGCTATCTTAATTAGACTTNCCATACTTGGAATACTCGCCAGCATCGTTTGTATTCCCATGCCATTCTCCCTAGCAAAAATTATATGGGTATTAAACTACCTCCTTGGTGGGTTAATCATTATTTTAGTTATCTGGTTAGCCATGGTTAACTTCTCATACATTGGCTTTTTTAATCGGCCGATCGATAGTTTTGCCTTTAGNGGTATGAACTATGGTGNAGAAACTATATGGCCTACGGTANCCAGTATTGAAGCTTTTGAATTAAGAGTAGGTTTATGCATTGTCGTTACCTGGGTGTCTTTTTGGCTGTGTCTCCGAGTAACTAANANAGTAACGAGGATANTAAAGACTATTAAAATGGNGAAACTGTCTTTCATNANATTCGCTATTTTTATTCCCCTCNTGATCATCTCTATACTGGGGAGGGGGTCTGTATCGACATTCCCNCTATCCTATCGACATCTTGTAGTNTCNTCTGAGACAGCAATCAACAATCTCGTTCCTAATGGAATCATCGCTCTTTATTATGGATACAAGGAATTTAAGGAATCAAAAAGGATCGAGCCTGCTACTGATCTGGAAGGCCGTAACCTATTTGAGGCCTTTTATGGCTATCCGGCGACAGATGACGACTTGTTCCCACAATTTTTTACGCGCACCAAGCAGTCAATATTTCTGGAAGAAAACCCACCCCATGTAGTCCTTAACTTAGTTGAGAGTATGGCCAACACACTGTTAAGTACAGATTTTAGTGGTGACATTAATCTCGCAGGAGAACTGCAAAAACATCTCAAAGAAGACTATTATTTTGATCGATTTTTACCAGCCCATGATGATACACAAAAATCGTTAGTGAGTTTGCTAGTGAATACAGAATATAGCGCTATTAGTCACTCTAGGCATCAGNCTGTTCCACTTAAAACTTCGGCCGCAAGAGTATTTAAGAATGCGGGATACAAAACCGTCTTTGTGTACGCTGGTTTTGAGGGTTTGTCTAATCGCAGTAAATACTTTAAAACCCAGGGCTTTGATGTGTTTGTTGGGGCACATCAACTGGCCGATCTGTACCCAGCAATGCAACCCAGCGTTTGGGGGGGTGAAGATCAATTTGTTTTTGACGAGGTCTACAAGCATCTTGAAAGTCATATTAAAGGGGAACAACCTTTGTTTATTGTTACCCTAACCGTAACGAACCATCCTCCGTACAACCTTCCTTTACGGGAAACTCTGTCCATTCCTGAAAAGCCTCAGCAATTACTCGCGCGCTTGCAAGATTTACCTGAAGAGTCACTGGATACCTATCTTTACACAAATGATAAACTCGGACAGTTCATCAGCAAAATCAAAGATAGCCCGTTGAAACAAAAAACAATCATTGCAGCAACTGGAGATCATGCTATTCGTGGTATGCGATTTAATGACGAAGAACGTCTTCATGAAATCAGTGTGCCCTTATACCTTTATATCCCACAAAACTACAAATCGTCTTTTATCCCAGATACTCACCAAGTCGCATCACACAAGGATATTATGCCCACTCTGTATAACACTGCTTTATCTCAAGTAGCCTACCCAAATCTTGGCCGTAATCTACTGGATCCAACCACTAAAGATTCAGTTCATAATTTTGCATATCACGCAGACTATTTAGTTTCTAACGATAAATCCTACCGGAAAAATAATGAGGTTTTGCTGACTGGTAAGATCGTCAAGCCAAATTTTATACTGACAAAAGATCCTTCTGCCCAGCCTGAAGAAGTAGGGCATGAAAAATTTTACAGCCAGATCCTTGACTGGCTCACGAGATTCCAGTTATTGCAGTCTTCATCTTAGGTAAACTTTTTATTTTAATGCCAATGATCAGAGATCCATGTTGCCGGTTTGAATCTCCGGTACCATTTTCCGCTGACGCCAATAATGGCCTCGTGGGGGTCTGGTTTACCATGAAAAACGATTACTCGAGCATCTTCTGGGATTTCAGTATCGCGAGCTATGAAAAACGATAGGGGTTTTAAGCAGTGGCGTTTAAAACTACGGCACCAATGATCAGGCCAATAAACTAAAGCGTTTTTCTCCATTAAGGCAGAAGAAAGATACTCTTGCTCATTACGGTGGCGCGCTTTAATCTCTTCAAAAGATGCCTCAAACTCAGATAGAATTTCAGGGTGAGCGCCCACTTCAAAACGATAGACTGAGGAGTTGCCGGTGCCATCTTGTTTAATCCAATCTTTAATAATCATTACTTCACCAGGGTAATCAAAGAGATCATCGAGGCTACCTGTAATAATAAGGTCAAGATCTAAACAGAGCACTTTCCCTTTCAAATCATAAAGCTCTTCTGCAAAAACTGCGAGCTTGTTCCAGCCTCGCTCAGGTCCACCAAGGTCAACAGATAACTCAGGTAATGGAAAAGATTCAATATTTTCACCCAGTCCGACGCTGTCCTCAGTGAGGCAGATAAATCGGAAGGGGCGCTGCATATTTCGCGCAACCATAGAGTAAAGACGGTTGACGTAATCAGCGGGATACTTGTTGCCCCACTTCATACACAGCACATTGACTAAGTCATTTGTCGCCAGGTTAGAATGATGATCTTCACCCATGAGATAGGTACTCGTATTAGTCTGATCTATTGAATTGCAAGTTACTCGGCGACTGGCGCGAGCCAATTAGCATACTTAGCATTCGCGCCACGCACTACGTCAAAATAGGCTGCCTGCAACATTTCTGCCACTGGGCCACGCTTACCGGAGCCAACTATGCGCCCATCGTATTCTCGAATAGGCACCACTTCTGCCGCAGTACCAGTAAAGAATGCTTCATCACAGATGTACACTTCGTCACGAGTGATGCGCTTTTCACGAACTTCAATCCCATGATCAGCCGCCAACTTGAAAATAGTATCACGGGTAATACCATCAAGACATGAGGTTAAATCAGGCGTAAAAATAATGCCATCGCGGACCATAAAGAAATTCTCACCACTCCCTTCTGCAACATAGCCTTCATTATCTAACATCATTGCTTCATCACAGCCGGAGTCTAATGCCTCCCGTAAAGCCAACATCGAGTTCATATAATTGCCGCTAGCCTTGGCTTTACACATCGTAATATTCACATGATGTCTAGTATAGGAGGAAGTACGCACTTTAATGCCCGCCTCTAATGCCTCAGGGTCCATATATGAAGGCCATTCCCACGCAGCTATACCGACATGCACCTTTAAATCTTTTGCTCTAAGGCCCATTCCTTCAGAACCCAAAAATACCAACGGTCGAATATAGGCTTCTTTCAGTTTATTAACATTAACCACTGTGCGGTGAGCGGCATTAATTTCATCCTGAGTAAATGGCACTTCAATTTGAAGAATTTTTGCCGAATTAAACAGTCGCCTGGTATGGTCTTTAAGACGATATATACAAGTGCCGGTGTTATTGTTGTGATAGGCCCGAACCCCTTCAAAGACGGACAAACCATAGTGTAGTGAGTGCGTCAGAAAGTGGGTTTGCGCATCGCGCCAATCCACGAGTTTGCCATCCATCCAAATAAAGCCATCGCGGTCTGCAAACGACATCAATTCCTACCTCTCTCAATAATAATTGCTGGTTAATCTCGGCGCGGAGTATAGCACTCTGCGCTTTCAACTTGGGCCTGTTGTTACGATCCTGTCTCTAAATCAAATTGAACCATAAATTCAATGCTGGTGGTAGCATGGTTGGGCGCCCAAATAATCAATCATTGCTATTTATCGTGCACTACAGAGATTTTATTGCTCGAAACCTTGCTTCAACCTATCAATCACAATAATTATGAGTTTTTTACCTAAAATCACGGTTATAACTGGTACAAATCACACTTTATATGAACTTATTGGCTCCTGTTGATTATAATTGCGCCATGAATACACGCAACTACGTCAACTTTTTTAGGCAAACGTCTCCTTACATCCATGCTCATCGTGGAAAAACCTTTGTCATTGCTATATCTGGTGAATCCATTTTGGCGCCTAATTTTCACAGTATGATTCATGATATCGCGCTGTTGCAGAGCTTAGGCATGCGAGTGGTACTGGTTCATGGTGCGCGGCCACAAATTAATGAGCGCCTTCATCTTTCTGGAATAACTCCTCTATTTGAACAGCACATTCGTGTAACTGACAGTGACACCATGCAGTGCGTGAAGGAATCTGTTGGCTGTACTCGACTAATAATAGAAACCGAGCTTTCTATGGGGCTGCCAAACTCACCCATGCATGGATCACATATTCGAGTGATCGGTGGTAATTTTATCACTGCCAAACCAGTCGGTATTCAAGAGGGCATTGATTTTCAGCGGGCGGGACAAATTAGGCGAGTGGACAGTGAGGCGATCAACTATCAGCTTCAAAGTGGAGCTTTAGTCTTAGTTTCACCAATTGGCTTCTCTCCTACAGGCGAATCATTCAACTTAAGCTATCAGGATGTTGCTACGAAAATTGCAATTGATCTTACAGCGGAAAAATTGATTTTAATTAGTCGGCCTAGTGGGGTTGTCGATGGTGATCAACTACTTAGAACATTATCTCTGGCTCAGGTAGCTGAGCTACAGGAAACCACAAAAGATCCGCAACAAGCTGAGTTATTGAATGCTGCATCGCTAGCATGCCATGAGGGTGTTGATCGAGTCCATATGGTTGGCTATGAGGAAGATGGAGCGCTACTAGCCGAATTATTTACCCGAGAAGGTAGCGGCACGCTAATTATGAAAGATTGTGCAGAGGTGATTAGACCTGCGACCATTGAAGACGTAGGAGGGATCCTCAATCTTATTAGCCCACTTGAAGAATCTGGAGTACTGGTAAAGCGATCTAGAGAGCTATTAGAGAACGAAATCTCACAATTTTCAGTGGTCGTTCACCCTGAGGGGCTGATTATTGGGTGTGCAGCACTTTATCCAACCACCAATAAAGCGGTGGGCGAACTTGCCTGCGTAGCAATTCATGAAGAGTTTCATGGACATGGTATTGGCGCTCGCCTTCTAGAGAAAGTCGAATATGATAGTAAGGCTACTGGTATTTCAAACTTACTGGCAATGACGACAAAAACTGCCCACTGGTTTATAGAGCGAGGATTTGTTGAAGTAAAAGTAAGTGATCTGCCAGAAAATAAGCAGTCTATGTATAATTATCGCCGTAATGCGCGAATTTTTAGTAAAACACTTTAACGATCAACTGCGGCTCAAGTAACTCGCACCGTTATGATTAATTCAGAATAAAACAGCATGAGAATTTAATATGCCCAAGTATCGCTCACATACTACTACCCAAGGTCGGAACATGGCGGGCGCTCGAGCGCTATGGCGTGCCACGGGCATGAAGGATGATGACTTCAACAAACCTATGATTGCCATCGCAAATTCCTACACCCAATTTGTCCCTGGTCATGTTCACTTAAAAGATATGGGCGATCTTGTCGCGGGAGAAGTCGCCAAGGCAGGTGGTATTGCTAGAGAATTCCATACGATTGCCGTTGATGACGGCATTGCTATGGGTCACGACGGCATGCTTTACTCGCTGCCGTCTAGGGATGTGATTGCCGACTCAGTTGAATATATGGTTAATGCCCATTGTGCCGATGCTCTGGTTTGTATATCCAACTGTGACAAAATCACCCCTGGAATGCTGATGGCGGCAATGCGTCTAAACATTCCGACTATTTTTGTTTCAGGTGGGCCCATGGAAGCAGGTAAAACCAAGCTGGCTGATCATAATCTAGATCTTGTTGATGCCATGGTTATCGCTGTGGATGACACTGCCAGTGACGAGAAAGTTGCTGAATATGAGCGCTCCGCCTGTCCAACCTGTGGCTCCTGCTCAGGAATGTTTACTGCGAACTCGATGAACTGTCTAACTGAAGCTCTAGGGTTATCTCTTCCGGGAAATGGATCGGTTCTGGCTACGCACTCTGATCGACGGGGACTATTCCTAGAAGCGGGTAGAACTATCGTCAAATTAGCCAAACAGCATTACGAAAACGACGATTATTCCGTGCTCCCCCGCTCGATTGCAAATTTCCGAGCTTTTGAGAATGCTATGACCTTGGATATATGCATGGGGGGTTCCACTAACACTATTCTACACTTATTGGCCGCAGTCCAAGAAGCAGGAATTGACTTTGATCTTTCGAATATTGACAAGCTTTCTCGAGTTGTTCCACAACTGTGTAAAGTTGCCCCCAACACACCGGAATACCACATGGAGGATGTACATCGTGCTGGCGGTATTATGGGGATTCTGGCCGAACTGGATCGAGCTGGATTAATTCATGGGGATTTACCTACCGTTCACTCTCCAACCATGAAACAAGCTCTCGAAAAATGGGATGTGGCTGGAAGACCCAGTGAGGAAGTAAAAACATTCTATAAAGCCGGCCCTGCAGGAATACCTACACAAACAGCATTTAGTCAAAGTACTCGATGGCCTTCGGTTGATGCGGATCGAGAGAACGGTTGTATTAGAAATCTTGAGAATGCATTTAGCTTAGAAGGGGGTCTGGCCGTTCTCACTGGAAATCTTGCACCTGATGGTTGTGTTGTAAAAACCTCTGGGGTAGATGAATCCATTCATGTTTTTGAGGGCCCTGCTTTTATTACCGAGAGCCAAGATGCAGCGGTTGCAGCAATTTTGAATGATGAAGTAGTAGCAGGTGATGTCGTTATAGTCCGCTACGAGGGACCTCGTGGTGGGCCTGGAATGCAAGAAATGCTTTATCCCACGAGTTATATTAAATCAAAAAACCTTGGTAAGGCATGTGCGCTTATCACTGATGGCCGCTTTTCTGGAGGAACCTCGGGGTTATCAATAGGCCATGTTTCACCTGAAGCAGGTGCGGGTGGTAACATTGGTTTAATTAAAAATGGCGATAGAATTAAAATTGATATCCCCAACCGAACTATAGATGTCTTAGTATCTGACGAAGAGCTAAACCAACGGCGCGGTGCACAAAATAAGATTGGTTGGACACCTTTAGAGGATCGGCCAAGAAAGGTCACGGCCGCTCTTAAAGCCTATGCCAAGCTCGCCACTAGCGCAGACAAAGGGGCTGTGAGAGATCTCTCTCAACTCTAAGCCCGAGAAATTTTAATTAACGAGTTGCAAAAAAAAGCCCAGTAAAACTGGGCTTTTTTTTGGGATTGTTTTAATTTAAGCCTTACTGCAATTAGGCACTGTTGCGCCCACATCGCGAAGCCTCTGCAATCGGTCACCCTCATAATTTGCAAACTTAATCCACTGCTTTGGGAAACGCTTCTTCTTTTTAGTCTCAGCGGCCTTGACTGCCTTATTGAACACCTTAACTGCATCTTTGTAACAGTGGAGGTTAATCAGCGCACTACCCATTTTATTGTAGTTTGAGGCCGTATTTTTGCCTACTCCTTTCTTCTCAGCCTTAACCGAAGCGCGGTACGCTTTTTTGTCTTGACCAAGATCGAGATATATAGATGCAATTCGATACTGTAGCTCGCCTGTGTCAGACAGCTTAGATGCCCCTTCAAATGCCTTCAGTGCTCTAGGTAAGTTTTGAGCCTGAAGCCAAGCCTGGCCAAGTACCTCAAGATTCTTGGCACTTACTTCAATAATCTCGTCTTTCATGCCCGTTTCAATAATCTTCGCCGCTCGAAATGGTACTTCAGCACCAAGATACATATACGCCATGCTCATTACATCTGTTTCGGAGGATAACTCTCCATTAAGATAAACGACGTCGTAAGCAACCAACTGATCTATGTCTCGTTCCTTTGATCCATACATACCACCTAGCTGCTTCCAGTAGGTCCATTTTGGATAGTGCTTAACTAATTTCTCAAGAAGAGAAGTGACCTTTTCTAAGTTATCTCTGTCGTAGTAAATGGGAACTTGAAGTTGCCAAAATCCTTGTTTAGGAATTTCACCTTTGGCTTCCGCTTCAGAGATACCAATATCAGCCATCTTAAGCGCTTCGTCTTTACGTTCTAAAATACTATACAGTTGAGCCATCATCAGCCGTTGTTGCGCGCCAATAATAAATGCTTTTTCCGCCCACAGTTCAAACTGACGTATAGCGAGTCCGTATTGCTCAGTCGCGGCATAAAATTGCCCTAAAGTGAGACGAGTATCAAGTCTAAACTCCTCCTCAGCACCTTCACTCTCTACTATTTTTTTGTAATAGCGGATAGCAGCAGGGAGATCATCCAAAGAATAGCTTGCATAGGCTTGCAGATTCCAGACCCGAGTTAATTCGTAAGGAGATGAACAAAGTTTCTCCCGAGCCTCAATATTACTGAGCATATTTTTAGCTTCGGTCCATAGCCCTGAAACGTCAGTTTTTTCGTCTGCTGCAGTGGCAAGAGTGATCGGCCCTTTCTCTCCCTGAAGTTTATCTAGCGCCTTTGCACAGGATTTACCGACTGACGCGCGCTTTCGCGTTTTTACATCCTTATACTTCGGAACTTTCTTTTCCTCTGCAGCCATCACTGATGATGCAAAAACTGAGTCCGGTGACACAACAGTCGCAACGGAGGGCAACAGAAGTAAAGCCCCCACTACAGCTAGAAGTTGTAATTTATTGGACATTGATAACTCCTTATTTAGCCATATTGAAGGAAAATTTATATAACACGCCAGGTACTTCTTGACCGACTCCGTCGATTACTCGAGGGTTATACTTTAGCTTTGTTGCCGCCTTGACTGCTGCTCGACCAAATCCCCAGCCTTCGGGTAATTCCTCCAGCAGCTTCGGATCACGAACTCCACCAGTAGTAGTAATGATCACCTCTACCACAGCATAACCTTCTTTACCCCGGGTTTGCGCTCGTCGCGGATACTGTGGTTGCGGCACATAAACAGGAATAAAATCTGAATCACGTGCAAACGTTCCCATTGAGGCATTAAGACCACTACTGACAACTGGCGCTGCCATACTTACAGCATTGTCCGGAACCTCAAAATCAATCTTATCTTCTGGGATTTCAGGTGGCGGTGTTTCCGGCTCATCGGGTTTTTTAACGTCGGTTTTTTTGGCATTCTCTGTCAACTCACGCTCAACGTGCAAGAAATCAGGGATCTTTATGATATCTCCCTCATCCAACTCTTTGCTGCCGGAATCGATTAACGTAAACATCAAGAAAACTAATCCCAACGTAACCGTTAATCCAAGCGCAGCAGATACTCCAACTCTTAATCCAGTCATTCTATTAACTCAGTCATTTTCTACAGAAATAGCTACCGGAGCGATCCCGATATCGCGAGCGATATCAGCCACTTTGGCAAGCGATTCAATATTGGACTCATTATCGGCCTGGATAACCATGCCGCCCTTAGGATTTTCATTGAACAAACGAGTTAAATTAATTTTCAGCGCACTCGCCTCAACTCGCTTTTTATCAATCCAGTATTCATTTACCTCTGTCACCGCCACCAATATACCGACTTTCTTATACGAATCATCGGTAGTGGTATCAATTTTATTAACGACCGGCCCCGGTAATTTAATAAAAGTTGCGGTAACAATGAAAAAGATCAACATAATGAAAACCACGTCTAGCATAGGGGTCAGATCAATTGTCTGCCCTTGTGCCTGTGATTTGCCTCTTCTATTACGCATAGTTTTTTCTCATAGGTGATGCCGGAAATCCGACATCAGCCACTTAGTGATCCATGATCAAATGATCTTCTAGGAGATTCTTTTCCTGCTCTGCAACACGTTCGACATAGGTCATGCCAAACACTCCTGATAGCGCGGCTACCATTCCCGACATAGTCGGTACTGTTGCTTTAGAAACGCCCCCTGCCATTGCTTTGACATCGCCGCCGCCGGTAAACGCCATAACGTCGAACACTGTAATCATTCCTGTCACTGTACCTAGCAACCCAAACAAGGGTGCCACGGCGACGAGGGTTTTGATCATCATCATATTAGTATCAATCTCTATACTTACTTCGGAGATTAGTTTTTCTCTAATTTGATGAGCGTGTTTAGACTTACGTTCTTTGCGCTGCTCCCAACTATCAAGAGCTCTTTGAACGTCAGCGCCTACCATAGAACGGAGATACCACATGCGCTCAAAAATAAGGGTCCACATAACGAATAGCAGGATGACGATCGCCCAAAGGACGTCGCCTCCTGAATCCATAAATTTACCCATTTCCGCAATCGTATCAACGAAAAACATGTTAGCGGCCCTCTACTGAACCAGCCACAATACCAGCGCTTTGCTCTTCTAGAACGTGCAATATACGCTGAGCTTTTCCGTTAACAAGGGTATGCATAAGAACCGTTGGAATTGCAACCACCAGACCTAGTACCGTCGTAATCAACGCTTGAGAAATACCTCCAGCCATTGCCTTCGGATCTCCAGCACCAAATAAAGTAATCATCTGGAAGGTAATAATCATACCGGTTACTGTTCCCAAAAGACCCATCAAAGGCGCCACCATCGAAATAACTTTCAGTAGGTTCAGGCCTGATTCGATTTCAGGTCGTTCTTTGAGAACGGCTTCGTGCAATTTCAACTCCAAGGACTCTGCATCAAGCTTTGGGTTATCTGCGGCGACCTGCAACACTCTACCCAGCGGATTATCAGTGTCTGAGGTATCAGATTGGAGTTGCGCAGTAACTTTGCTAGACATCCCCATTAAAACAACGAAACGCCAAGCGGCTAAGGCAATTGCAAAAGCAAATACTGCAGTGATCACATAACCTACAATACCGCCAAAGTGCCAACGTTCTATCAACGTTGGAGTATTAATCAAAGCACGCAGCAAACCGCCGCCTAACGGACCAGTTGGATCTAAGCCCATCTTAGTGAAGCCAGAAGTTGCTGCTTGTAAATCTGCAGCGCCCGCCTGATGCCCAGCTGGCTGTCGAGCTAGCTCTGACACTAATCCGGTGGTCGGGCTGTATTCAAGATACATACCATTTGCGACAAGGTTATAAGTACCAACTCGCACGACATCCATTTCAGCTTGCTCGCCGTTGGCAAGTAGCACTGATCGATTGAAACTAACAATACGTGAGCTCTCAACCATTTCTCGCTGTTGCTCGTACCATAATTGCTCAATGTCTTCGATGGAGGGCAAACGGGTATCACTGCTCATTTTGGCAATCAATTCATCAAGAAACTCTGTACGTCCAGGAATCTGCGCACTGACGATCGACTGATTCAAGTTTGCACGAATATCACCGGCAGCTCCTGTAAGATGACCAAATAGCTCTTTAAGAGATCCGAGTCGCTTGTCACGCTGTTCACGGAGCTTAGCAATCTGGATGTCATTATCTCGAATAGTTTGCTCTAGTCGGTCTGAACGACGTTCTTCAGCGGCTTTAGAGCTCTCAGCTTGTTTGAGTAACTGAGCCTGCTTGCGTTGATCACCCTTAAATGCAGCTTCACGCTGGCGAGAATCTGCCGTCTCAGAAATAGACGAACTTTCAATCATCTGTAGTAACTCATCCAAGCTTTTAGCATCTTGACCAAATGCCGGCAAACTGAAAGCGGCAACGGCTATAAAGGCCGCAAAAACATTAACAAATTTAGTTTTCATTGTGCTGCCTCCGGCGCTGTAATTGGCATTTCCATGACGTCCTGAGTATTCAGTTTCTTAGCAATGCGAATACCCTGATCAATTGGTCGACGATATTCAGAATCCAGCGTCTCCCAAGAACCAGTAGTCNTGTTCCAAGCTCCGGACTGAGACTTNTCTTTTGTCTGATACATCAAGGCGACTCGACCAATTCGAAGCATATCAACTTCAACTTCCGATCCATCTGCATTGATGTCGATCATGTCTCGGTATGACTCCAGAGACAAGCTGTACTCAGACTCAATATCATATAGCTCAAGAATTTGACGGAATTTTTCGGCCGCAGAAAATTTGGCGCTATCNAGATTTANATTTAANTCAGCAATTGCATCAAGACGATCNTCTTTCTTAAACGGCATGTCGAGCGCAACAAAATCTTCAAGCCCAGCNAGCATACTAACCATGAGTGGCGTAACGCCTCGCTCAATGACCGTAGCATTAGCAATAGACTCNTTCAGNTCAGCCATCATTACCTTCTGACTGTCAATCTGACGGTCTAACTGCGAATTATAGACCCGCAAAGATTCGATTTGCTTATTTACCTGTTTGAATTCTTGTAACAGCTCATCAGTTTGATCAGCAATGCGATCAACCTTGGTCTGCGACGTTTTGGCTGTTTGAACCTTAGCGGCTCCAGCTTTCAGCACATCGCTCACTTCGGTTGCCTGAACTGCAGTTGCAGTCAGACCAACGACAAGAGCGCTTATAAGTGCCAATGCTTTTAGTGGTTGCTTTTTCATGGTTCCCTCAATTTGGGTCTATCAGTTTAATATTCTTACGGCAATTTAGGACATTGCCTTCGTTCAAGAAAAGTCGTAGATACTTTCTCGGTCGTTCTTTTTAACAGTCTCAACTTTAAGAATCAACACGGTGGGCCGCAAAATGAAGCTTTCATGCTTTAACCGTAAATTCTGTTACTTAAGGTAACAAATATTTCTTTGCGTTTCCTTACCGATATCTATTGAATAATAATTANCTCTGNATCATTGAATCCATTAATTAACAAACTAGACTCANCGCCGGTGTTAATACATCAGATAAGATAATTTAGCCCCGATCCAAAACCAAAAACTGATAGGGATGTTNGTCAATAATTTCCGGTAATTTGACGCTAGTTTGAGACCAATTATTAAGATCGATG
The DNA here is from genome assembly GCA_002685195.1 of Porticoccaceae bacterium. Lineage (GTDB taxonomy): Bacteria > Pseudomonadota > Gammaproteobacteria > Pseudomonadales > Porticoccaceae > HTCC2207. The sequence goes on from NYWV01000027.1 coordinate 17,743, forward strand.
TCAGGGAAAAATGCGTCTCCCTCTACATCCGCATCAACCTGTGTCAAGTAAATTCGGTCCGCAAGGTCAATAGTCATACGATAAATTTGCTCGCCTCCAATCACCATAATTTCATCAACATCGGCGGCCTCACAGGCTATTTCGCCTGCCACCAGCGCTTGCTCTACGGACTGCACCACTTCTACGCCATCCGAAGTCCACTGAGGGTCTCTGGTGAGAACAATATTTGCTCGACCCGGCAGGGGTCGACCGATAGAGTCAAAGGTTTTACGGCCCATAATTAAAGGCTTACCCATGGTTACTGATTTAAAGTACTTAAGGTCCTCTGGCAAATACCAAGGGAGTTGATTGTTAAGTCCAATCGCGCCATTACGGCTAACGGCAACAATGAGCGATATTTTCATAGAATAAGCCTCTTAAACAGCAACGGGTGCCGCAATCGGTCCATGTGATTGATAGTTTTGCAGCTCGAAATCATCAAAGACAAAATCAAACAAACTGGTAACCTGGGAATTAATTTTCATTGTAGGTAAATCAAAGGTTGATCGCGATAGTTGCTCCTCTACTTGATCCATATGATTAAGGTAAAGATGCGCATCACCAAAGGTGTGCACAAAATCACCAAGCCCTAAGCCCGAGACCTGGGCGATCATCATGGTGAGTATGGCGTAGGAAGCTATATTGAAGGGCACCCCGAGAAATACATCGGCACTGCGCTGGTANAGCTGACAACTTAATTTCCCATCCACTACATAAAACTGAAATAAACTATGGCAGGGGGGCAACCCAGACTTGACCATGACAGGAATGTCCTGTGGATTCCAAGCTGAAACAATTAATCTTCTGGAGTCTGGATTACTCTTGATGTCTTCTATTAATTGGGTCAGCTGATCAACTCCCCCAAAATTCCGCCATTGCTTTCCATAAACGGGGCCGAGGTCACCATATTGCGCAGCAAAGTCGCTGTCAGTTTTAATTTTTTCGATAAACTCTTTCATCACTGCGCGCCACTCGGGCGAATACATTTCTAAGGAAGTGTCTTGGCCTGTCTCCCGTAGCCAATTTTGATAAGGCCAGTCATTCCATATTCCCACACCATTTTCTACAAGGTAACGAATATTGGTGTCACCGCGAATAAACCACAATAGTTCATGNAAAATAGATTTTAGGTGTACTTTTTTNCTCGTTACTAAAGGAAATCCATGGGCCAAATCAAAACGCATCTGGTGTCCAAAAATACTCACTGTCCCAGTACCGGTGCGATCTTCTTTTTTGACACCGTGATCTCGAATATGGCGGACTAAATCCAAATATTGTTGCATTAGGAGCGCTCACCCTTAAGTAATCCTTGAACACTTTTGCGCATCAACCATAGCCCCACAATAATCATAGGGATACACAGAGTTTGTCCTCTGGTCATCCAGTTAAACGATTCAAGCAGCGCCGCTTGGCCCGAAAACTGTGCATCTGGCTGTCGTACAAATTCAACACAAAATCGAAATACGCCATATAGAATTAAAAACAGACCGCCAACTTCTCCGCGTAAACGGGGTTTGCTAGCAAACCAGTTGATAATCAGGAATAAGACAAGCCCCTCTAAAGCTGCCTCATACAGCTGCGATGGATGCCTTGGTAACAATTCTGGATCAGCGGGAAACACCATAGCCCAAGGCACATCGGTCGGCCTTCCATAAAGCTCTTGACCAATAAAGTTACCNAAGCGGCCAAACATAAGACCAGTAGGTACTAACGGGGCTGCAAAATCACCTAAACTGAGAAAAGAAATTTGATATTTCCGACTGTAGATAAGTATTGCTATAACAACACCCATNAACCCGCCATGGAAAGACATTCCACCCTCCCAAATACGAATCAACATAGCGGGGTCCGCCAGCCACTTGTCCGCACTGTAAAAAAACATATAGCCAATACGACCGCCTAAGATGACGCCCCAGGCTCCATAAACAATTAGATCTTCCACCTGATTCTTCTTAATCGGGGACCACGGCCGTTGGCTATTGCGCAGCGCTAAACGCCAGGCAACAAGAAAGGCCAAAAGGTACATAACACCATACCAATGAACCTGCAACGGTCCGACAGATAAGGCCACGGGATCTATAGATGGGTAAGACAACATTAGGAGGNGCTTCTCTTAANTATTCGGGGNTATGATCATAGCGGTTTCTGTCCNTTACTGCCAAGAATGATGACAGAGAAAAAGAGAAANAGTTATACTGTTTTGTATGTGNTTACTTGCCNTTGCTTTNCATATGCNTTCCGATGCGCCGNTNATTGTCATCTCTAATAGAGANGAATTTTATGAACGGCCAACGCTCCCAATGCATTGGTGGNCTGACGAGGNAATTCTTGCNGGNCGAGATCANCAAGCNNNGGGTACTTGGCTTGGNNTNTCGAGAAATGGGCGCTTTGCAGCAGTNACNAACTTTCGNGATATTCGNCGTAACGNCATGTCACAAGATAANCCNCGCTCTCGNGGCGAACTGGTTACTAGGTTTCTTTCTTCAACTGAGGATGTACATCAGTGGGCNAGCTCTCTTAATAATAACNTGTCAGATTACGATGGATTTAATTTGATTATTTTTGATGGCATATCCTTGCTNTATCTCAATAATCAGGGGGATCCAGTGCAGGTGATTGAACCGGGTGTTTATGCTCTTAGTAATCATCGCTTAGACAGCCCTTGGCCCAAGGTAGATCATGCTCGAGAGCAACTAAAAAGAACGTTATCTGCAGACACTATGAATCAAGCCACCTTACCCACATTGCTAAATACACTCACTTTAGAAAAGACTTATGCGCCTCATTTACTCCCCGATACGGGAATTACTGCGGAATGGGAAGCACTGCTTTCATCGCCTTTTATCGTCTCAGAAGGATATGGTACCCGCGCCGCAACAGCTNTAATAGTGTCTNAAGAAGGAAAGGTTAGCGTGGCAGAACAANNTTTTGAAAATGGAAAAAAACTGGGGNTTAATCAGTTNGACTATCAAATACTAAGCAATTANTTTGGTGCTGTCCGATCGAGGTTTTGGACTTGTTGTTTTGAGCAGCTTAATAACATCCGGTTGATTNAGAGATTGCGCTAGAAANGTGATAATTTCCTTCGAACTTGACATTTTCAATGCCTTCTTAGATAANAGTTTCGCATCTTTCCTGGANACATTAAGTAATATTGATTTCACTCTAAGCAAGCTNCTTGCACTCATCGAAAAAGTCTCATAGCCTAAACCCAAAAGAATCACAGTACTCAGGGGGTCACCGGCCATCTCTCCACAAATACTAAGCTGGCAATTAACGCTCGAGGCCTGATCATAGATTTGTTTTAGCGCCCTCAAAACACTAGGGTGTAAAGTATGATACAAATCTGCGACTCTGGGATTGTTTCGATCAACAGCCAGTAAATACTGCGTTAAGTCATTCGTCCCAACTGACATGAAGTCAACACGCCGACCTATTTCTTTTACCTGATAAACTGCGGCAGGCACTTCAATCATAGCTCCAATCAAAGGACGCTTAATCGTGTAACCCTCTTCTTGGGTTAGCTCCTGGTAGGCTCGCTCAATGAGCTGTAACGCTCGGTCAAGCTCAGGGACATTGCTAATCATCGGGAGCATAATACGTAAGTTATTAATNCCTTCACTGGCGCGCAACATCGCTCTTATTTGAACCAAAAATATCTCCGGATGATCCAAGGATATTCGAATTCCTCTCCAACCTAAAAATGGGTTNTCTTCTTCAATGGGGAAATAGGGTAAATCTTTATCTCCACCAATATCCAAGGTTCTCATCGTCACTGGGCGAGGAGCAAAATCNGAGAGCTGNTCTCGATAAATTTCTATTTGTTCATCTTCAGTGGGGAAACTTGTCCTCATTAAGAAAGGAATTTCAGTTCGAAAAAGACCCACAGCTTCGGCGCNACTTTTTAGTGATCTTGCCGTGTCTTGCCTTAAACCAGTATTTACCCANAGGGAAAATCTAATTCCATCAGGAGTGTGGCATGGAATATCCCTGAGCTTTTCTAAATCCTTATTGAACAGCTTCTCTTCTCGCTGACGTTGCACATAATGCCGACGAACCGATCGTGTCGCCCTACTTATAACATCTCCGGTGGATCCATCGACAATGAGCTCTTGATCTTCTAGCTCAACCCACGGAAGGTTAATCGCTCCCATGACGGTCGGAATACCCAAAGCTCGGCCAACAATNGCCATATGTGAGTTGCTAGATCCTTTAAGAGAAATAATACCGACCAAGCGNTGAACAGGAATATCTGCTAACGCTGTAGCNGACAAATCNTCACCAACCAACACAATTCTGCGTGGCATCGGAGCNCTATCTTTATCTTTAGCCTGCAAGTATCCAAGTACACGNACACCCAAGTCATTTACGTCAGCTGCTCGCTCGCGCAAGTAAGGGTCATCCATCTTTTGGAAGGTCCTCACGTGTTTGAGAATTACTGTACTCCAGGCACTTGGCGCAGCCTGACCCAGTTTAATCGCAGAGATAACTTCGTTGATGAGCACCCGATCATCAAGTAACCGAATATAGACCTCAAAAAGAGCAAATTCCTCTGCACTTAACTTACCTGATAAACCATTACCTAAATTGCGCATATCTCGCTTGGTAGCTTTCAGCGCCTCACGAAATAGTTTAACTTCTGCGCTGGGGTTATCAGTTAGTCGTTCTGGAACCATCTTTAAATCGGAGCTAGAAGTGACGAGAACCACTCGGCCAATTCCTACTCCTGACGAACTAGGAATGCCGGGGAATACTGCCTCTTTACTCTTGCCTCTTCCTGCAGACGCTAATTGGCGCAGAGCTCCTGTTGCCTCAGCATGAGCTATCGCTCCTGACAATTGCGCACATACAGTGACCACAAACGCTTCTTCTTCAGAAGCAAACCGGCGTCGAGTTTCCTGCTGAAGAACTAGAACTCCTAGTACTTTTCGGTGGTGAATAATTGGGACACCAAGAAATGAATGAAAGGGCGCCTCACCAGTCTCTTCAAAATAAGCAAAGTTAGGATGTTGATCTGCATCTTGAAGATTTAGAGGCTCCTCTTTTGCAGCCACCAGCCCTACCAAGCCCTCTCTCATGGCCATGCGCACCTTTCCAATTGATTCTTGGCGAAGGCCCTCTGTAGCCATTAAAACGTAGTTCTGATCCGATTCATCAAACAGATAGACTGAGCAAACTCCTGCGCTCATGGCATCACGTACTTCTTTGACGATGATCGCTAAAACTTCGGATAAACTCCGAGCGCCATTTACTTCTTGAACAATTGTACGCAGAGATGACAGCATTTTTACGCTCTCGCCGCCTGCTGCTCAAAGCGCATATTTGCAGCAGCGAACTCATGTAAAGCATTGCGATACACATTCCGTTTAAAAGATACCACGGAATTTATGGGATACCAGTAGTTGACCCATTGCCAGCCGTCAAATTCAGGGCTACCTGAGGTATCAAAGCAAACCTTTGATGTATCCCCAGTTAGCTGAAGAAAATACCATTTTTGTTTTTGGCCAATACATAGAGGCTTTGAATTCTTTCTCTGCATTGATGGAGGTATATGATAGCGAAGCCACTTTTTACTACGCTGGATGATTTTCACATCTGATGACTCTAGCCCTACTTCCTCATAAAGTTCTCGAAATAAAGCTTGATCGGCGGACTCACCCTTATCAACGCCACCTTGGGGAAACTGCCAAGATTGCTGTCCCAGCCTTTTAGCTAGGAACACCTTGCCTCTACCATCACTAATGACTATGGCAACGTTCGAGCGAAAACCATCTTTATCAACCACTGTATCTCATCCTTTAAATTAGTTTCGTCCTAGCGGATCTATTGTTCCACAGTCTATAGTGTCATGGCTTGTTACGGATTATCAAGGAATGGGCTTTTGATTTCCCTTTATTCTCGGGAAAATCTTGATAGTATCGAGCCACTCAAACGGCCTTAAAGGAATACTCAAATGTTTTTCCCCATGTTTGCTATGTTTATGTTAACTGTCGCTCTGGCTTTTGCCGCCGTTAAAGCGCGTATCGCCAGTGTAAAAAATGGCGAAATGAAAATTTCTTATTTCAGACTGATGTCAGGAGAAGCCTTACCAGAGAATGTCGCCAAAACAACGCGGAGTTTTAATAACCAATTTGAAGTGCCCACGCTTTTTTATGTGATAGCGACTCTTCACATGATCATGGATTTGGATAATCTCGCAGCGCAGGCATTAGCCTGGCTTTTTGTACTACTGCGTTATGTACATGCCTATATTCACCTTGGCAGTAATAATGTGAAGTTTAGAATGTTGACCTTTTTTTCAGGACTACTTGTACTTGTTGCGCTTTGGTTTCACGCTGCCCTATTGGCTATTTAACAACTCTTTGCGTTACTTAGAGCTGCCCAAAGACTGAGTAACCTTCAGTTATCACTGAGACATCAGCAATTTTCTCTTGAGCCATGGTGATATGACCGCTATCCTCGTAATTACTTGAAACTCATTCGGCAAAACAATGGCTCTGGCAATTTTCGATCTTGATAACACCCTTATCGCGGGCGATAGCGATCACTGCTGGGGCGAATTTCTAATTGATCAAAAGAAAGTCAATCCATCAGAATACAGGGCAATGAACGATAAATTTCTTGCTGACTATGAAGCCGAAAAATTAGACATATCTGCCTATCTTGAATTTTCGTTATCTCCCTTAATCAATATGACTACCACTGAGTTGAATCAACTCCATGAAAAGTTTATGGCTCAAGTTATTGAACCGATGAAATTATCTCAAGCCAATGAATTGATTGAAAAACACCGTCAATCCCGTGATCGGCTATTAGTGATTACCGCCACCAATAGATTAGTTGTCGAGCCAATAATTGCATCATTAGACATTGATGAATTCCTTGCTACCGATCCCGAAGTTATCAGCGGCCGTGTTACCGGTAAAATTATTGGCACCCCAACGTTTAGAGAAGGAAAAGTCGAGCGCCTCAAGGATTGGCTAACGGAAAACAATGAGTCTCTTGAAGGAAGTTACTTTTATAGTGACTCCATCAATGATTTGCCTCTTTTGCAAGAAGTCGATCATCCCTTCGCTGTTGATCCAGATGATGCCCTCCATAAAGAGTCAGAACGCAGAGGTTGGCCAATAATATCCCTTCGGAACTAGTCCTTTTCAATAACCAAAAGATACTCATCCGCATCCATCATATCTTGCAATTCATGGGTATTGGTCACTTTTATTCGAAATAACCATCCATCAGCATAGGGTGAGTGATTAACTATCTCAGGCTCGTCCTCTAGTGTAGGATTGATCTCAATTACCTCTCCTGATACTGGAGAATAAATGTCGGATGCAGCTTTAACTGACTCAACCACAGCCACTTCTGATCCAGCATCAATTTCTGTACCCACCTCAGGCAACTCTGCATAGACCACATCTCCGAGGGCTTCCTGAGCATGGTTGGTAATACCAATGACTACTGTTCCATCACTATCTAATCTTGCCCATTCATGACTAGAAGCATATTTTAATTCTATCGGTAAATCACTCATAATTATCTCTCGACAATTAACCTTAAAAACTGACAACTCTCTAACTTCTAAAAATGCGTGTACTGCTATCCTAAGTCCAAGTTCCAACAACCAAAGTGAAAGTGCTATCATGCCGCCGCAAAATTATGTCAGTACATTTTTACCAACGCAACCTGTCGAGAAGTTATAGTTATGATCCGAGGAATGCTTCACTCCACTGCAATTCTAGTATTGCTGCTTTCTACTAAATCCATAGCTGACCAAATTATATTAACCAATGGTGATAGCTTACAAGGTACAAAAACTGGAGAAACTGAATCTCACCTATTTTGGCAGTCAGACATCTTTGGGCCTTTAACTATTGCTTTGGATGACGTGGCGTCTATAACCGCGGAAACAGAGATGCCTGCAACGGCGATTACTGATCTTCCCAGCGAATTATCTTATGAATCTCTAGAAGGTACTATCGGATTGTCTGGCATGCTTCGCAGCGGCAACGAGGATCGCGAGGAATGGGATATTTCAGTAGACCTGGCGTGGCGTAACGAGAATATCAGACATACTGGGGATCTTTATTACCAAACACGTCGTGAAGATGGCAACCAACCAAAGGAAAATTATGACTTAGGCTATGCTTTTGACTGGTTTTTTAACGATGACTGGTACTGGAGCAACGCCACTTCTTTTGGCGCTAATGATAATCGGGGAATAGATCAGTTTTACTCTGTAGGGAGCCTTGTCGGCAAGCAATTTTGGGAAACAGATAAGGGTGCGTTATCCTTAGAAACCGGACTCACTTGGATCAGCGAAACGTTTATTGTCGCCACGCCAGATCAACGGCTTTTGCGAGATAAAAAAGATCAAAGACTGACGTGGAACTGGACGACTAACTATAAAAAGATGTTTTTTGAGAATATTGAATTTTTCCATACTAACCAACTATTAATATCAGTTGAGGATGCAGACAACAGCCAATTTAATGCTGATATGGGCTTCGACTTTCCCCTAGTCGAAGATTTATTTACAAAAGTTGCCCTCAAATGGAATTACGATAATCAGCCTGCTGAAGGAATTGGAAAAATCGATCGTAGCCTCAGCATAGGCGTGAACTATAACTGGTAAGGCTTTAGAGCCTAACTTCAATGGGCGGTTCATTTAGTGCGGCTAACTGCTCTCTTAATGAAAGAATATGGTCACTCCAATAGCGTGGTGAATCAAACCAAGAAAATGCATGCGGAAACGCTGGGTCAGACCAGCGTCTTGCGATCCAAGCACTATGATGCATAATTCTGAGAGTCCGAAAAACTTCAACAAGCCGCAGTTCTCGATAATCAAAGCTATAGAACTCGTTGTAACCTTCGATTAATTCTGCCATCTGGGTTGTTTGTTCGTGTCGATCCCCAGAAAGCAACATCCATAAGTCTTGGATAGCTGGCGCCATTCTCGCATCATCAAAATCTACAAAGTGCGGATAATCATCGCGCCATAATATGTTTCCTGAATGGCAGTCTCCATGAACACGAATATTGTTAATGCTCCCATAATCACCAAGGATTTGATCAACAGTATTAAGGACATCTATCGCCAGTGAATCATATGCAAGACTGAGTTCTCTTGGCATAAATTTTTGACTGATAAGCTCATACGACTCCCAACCAAAATTACTCGCATTCAACATAGGGCGGTGTATGAACGGCTGAGAGGCTCCAACCCCATGGAACCTTCCAAGTAAGCGTCCAAGAATAAATAAATTGTCCAGATTATCTAACTCAGGGGCATGTCCACCCTTGCGCTCATAGAGTGCAAATCTGAATCCTTGATAATGACTAATACTGACTCCCTCAGTATTAATCCAGGGACATACCACTGGCAATTCTTGTTCTTGTAACTGAAAGCAGAATTGATGCTCTTCAAAAATCTGATCATCGCTCCAGCGCTCGGGACGATAAAATTTGGCAATCATTGGTGTTTGCGCTTCAATGCCTATCTGATAAACACGATTTTCGTAGCTATTAAGAGCTAAAAATCGACCATCACAAATAAACCCTTGGCTTTCTACGGCATCGATAAGTAGATCAGGTGTAAGCCGATCAAAAGGGTGGCTATTAAGTTCATTCATAAGATCTAATCCAGACTCGGTTTCCCGCGCATAATTTTCTTTTTACCATGCTGAGATTTCTTATCCATTCGCCTCATTTGAGAGCCTCGAGTAGGTTTCGTAGGTCGTCTTGGTTTTGCTGTAAATCCTGCAGACTGAACAAGGAGCTGTAATCTGGACAATGCTTCCACACGATTTTTGTCCTGACTGCGATAACGTTGTGCCTTAATAATGACAACCCCATCTTTGGAAATACGTTGGTCATTAAGCTTCAATAATCTTTGTTTGTAAAAGTCTGGTAGTGATGACTGTTGAATGTCAAAACGTAAATGGATTGCAGATGAAACCTTATTAACATTTTGCCCACCTGGGCCCTGGGCACGTATCGCTGAGAAATCTAGTTCTATCTCAGGGATTGAAACTCCATTCGCAATAAATAGCATCAATCACTGGGCTCAACAAAACTAAATCGCGGGACCTGCTGACCATCTACTTCGACAGTCTCTTGAAACATCGTCAAGGGTCTCACCCACATGCTGTAATCGCCATAAAGTGTTCGATAAACAACAAGCTGCTCCCGCGTTTCACTATGGGTAGCAACCTCTATAACCTGATAAAGATTACCCTTAAAGTGCTTATATATTCCCTTACTAATACTCATGCTGGACTGTCCTGAGAGGTATGGACCTCAGTTTTAAAATGAATAAGATCAGATAGGCTTAATATTAGCCTATCACCATCCTTTAATGGCCCAACCCCCGCTGGTGTGCCTGTTAGAACGATGTCCCCCGGTAAAAGTGTAAAAAATTGGCTTATATAAACAAGCAAATCGCCTACTGGCGTTAGCATGTCTGAGGTGCTGCCATTTTGTCGAACCTCTCCATTCTGATTCAACACAATCTGCTGAGTCTGCAAATCTCCACATTGACCGATTGAAATAAAGTCTGAGGTAGGGCAGGCTCCATCAAATGCTTTCGCTTTTTCCCAAGGAAGTCCTTTCTCTTTAAGTTCTTGCTGCAATTCCCTCAGAGTTAGGTCTAAACTAAGTCCTACACCAAGGATTGCGTTTTGCGCTTCCTTTAGGTCACAATTTTTAAGGTTGCTGCCTATGAGTAAGCTCATTTCCGTTTCAAAATGACACTCTCCATGCACGGAGGGAATTGTGATTGAATCAGCCATTGGAGATAGCGAGGTGCTCGGCTTGATGAACAGCACAGGTGCGGTGGGAACAGGGTTATTTAACTCTCTTGCATGCGCTGCGTAGTTCCTGCCAACGCAAACAACTTTTCCGATAGGAAGATCCAATTTTATTCCATCAACAATATGCCTATACATATGCATACAAAGATTCCATTTTCACAATGCAGAATAATTTCAGCACTCAATCAAGCTGCGATTTAAAAAATAACTGGTTTGCCGTCGTTCAGGTATATAGCACCTTTGGCAATTCTATAGATTAACCAAAGTGTTACCAATGCCCCACTAAACCACCCAAGAAGAACAATCCATGTCAAGAAAGCAAGAAAGCTCCACAATAGTCCATACCAAAAGGTATTCAGCTGCCAACGAAAGTGACTCTCAATCCAAGTCCCTCGAATGTCATCCATCTTGATATAGTTGATAATCATCGCTGCAACAGCGGTAAGTCCGCCGGTTAAAAACCCCAACCCCAACAGCAGGTATACCAGCAGAGCAATATTTTTGTCTTTTTCGTTTTGTAAAGAATTGTCACTCTCTGTCATTGGCTCAATCATTGTTAGTCCTTTATCGTGATTACGCTAGTTTTCAGCTCTATTGAATAACTTTCCTGGATTCAAAATTCCGTTAGGATCAAATATATTCTTTACCGAGCGCATTAAATTAATCTCTGTCTCAGATTTAGAATAATGCAGGTAGTCTTTTTTTAGAAGCCCAACGCCGTGCTCAGCACTTATGCTTCCTTGATATTTTGATACTAACCGGCCAATTTTATCACTGACGCCCTTACATTTTTCGGTGAATTCCTCACTGGACAGCTCGTTTGGTTTAAGTATATTTAAATGTAAGTTTCCATCTCCAATATGCCCATACCAGACGACCTCAAAATTTAAATAATACTGCTCTACCAAATCGTCTACTTCCTTCAGGAAATCTGGCATTCGAGACACGCGCACAGATATATCATTTTTGTATGGCTGGTAATGCCAGAGTGTCTCAGAGATATCCTCTCTTAACTTCCACAATTTCTTTGCCTGAGATTCACTCTGACTAACAATACCCTCAATTACCCAACCCTGCTCTACGCAATACTCAAACAGTTCCATTGCTGTATCTAGGATCTGAGCACTTTTGGCCTCAAATTCCAAGAGCGCGTAAAAAGGAGCCCGTGTATCAAACGGAGCACTGTGTCCTTGATGCTCAACTACCTTATCAAGCGCAAACTGTGAAAAAAATTCAAACGCCATTAGATTAATTTGACTATTAAATGTTTTTAACACATCTAGGATTGCATGAAAGTTATCCACCCCCAGCATTAAGACCACAGACTCTTCAGGTGGCTTGGTTAGTTGAATAGTTGCCTCGCAAATAACACCAAGAGTACCTTCTGAACCGATAAAGAGATGGCGAAAATCATAACCTGTATTGTTTTTTATCAATCCATGATTGAAATCTAAAACGTCTCCTGCTCCAGTTACTACCTTAAGCCCTACCACCCACTCCCGTGTCATACCATAGCGAATAACATTAATGCCTCCAGCGTTCGTCGCTATGTTGCCACCGATTTGGCTTGACCCAGAAGATGCAAAGTCGACCGGATAAAATAGATCTTCATTAGCAGCAATTTTTTGTAAAGCCTCAGTCACCATTCCGGCACCGACGGTCACAGTTCGGTCAGTAGAATTAAAATCAAACAAATTGTTTAGGCGATCCATAACCACAACAATCTCACCGTCTTTGGCTACGGCTCCGCCACTCAAACCGGTGCGCCCGCCAGATGGAACAAGAGCTAAAGAATATTCATTAGCAAGCCAAACAATGCTCTGAATCTCTTCAACTGAACCGGGCAACACAACTACACTAGGATTTGGCTGCCAGTTTGTGGTTCGATCAATACCAAAGTGCTGCAAATCCTCTGACGAAAATAGCACGCGATTCTCCCCAACAATTTTCTGGAGGCTGCTAAGAATAGCTTGGGACAGCATATAATATTCCTTTCGTCACTAGATTTTTATAGAATAAAATCAGCGCAATAATATCATAAAGACGTTTAACATCAGCCCGAAGTTATACTGAACTCGCACCCTAAGATTAGGATTTTTCCTAAAAACAACGTAATTTGGCAAAAAATAGGGTAAAAAAGGGCTTTTTTCACCGTAAAATTAAACAAAATTAGTCAAATTGGAAAAAAAACAATACACTGCAGGGTTCGTGGATCTATACATTCGTTACTTATGTGCGAAAGATTACGAAAAAGTCTTCCATTCAGCGTTTGTTGTTTAGAAGGTATTGGCTAGCCCCGTGATGAGGCTGGATATTTCTAACGCCTTAAACGGTATAAATTTTTAAAGTGAGGTTATTATGTCAGGGGAAAGAGTTTCTGGCACTGTTAAGTGGTTTAACGACAGTAAGGGTTTTGGATTCATTGAGCAAGAAGGCGGCGGTGACGTATTTGTTCACCACAGCGCAATTCAAGCTGAAGGTTTCAAATCATTGAAAGAAGGTCAATCAGTAACGATGGAAGTTACTCAAGGTCAAAAAGGCGCTCAAGCAGAGAACGTCATTGCTGACTAATTTCTGCCGCTGTCGCTAGATAGCTGTTAGCAAATTTTTAAAAAGCTCCAAATTTATTTGGGGCTTTTTTTATTCCTAATCGTATCTAATTCACAACGCAAAAAAAATCCCGCCAATAAGGCAGGATTTTCTATGTTCCCAGGGCCCAAAGCCCATCCAGACACGCAGAGAACTACTTGATCTTTGCTTCTTTATAAACCACATGCTTGCGGATAGTGGGATCATATTTCTTGATCTCCATCTTTTCAGGCATGTTGCGCTTATTCTTATCAGTCGTATAAAAATGACCAGTGCCTGCACTGGATACTAGACGAATTTTTTCTCTCGCTGATTTAGCCATCAGTAATCTCCTTAAACCTTTTCGCCGCGAGCTCGGAGCTCGGACAAGACGTTTTCAATACCATTTTTATCGATGATGCGCATTCCTTTGGTAGAGACGCGCAATTTAACAAATCGCTTCTCCGCCTCAACCCAAAAACGATGGGTGTGTAGGTTTGGCTCAAAACGACGACGAGTTCTGTTTTTCGCATGAGATACATTGTTTCCAGCCATTGGGCGCTTGCCTGTGACCTGACATACTCTGGACATTTATCCTGCCTCTAATTCCGATTATTGTCTAAGGAAAACTCCTTTTGACAAAAGTATTCCAAAAAATTAAACCTTGAATTCCGGTGACCTTTCAAGGAGGCGCGTTTTATACCAGAAAGCCCCTCCTGAATCAAACGAAAACAGCGTAATCATAACAATTTTGCGACTTATCAAAGATTCTGCCCAAGATTACATTTTCCCTTGCTCCGCTAGGGATGTTATCTCACCTCGACCGACAATAAAGTGATCTAGTAAAGGAATATCAATTAACCCAAGAGCGGACCTTAGCTTATGGGTTATTGCTATATCTGACAAACTCGGCTCAGCTACTCCCGAAGGATGATTATGAGCCACAATCACGGCGGCGGCGTTTTTACCTAAAGCCAACTTCACAACTTCCCTAGGATGCACAGAAGTTTCATTTATGCTGCCTTGGAACAACTCGTGATAGCTAAGCAATTGGTGCTTCGAATCAAGCAGTAGCACGCTGAAAACTTCTCTTTGATAATCCCGCATCTGAACAGAAAGGTAATCTTCCACCTGTTTTGGAGAGGTGAACACTGAACCGTTGTTTAATTGTTCTTTAAGATAACGCTGGGTTAATTCCAAAGTAGCCTGCAGTTGACAATACTTTGCAGGGCCTAAGCCCTTAGCAGAACTAAAACTGTTTTGATCTGCTTTGAGAAGTGGCCCGATGCCGCCAAAACGATCCAATAGCTGGCTCGCTAAGCCTATCGCGCTTAGCCCAGGCAATCCGGTTCGTAAAAAAATAGCTAGTAATTCCGCATCGGTAAGTGCTCCAGCACCCTTCAATAAAAGCTTTTCTCGGGGCCTTTGATCCTTAGGCCAGTGACGTATAGCCATAGTAAGTCCTTATTTATCACTATAGAATTCCTGTCTATAATGGTATCTTACCTTGCTTAACTAGGACTGTCTGGACCGAAAATGTGTAGCCTATCAAATAAACGGATAATTCTTGGCGTCACTGGAGGCATTGCAGCATATAAAAGTGCTGAGGTTGTAAGGCGACTCCAGGATCGTGGAGCAGAAGTGCGTGTCGTTATGACTCCTGGCGCAGAGGAATTTTTGCGCCCTCTAACCATGCAAGCACTTTCGGGCCATCCTGTGCATACTGGATTACTGGATGAGAAAGCGGAAGCAGGGATGGGACATATTGAGTTGGCGCGGTGGGCAGATCTACTTCTGATTGCCCCGGCCAGCGCAGATTTCATTGCCAATATGGTTCACGGCAGAGCAGATAGTCTTTTAGCCGCAATCTATTTAGCAACCCCCGCTAAGGTTGCAATTGCTCCAGCAATGAACCAAGCCATGTGGAGTCACTCTGCGAGCGTTGAAAATATCAACAACTTAACTCGCCGTGGGGTCACTATTATTGGTCCTGAGAGTGGTTCTCAGGCCTGCGGTGATATAGGTCCTGGTCGAATGGAACAGCCAGATTCTATTATCGAACAAGCTTCAAGCTTATTTAATAGCGGTGTCTTACAAGGGAAAAAAGTGGTCATCACCGCTGGTCCCACCAGAGAAGCTCTAGATCCAGTCCGATATATCAGCAACCATAGTTCAGGGAAAATGGGGTATGCCCTTGCAGCTGCCGCCATTGATGTGGGGGCAGATGTCACCCTCATATCAGGCCCAGTAGCTTTATCGATTCCGGAGAAATGCCAGGGAATATTAGTAATGTCTGCCGACGAAATGCAGCAAGCCGCTTTAGAGTTTGCGGAAGGGGCTGATATATTCATCGCTACTGCAGCTGTAGCAGATTATAAGGCTGCATCTATCGCCTCAGAAAAGATTAAGTCTGGTGATGACAAAATGACCATTAGTCTTGAAAAGAATCCCGACATTGTCAGCTCAGTAGCAAGTACTTTTAAGGATCTCTTTGTGATTGGGTTCGCTGCGGAGAGCAACGATGTGGAGACTTATGCGAAAGGAAAGCTAGAGCAAAAGCATCTGGACGCTATTGTAGCTAACGATATATCTCGTTCCGACATTGGTTTTAATAGCGATGACAATGAAGTCAGTTGGATTGATGCTGATTCAACAATTGTTTTTAGTAAACGAAGCAAAGCCCAACTTGCAAGAGATCTTGTTGCTCAAATAGCTATCAAAATTAATCCGACACACCTTGACCAATAATAATGAATTTGTCGCAACCCAATGCAATCTCTCCTCCGGATCCTCTTTCTAAAAGAGATGATTTTGTACTTGTAGATACGGTTTTTAGAGACTACGACATCCGTGGACTGGCTTACTCAGAGCTAGACGAAGAATTTGCTCTGCGACTAGGCAGGGCGCTCGGACAACTAGTCCTCAAGCGAGACCAACGTTCTATCTATATTGCCCGGGACGGAAGACTAAGCTCAGCTGAACTCGCTGAAGCGTTATCAAATGGCTTAAGACTCTCAGGGTGCGAGGTAATCAATTTAGGGGAAAGTACTACACCCATCTTAAACTTTGCCATTCACCATAGAGCCAACGTAACCTGCGGCATAATGGTTACCGCAAGCCATAATCCGGGGCCCTATAATGGATTCAAAATAGTTCTTGAGAAAGATGTGATTCCAGGACATGGGCTACAAGAACTCAAAGCTATGATGAGTGCCAACCACTTTCCGTCGCAGATTAAAGCCAAGCTAACTAATCTAGAGATCACGCCCCAATACTTGGAGCACATTATCTCTGACAGCAGAGTTAATTATCCCTTTAAACTAGTTATTGATGGTGGCAACGCTGTTGCAGGGCAAATCGCTGTGTCTCTTTTTGAGCGCTTGGGCTGTGTGGTTGAACCTCTCTTTTGCGAGGTTGATGGGAATTTCCCCAATCATGACCCCAATCCTTCGGATGAAAAGAATCTTAAAGCCTTAATTACAAAGGTAAAGGCAACTCAAGCAGAATTAGGCCTTGCATTTGATGGTGATGGTGATCGACTCGTTGTAGTTACTGGCAATGGCAAAATTGTATGGCCAGACCGGCTAATGATGATCTTTGTTAAGGGCATACTCCAGGATTATCCAGGGTCTCCTATTGTTTTTGATGTTAAGAGTAGCAAGCGGCTCACCGAAATAGTTGAAGAATGTGGTGGTGTTCCAGTCCTGAGTAAAACTGGTCATGCTCATATAAGAAAATCAGTGCGGGAAAAAAATGCACTGATTGGCGGCGAATTTAGCGGGCACATTTTTTTTAATGATCGTTGGAGCGGTTTCGATGACGGGCTGTATGCAGCAGTGCGGTTATTAGAAATTCTCTGCGACCAGGAAATTCCTGCAACCAGTCTTAATCAGCTGGTTAGTGAATTTAGGACTAGCAGCTATACCCCGGAAATTTTAGTCCCTGTGCTTGAAACAGAAAAATTTGAACTCATGGATACCTTAACCAATAGATGTCTTTTTACTGATGCTACTATTAACAGAGTCGATGGTATGCGCGTAGAGTATGAACAGGGTTGGGGACTGGTTAGACCATCAAACACAACTCCCAATTTAACCTTACGGTTTGAAGCTGAAGATGAAATCCAATTAGAAGAAATCAAACGGCGTTTTCGTGAAGAACTCAGACCCTTTATTAATCACATAGAAGACTATATTTAATTATGTCACTCAGTCGCAAAGAAGCTGCAACAACCGCTCAAGTAATTTCTCGAGCACTCCCCTACATCCAGAGATTCGCTGGTAAAACAGTGGTCGTCAAGTACGGGGGCAATGCTATGGTCGATGAGCGGCTCAAAGCAAGTTTTGCTCGGGATATTGTCTTAATGAAAGCTGTAGGTATTAACCCGGTGGTAGTTCATGGCGGAGGGCCGCAGATAGGTGAGTTGTTGGATCGGCTCTCCATCAAGACCAAGTTTATTGACGGTATGCGCGTAACTGACACCAAAACTATGGACGTTGTAGAGATGGTGCTCGGCGCGACGATCAATAAGGATATTGTTAATTTAATTGGTAACGCGGGGGGGCGAGCATTTGGAGTAACTGGGAAAGATGGTCAGTTAATAAAGGCAAAAAAGCTAGTTGTTTCACACCAGACACCCGAAATGTCGGTGCCAGAAATTATCGATATTGGCCATGTGGGAGAGGTCGAGTCGATTAATAAGTCGGTCATTGATATGTTAGTGAAAAGCGGCTTCATCCCTGTCATCGCACCTATTGGCGTAGGGAGTGATGGTGCTTCCTATAACATCAATGCCGATCTAGTAGCGGGAAAGGTTGCTGAAATATTGAACGCAGAGAAGCTTATGCTACTAACCAATGTTGGAGGCCTACAAGATAGCAAAGGTGAAGTTCTCACTGGGCTAAATATAGACCGAGTTGACCAACTAATCGCTGATGGCACCATCTATGGAGGAATGCTACCCAAAATTCGCTGTGCTCTAGAGGCGGTTAAGGCTGGTGTCTCCTTTGCTCACATTATTGATGGGCGAGTCGATCACGCGGTAATGTTAGAGATCTTCACCGACGAAGGTGTCGGAACACTAATTACTAATCAAGAAACAGAAGGAGGACTCTAATGGCTGCTAAAAAAGGAGCGCGAGCTCAAGAAATTTTGCAGACACTCGCTCGCATGCTTGAAACGTCGAGAGGGCGAATCACCACCGCCGCTCTTGCCGCTGAGTTAGGGATTTCTGAGGCCGCATTATATCGCCACTTCCCCAGTAAAACGCGTATGTATGAAAGTCTTATTGATTTCATCGAAGAAACGATTTTTGGTCGAGTAAGGAGCATTGTTAGTGATGAACCTGACGCGGTTAATCAATGCTATCGGATACTTAGTTTAGTAATTGCCTTTTGCCAAAAAAACCCTGGTATTACTCGCATATTAAATGGTGATGCCCTAGCCATCGAGAATGAACGCTTGCACAATCGAGTGGCCCAATTTTTTGATCGTCTAGAGTCTCAGATTAAACAGGCACTTAGAGAAGCTGAAGTCCGCGACGGTTTAAAGCTAAATGTCCCTGTATCTGTCGCGGCTAATCTAATGCTAGTGAGTGTCGAAGGAAAGATAAGTCAGTTCGTTCGGAGCGACTTTAAAACATCACCAAATCAGCATTGGGCCGAACAGTGGGCATTAATTACTTCGGGTATTTTTGATTAAGCTAACAACACTGGGACCCTTAACTGACACCGTAGGCTGTTCGGTACTCCTTAATCGCATTAACTAAATCATTAGAATCTGTCTGCTGCTCAAGATAAATTAAGATATCATCAATATCAATAATGCTGACAACAGGCAGCGAAAAATCTCTCTCCACTTCTTGAATCGCTGATTCGCTGCCATTGCCACGCTCCTTGCGATCCAAGCCAATCACCACCCCTGAAGCTGTGGCTCCGGACTGTTCAACCATTGTCATTACTTCTCGTATCGCAGTACCGGCAGTAATAACATCGTCAATAATGAGGACTTTACCGTTTAACGGTGCGCCTACAAGCGTACCACCCTCACCATGTCCTTTTGCTTCTTTTCGATTAAAGCAATAAGGAACATCAATATTATGGTTGTCCGCTAGAGCGATTGCAGTGCTCGCTGCTAGTGTAATTCCTTTGTACGCTGGCCCAAAAAGTACATCAAACTCTATGCCAGAATCGACTATAGCCGAGGCATAACATCGGCCCAACTCAGCCAGGGCTCTACCCTTATAAAACTCCCCTGCATTAAAAAAGTGCGGGGACACTCGACCAGATTTTAGCGTGAATTTCCCAAACTTCAGTGCTCCAGCATCCAACGCATTATTAATAAATTGTGTTTTATAGTTTTGCTTCATGGTCATCACTCTAATTAGGTTACTGCGCCAGAGCCATCTGCTGCACTCTTACTAAGTCCGCTACACCTTGCTTCGCCAATTCTAACATTTTGGTTAACTCTTCAGCACTAAAAGGGGCAGCTTCGGCAGTCCCCTGTACTTCGATAAACCCGCCTTCGCTATTCATTACCACGTTCATATCGGTCTCAGCATTCGAATCTTCGGCATAATCTAAATCAAGCACCGGCATACCTTTGTAAACACCAACAGAAACTGAAGCTATCATGCCAATGAGGGGATCGCCTTTGATCGCTTTACTGCGTTGTAAGTGCCGAATTGCATCAACGAGTGCCACACAGGCACCCGTAATAGAAGCGGTTCTTGTTCCTCCATCAGCCTGAATAACATCACAATCGATATTAATCGTATGTTCTCCCAGCTGTTTGAGGTCCACCGCTGCGCGTAATGACCTCCCAATGAGCCTCTGGATTTCTTGAGTCCGGCCACTTTGCTTGCCTCGAGCAGCTTCTCTTCCCATACGACTATTCGTTGAACGCGGCAACATACCGTATTCTGCAGTCACCCAACCCTCCCCTTTGCCGCGGAGAAATCTAGGGACACCGTTCTCAACACTCGCAGTACATATCACTTTGGTATTTCCAAACTCTACCAAAACTGAGCCCTCTGCATGGCAGGTATAGTCTCGAGTAATCTTAACTTGGCGTAATTGTTCGGGTCGACGGCCGCTGGGTCTAGACATAAATTGGATTCCTAAAGTGAAGTTAGCAAATATTTTCAGGCGGAATTGTAGCAAATCTAACACCCCCGTGGCCGCCTTTGTTACCATGTAACTACTAAATTTTTATCAACTGGAGATGATATGCCTCGAAGCATGACGGCATTTGCCCGCACTACAGCAGATTTCTCATGGGGATCAGTAACCTGTGAGCTTCGCTCTGTTAATCACCGCTTTTTAGAGCCTAGCTTTAGACTTCCGGAAACTTTGCGTGAAATTGAAATGACTTTGCGTGAGTTGGCCCGCAAAAAACTTAGCAGAGGGAAAATAGATTGCTCGATACAGCTAGCATTTAACAACACTGATGCCTCCGTAAATGCTGATCTAGACTTGGCCAAACGCTATATTGATATTGCCCAGCAGATTGCCTCTGAAATAGATCAGCCTGCTCAGATTTCGCCTTTGGATATTATGCGTTGGCCTGGCATTTTAAAAGATCAAGATGTTGCATCAGATAGTCTGCATAAGGCCGCTGTTGAAACCTTTAGTGGGGCTATCGATGATCTACTTGAAGGTCGCCAACGAGAGGGAGAAAAATTGGCCGATATGATAGAGCAGCGACTCATTGGAATCGAAGTTCAGACGGCAATTGTTAGAAATCACTTGCCTGAGATTCTCACCCATCAGCGCAAACGCCTAGAAGAAAAAATGGCCGATATGGCCGCACAATTGGATCCAGATCGGCTTGAACAGGAAATGATAATTATTGCTAACCGGTCAGATGTTGATGAAGAGCTTGATCGGCTAGAAGCTCACCTAGATGAAATTCGCAGAGTCCTCAAGAGTAAGGAGTC
This sequence comes from Porticoccaceae bacterium, assembly GCA_002685195.1. Lineage (GTDB taxonomy): Bacteria > Pseudomonadota > Gammaproteobacteria > Pseudomonadales > Porticoccaceae > HTCC2207. Next base: position 39,097 of record NYWV01000027.1, read on the forward strand.
TATAGGTCGAAGGTTAGATTTTTTAATGCAAGAACTTAATCGTGAAGCCAACACCCTAGGCTCAAAATCCATTGCTGGCGTTACTACGCAAGCATCAGTGGAATTAAAAGTGTTAATTGAACAAATGCGAGAGCAGATTCAGAATATTGAATAATGATTGAGAAGCACAATCTTTAATCAGTAGAGATTTTTTCAAGATAGCCGTGGTCGGCCATACAGTCGGAGTAACTGATTCGTGTGGCGTCGCTGTATACGATATCCTCAGCTGGAGGCATATGATTAGCCATAGACGTGCATATTCTGCTCACATAGGCTGCTTCTTCTCCAGGTTCTAGGTCTTTAATCGCGCAACTAGATGCTAACGTTGTGCCCACAAAAGCACTTACAATCATTGTCTTTCTCATGCCTGTCCCTGCTCATTAAGTTTCAATAGTAGACCATCAGTCAGTGTGCCACTTACTTCATTAGGTTAGAAAAATCTTTGACGACGTAATCGCCATCAGCTTCGGCGACAACTTTACCTGCTGTATCTCTCACCACAATGTGAATTGTAAAATCATAACGCCCGGTTGATTCCAAAGCTTTCTTCATGGCGGCCGCGTCATCTGCAGTAAACTCAGTTTCGGCAGTAATATCCGTCATTGCAGGGCGCAAAAACTTGATATTTAAGCCAGCTATTACTGGCTGGTATTTAGGATTGCTAAGGTTATCTGCAGCGATTAAACCACCGAGGTACTCTGCAGTCATCCACATAGGCCCCGCATGCACGATATTGACGTGATTTTTAGTATTGTCATTAAGTGGTATTCGGGACCTGTATATCCCGCCTTCAATGCTTTCTACCTGCAAACCTAAAAAAGTGTAAATAGGGCAAGCTTCATGAGCAACCTGTTGGTAATGCTGTTTTAAATCCATGCTTTCCTCAACTCAATAAATTGNT
>NYWV01000027.1:40041-69904 GCA_002685195.1 Porticoccaceae bacterium
TCCAAAATAAAATGCCAGTAATTACTCTTGAGCATAACCCTAGAGTAATAAACATGCAAAGTGGCCAATGTAAGCGGTGTTCAATAGCAATTTTTAGTACACTGGTGTCAACAGATGCACTAACATCTATGTGGGGAGTCATTATGTCTAGCAGTATTAGTATAATTCACGAATAAAAAGGGTATGAATCATGAATAGTTTCATTAGATGGTTTATTTTAGCTGTTTTAATCATAGCTGCCGTAGCTTGTTATTCTTATGGTAGTTCGACAGGTATATTCATTTTTATAATTGCTGGAATAGGATTTGAGTTAGCTTTTTGGTTTGGTATATTTTCGAGGAAAAAGAAACGTTCCNGCTAATAAGTAAATACTACTTAAGCGTCAACGCTAAAGTATCTCCACTCAACTATGGGACCAATTAAACGCTATGAAGAAAGGTACGCTTTTTATTATCTCCGCTCCCTCAGGCGCTGGTAAAACCAGCCTGGTTTCAGAAATCCTAGAGCGAGTTACCAATATTAAAGCGTCTATATCTCATACCACGAGAAAATGTCGCCCCGGAGAAATGGATGGAATCAACTACCATTTTGTTGACGAGCCTACCTTTGCCGGCATGNTCAAGAAAAATGCGTTTCTAGAGTACGCTGAAGTTTTTGGTAATCACTATGGTACCTCTCAAGANTGGGTTCAACTCGCACTCGAGGAGGGAGTCGATGTTATATTAGAAATCGACTGGCAAGGTGCTGAACAAGTGCGGCAGCATTTTTCTAAAAGCATTAGTATTTTTATTCTCCCTCCCTCAACACAGGCCCTTGAAGATCGACTTAATGATCGCGGGCAAGATAACGCTGACGTTATTCAACATAGGATTGCGGCAGCAAAAGAAGAGATGAGTCACTACGCTGATGCCGACTATTTGGTAATTAATGATGACTTCGAGTTAGCCCGGCATCAGCTTGAAGCTATAATTATCGCTCAAAGGTGTCATCTCGATATTATGAGTGCGGAGCCGATTTTGTCAGATCTTCTATCTTAAGCACTTGNTGGGGATGCTGAAACTCCANGAATAGCCCCTTAATTTAACCANNACAATCACGAAGACAATTATTGTCGTAACCCTCTGATTTAGGTAAACTAGGGGGTCTGCGCAACGAAAAGTTGCGGTTAATTGATAAATTACTTTTAAATTACCAAGGTCGGCGCAAAAATGGCTCGGATTACAGTAGAAGATTGTTTAGATCACGTTGATAATCGCTTTGAATTAGTGATGGTCGGCTCAAAACGTGCACGTCAGATAGCAGTAGAAGGGCGTCCCGCACTCATTGATGAAGAAAATGATAAACCNACCGTTATTGCTCTGCGTGAAATCGAGCAAGGTTTAGTCACAGCAGATATCCTTACTGAAGTCCCTCAAGACTATGAGATTTTAGACGCCGAAGAAGTAGCAGACAGTGCAGAAGCGACGGACGTCCCTCAAGAGCCTGCTGAATAAGGCTGATAATATTGAGGAGGGTGGACTAAGGTGCTTCAAGGGCTGACGGATAAACTCTCTTCATATCTTGATCCAAAAGAAGTGGATCGGGTGAAACGCGCTTATCACTTCTCTGAGAAATGCCACCTTGGGCAGATGCGCCAAAGTGGNGANCCCTACATTACTCACCCACTAGCTGTTGCTAATATNCTTGCTGATCTCCACATGGACCATGAGAGCCTCATCGCCGCTTTACTGCATGATGTTATTGAAGATACCGGTGTCAGCAAAGGGCAGATAAGTCGTCGTTTTGGTCGTACCGTGGCTGACCTAGTTGATGGTGTCAGTAAGCTGGGGGAAATTGAGTCTGCATCAAGAGCCGAACAACAAGCGGAAAGTTTTCAAAAAATGACGCTGGCGATGTCTCGTGATATCCGTGTTATGTTGGTTAAGCTGGCTGATCGGCTCCACAATATGCGCACCTTAGGTGTACTGTCTCCAGAAAAACGTCGGCGCATCGCTCGCGAAACAATCGATATTTATGCCCCCATCGCTCAGCGACTGGGTATCAACGATATTCGTCTAGAATTTGAGGACTTGGGTTTTGCCGCGATGTATCCGTTGCGGCACCGGCGCTTGCGCGAAGCACTAAAAGCATCACGTAAAAATCGGAAAGAAGTAGTCACTGAAATACATCAATCAATAGAAATGCGTTTGGAAAGTGAAGCGATCAACGTGCTAGTGAAGGGACGCGAGAAGCATCTTTGGAGTATCTACTTAAAGATGCGAGAAAAGAAAAAATCCTTCCGCGATATTATGGATGTTTTTGCCTTTCGCTTGGTGGTAGATAATGTTGATGACTGCTATCGAGCACTGGGGATCGTGCATAATATTTATAAGCCAGTTCCGGGGGAGTTTAAAGACTATATTGCCATTCCTAAAGCTAACGGGTATCAATCACTCCACACGGTTTTAGTCGGGATGCATGGCGTCATCATCGAGGTGCAAATTCGCACGAAAGAAATGGAGGCGATGGCTAATTTTGGAATCGCAGCACATTGGGAATATAAATCAGGGCGCAACAATGTTGAGGTTAGCCAGCGCAAGGCGGCAAGATGGGTTCAAGGACTTCTTGAAATGCAACAACAAGCAGGGGATTCTCTAGAATTTCTTGAGCATGTAAAAGCCGACCTTTTCCCCGATGAAGTTTATGTGTTTACACCAAAGGGTAAAATAGTTGAGCTTCCAACCGGTGCTACACCCATCGATTTTGCTTACTCAGTGCATACTGGGTTGGGTGATAGTTGTATCGCATGTAATGTGGATGGCGAACTAAAGCCGCTATCAGAGCCACTACAAAGCGGGCAAAAAATCGAGATCATTAGCTCAGCCGGAGCCCAACCTAATCCAAATTGGTTAAACTTTGTTGTGACAGCAAAGGCCCGCAGTGCTATTCGTCATTTTCTGAAAAACCAACAACACGACGAGTCTGTTGATCTGGGCAAACGCTTACTCGACCAAGCGCTTGGAAATTTAGGCTCCAGTTATGTCCAATTAAAAAAATCTGACATTAAACGTCTACTTAAAGAAACAGGTGCATCTACTTTTGAGTATGTTCTACAGCAGATTGGCTTAGGCAATCGAGTGCCCTTTGCAGTTGCCAATATTATGGTTCTGCCAAGTAAGCGCAAAGTTTCAGATGATAAGAAAAACTCAGACCTACCAGTTGTGATTGATACCTCAGAGGGACTAATTGTTCAATATGGTCGGTGTTGCCATCCGATACCCGGAGATCCAATACTAGGTCACATGTCACCGGGGAAGGGTATTGTTATTCACTTAGAGTCTTGTCGGAATCTAAAGGAAATTCGTTTAAATCCCGAAAAGTGCATGCCACTGGTCTGGTCATCTGTTGTAAAAGGAGAATTTGCGGTTGAATTAAAAGTAGAGGTTACGCCAGAACGAGGCTTTATTGCAGCTCTAGCAGCCAGGATGACCGAAGAAGATGCCACCATAGAGCATATTAGTGTCACTGAAAAAGATGCTTTTACCAGTATTGTCGATGTCATCCTAACAGTAAGAGATCGTATTCATCTTGCAGATATTATGCGCAGGGCTCGCAGTTTAAAACCCGTACGCAGAATCTATAGAGTAAAAAACAAATAGTACCAGCAATATAAGGAGAAAGTTGTGCCAAATAGAGCATTTATCCATACCGATAGCGCGCCTGCCGCCATCGGCACATATTCTCAAGCCGTCAAGGTCAATAATACAGTCTATCTTTCAGGCCAAATTCCTCTCGANCCGAGAACTATGGAGCTGGTCAGTGATGAGATCTCTGATCAAGTTTCTCAAGTTTTTCGTAATTTAGCCGCTGTTTGTGCAGCATCAGGTGGAGATTTAAGTAATATAGTAAAACTGAATATCTTTCTCACTGATCTTAGCCACTTCCCTATCGTCAATGAAATCATGGGCCAGTACTTTAATGAGCCCTATCCAGCAAGAGCTGCCATTGGTGTTCGAGCATTGCCCAAAGGTTCCCAAGTGGAAATGGATGGTATTTTAGTTATCTAGAAAACTGGCTCACGCTAATGGTTTTGAGAGATCCGTTTCGGCTACCAGAGGATCAGGCTGATCGCTTAAGAGAGAGCTGGCTCTAGCCTAAAGGGAATGATCAGAATATAGACATCTCTCTTGAAAATTTCTGTGATCTGGTTTGCAGAATGGTGCGATGATTGGATCTAAGTAAAGTTTTCGTCAAGCTTCCGTTCGACTCCACTCTCGGTCTCATTCCCCACGCTTCTGAGCCTATCAAGCCCCAGCTTATATCAAATATGGTATATGNTAGATAAATATTATGCATTATTATTATATGCATGGTAAGTCTATAATCACGACTTTTCTAGAGGCACGCGATGGTATACATTTTACTCTTTATAATGGTTTCGCTAAACGGTGTGGCAGTAACAGACATGGATCTTGCTAAACGCAAGCGAAGAGCAAATCACAATATTATAAATGAACTAATAAACAACCATAAGTAAACTTTCTAATGAGAACTCTTATCCAACAGGTTTTTTATTATTGACGTATATCCTTCTCTATAGGAGGGATATTGGAGCTGGTAGCCAGTTTGAATTAACCTTTTATTGTCGTAGCGCCGAGTTCCGGTACGAGATGAACTGACCTCTTCAGTCAAGACAACGTTTAATTTCCCAGCTAACCACTTACGCATGTCGTGTTGTGCGGCAGGCTCACAATCAGTTCCTAAATAGAGCTTTTCCAGTTTTTGCCCGTTTAAGTGTCGATTGACTAAATGAGCCAGAAAACCGGCACAGTCGTCACTATGAATACGATTACTCCACTGCTTGGGTTGGGCTGGACTACCTATACCATTCTTAACACTGTTCAATAAAGCGAGACGCCCAGGACCATAAATCCCTGAGAAGCGAACGATCGTAAGATCACAGGATACTGCTGCCATGATATCTTCAGCTTTTTTCAGCGCCCGTGCAAAAAAACTCGCGGGGTTGACTGGCGATTCCTCATCAAGCCATTGATTAGTGCTATCACCATAAACACTTGTACTTGATATCCATATAACTATTTTAGGCTGGTATTCAGCATTATTAATTGAACTGGCAAGTGCCGTTGCGGTATCAACATAGGCTTTTTGGTAGGCCTCCTCAGTACGCGCTTCTGGAGTCAATGTAGCAATCACTGCATCGAACTCCTGTGAGAAAATACCCGCTAAATCCTTGTCATCGGAAAGATCTCCCTTTAGTGGAGTTATGGAACTCTGCAGAAATTGAGGATTGCGCTTTAACCCAAAGCATTGATGCTCTTTAGCAAGCCTAGCTGCGACTCTTTGTCCTATATCTCCACATCCGGCTAACAATATTTTCAATTAAAATACTCTCCGCAATTAAAATTAGCTATTATAGATATTCTACCACCAAGAGATAGCTATGACGTTAACTGAACTTCGCTATATTGTAACGCTCGCACAATGCAACCATTTCGGACAGGCGGCTGATCGCTGCAATGTTACCCAGCCAACTCTGAGTATAGCGGTTAAGAAACTTGAAGGTGAGCTTGGTGTCAACATTTTTGAGCGGTCAAAAAGCAACGTTCAGCTAACGCCGATTGGGCAGCAGATAGTCGACCAATCGCGACGTGTGTTAGAAGAGGCCTCTGCAATTAAAGACATCGCCAAGTCTGGCATGAATCAGCTCAATACTCCCCTTCATGTTGGGGCGATCTTCACTATAGGGCCCTATTTGTTCCCTCATTTTATCCCACCATTACAAAAGTCCACACCCAATATGCCTCTGGTTATTGAGGAGAGCTATACCAGCACCTTGCGCAAGCGTCTGAAAAGCGGGGAGGTTGATGTGATTCTAATCTCTTTGCCATTTAGCGAACCAGATATTTTGGTTCAGCCGCTTTATGATGAATCCTTTGTCTTGTTGATCCCAAAAAGTCACCCTCTCACTACAAAAAAAGAGATCGAACAGGCAGATCTAGACAATGAGAATGTCCTTATGATGGGAGAAGGGCATTGCTTTAGGGACCAAGTCATCGAGGCCCTCCCCAACATCAATCGCAATGATAGTCCTCAGGCATCCATTAGAACCATGACCGAGGGGAGTTCGATAGAGACTCTATGTCATATGGTGGCCTCTGGGTTAGGCATTACAGTATTGCCAGAATCTGCGGCTATTGGGGCAAGGGAAAGAAATAGTGCCTTAGAGATAAGACCCTTTGCTGGCCTTTCGCCGTCTCGCACAACAGCACTGGCCTGGCGTACTAGTTTCCCACGACATAAAGCCGTTGACGCATTGCGTACCGCCATTCTTTCNAGCACNCTAAACGGAACAACNAAAAGCTAATGGCTAGTTTAGGGCTGGATAGAGTCGGTGTCGAAACCTTACGGGGAGTCGGTCCACAGCTAACTATTAAATTGAAAAAATTAGGCCTCTATAGTCTTCAAGATCTACTTTTTCACTTGCCATTGCGTTACATCGATAGAACTCAGATAACTCCAATAGGAGGTGTACAACCACAGTCTGAGGTCGTTATTGAAGGTGAAATACGTGCTAGCGACGTGGTCTTTGGCCGCAGGCGCAGCCTAGTTTGCCGTCTACAAGATAATAGTGGGACGACGACATTAAGATTTTTTCACTTTAGTCGAGCACAACAAGAACGATTGAAAGCAGGTACCCTGATCAGATGTTTTGGCGAGGCTCGACGAGGGAAATCTGGCATTGAGTTCTACCATCCTGAATACCAGCACCTTGATAAAGATCACCCAAAATCACTAGATGACACCCTCACTGCTGTATACCCCGCCACTGAGGGGGTAACTCAAACTCGTATTAGGGACCTTTGCTCTCAATCCCTAAAGAAATTAGATAATCAGTCCATTGACGAACTGCTGCCCTCTCTTCCGGAAAGTGGCCTATCCCATCAACTGTCTTTCTCCTTAGTCGGTGCCCTCAAACTTCTACACAACCCACCTCCTGGTACCGCTCTGAACTTGTTGGCTTGTGGCGAACATCCCGCCCAACAGCGTCTCGTAGCAGAAGAGTTAGTAGCCCATAATTTAAGCTTGTTACGCCTAAGGCAAAGAATTCAACAACAACAGGCACCTATTTTAAGTGAAGATAAAATAGCCAAAACTTCTTTATTAAAACAACTGGGCTTTAACCTTACCTCTGCTCAAAATAAAGTNATCGCAGAAATAAGTACCGATATAAAATCTGCCATACCTATGCTCCGCCTAGTACAGGGTGACGTGGGCTCCGGAAAAACCGTTGTCGCCGCTATGGCTGCTGTGCAGGCTATCGCTAGTGGATCTCAAGTGGCGTTGATGGCGCCTACCGAAATACTTGCTGAACAACATAGAATAAACTTTGAGAAATGGTTNAAGCCTTTGGGCATTAGAATCGCNTGGTTAACTGGAAAGNTAAAAGGTAAGGCCAGAGAGGCTCAGTTGTCTGCTATTGCCGATGGNAGTGCCAAGATGATCATTGGAACCCATGCCTTATTCCAAGAAACNGTTGTGTTTAATAATCTCGGGCTGAGTATTATTGATGAACAACATCGCTTTGGTGTTCATCAAAGGCTTGCTCTTCGTCAAAAGGGCTTCGATCCAACGTCGACATTAAGTGAGCATGGNTCAGCACCTCACCAACTTATCATGACGGCAACTCCAATACCTCGAACCCTAGCAATGAGTGCCTATGCAGATCTTGATTGCTCTGTAATTGATGAATTACCCCCTGGCAGAAAANCTGTCGATACGTTGGTGCTGAGTAATATCAGGCGCAATGATATTATCNAAAGGGTCCGTGCTTCATGTATAGCTGGAAGACAAGCATACTGGGTTTGTACTCTTATCGAAGAATCAGATGTGTTAGAGGCTCAAGCTGCTGAAGTCACTGCTAATGAACTGAAATTACTGCTTCCCGAGCTTTCCATTGGTTTAATTCATGGTCGTTTAAAACCAAAAAACAAACTTGAGATCATGGAGGCTTTTAAACGTGGCGAGATTAATCTTTTGGTGGCCACAACCGTTATTGAGGTCGGTGTAGATGTTCCCAATGCAAGCTTGATGATTATCGAAAATTCTGAACGCTTGGGCCTATCTCAACTACATCAGTTGCGTGGACGGATAGGCCGAGGATCACAAGCCAGTCACTGTGTTTTACTCTATAGCCCACCAATATCTGGAAATGGCAATGCTCGTCTTAAAATAATGCGAGAAACTACCGATGGTTTTAAAATTGCCGAAAAAGATCTTGAATTGAGAGGCCCTGGTGAGGTGTTGGGTACCCGCCAAACTGGCGATATGCAATTGCATATTGCAGATCTACAGCGAGATAGTCATATGCTTACTGATATCAAAATCATTGCCGGCTACGTTTTAATCAATCATCCTGACAATGTGGATGGCTTAATCCGTCGCTGGTTAGGCCACAGCGAGAAATACGCTCAGGCATAAAAACAGCTTTCTTGGCATAAAGTCATTTCATTTTTATGGCAACCTGTTATATTGCAAAAAACTGGAGGCACACCATGGACTTTAGTAATTCAATCTCAAATCTGTTTGGTAAGTCGCCGATCAAACCCCTGCAAGAACATATGGCGTTGGTAGTAACCTGCGCTTCCCACCTAGAACCTTTTTTTGAAGCGGTTATCGCTAATAANTGGACCAAGGCCAGTGGTATCTTCGATAAAATTACCGAGGATGAAAANCAGGCTGATGATCTTAAGAANCAATTCCGTTTAAACATGCCCAAAAGCTTNTTTATGCCCGTTTCGCGGGGTGACTTGCTCGGCATTTTGGCTCAGCAAGACAANATTGCTAATACTGCTAAAGACGTTTGTGGCATCGTATTGGGCCGCGAAATGGATATCCCGTCTTCGCTACAAGCTGATTTTATTGCCTACGTAAAGAGTGCAATTGAAACCTGCGAAAAGGCACGCAAAGCAATNGATGAGCTCGATGANCTCCTTGAAACNGGCTTTACTGGTCAAGANGTNAAATTCGTTAAAAAGCTNATACGCGATTTAGATAGCCAAGAACAAAAAGTCGATAAACGGGAACGCAAGTTACGTCATCGTTTGTTTAAGATGGAAGCAGATATTCCACCCGTTCACGTCATGTTTCTCTACAACGTCATTGATAACATTGGCGCTATAGCAGACACGGCTGAGCAGGTAGGCAACCAACTCGAACTTCTATTAGCAAAGTAATTTTTTAAGAGAGNGATNGCCATGGAATTATTCACNGAATACGGAACAATATTNATTATCCTTGCGGGTGCCTTTGGNTTCTTTATGGCNTGGGGTGTTGGCGCGAATGATGTTGCCAATGCNATGGGTACTTCCGTTGGCTCTAAAGCNCTAACNATTAAGCAGGCNATTTTAATTGCCATGGTTTTTGAATTTGCAGGTGCCTATTTAGCGGGAGGNGAAGTCACTTCAACCATCCGAAAAGGTATTGTTGACTCCAGTGTGTTTGTCGACTCTCCAGACTTGCTTGTATTTGGTATGCTTTCTGCTCTTCTCGCTGCCGGCACCTGGCTTATGGTAGCNAGCTTTATGGGCTGGCCAGTATCAACTACGCATTCTATTGTTGGTGCAATTGTTGGCTTCGCTGCNGTGGGTGTATCTACTGATGCAGTTAATTGGGATAAGGTTAGTACAATTGTTGCCAGCTGGGTTGTATCCCCCGTAATTGCTGGAACTATTTCATTTGCTATTTTTCGTAGTGTTCAAAATCTTATCTTGATTCAGGATAATCCTTTTGAGCGTGCTAAAAAATATGCTCCAATGTATATGTTTGCTGTGGGTTTCCTAATGGCAATGGTAACCATCCTTAAGGGGCTCAAGCACGTTTTCAAGGACATTGGTGTCTCACTGACTTTTGGAGAATCAATAGTATGGGCAATTATGTTTGGTATTTTAGTGGCTATTATTGGTACCTTTTTACTGTCTCGAGTCAAACGTAATGAAGAGCTAGAAATCGGTAATCGGTTCGCTAATGTTGAGCGCGTATTTGCAGTTCTAATGATATTCACTGCCTGTAGTATGGCCTTTGCCCATGGCTCTAACGATGTTGCTAATGCGGTGGGCCCTTTGGCCGCAGTGGTCAATGTGGTTAGCTCTGGTGGTGATATAGCCGCTAAAAGCTCAATGCCCAGCTGGATTCTACTTTTGGGCGGTGCAGGAATCGTGTTTGGTTTAGCAACCTATGGCTTTAAAGTCATGGGTACCATTGGACGNAAAATTACCGAACTGACNCCCAGCCGAGGTTTCGCAGCTGAGTTAGGTGCAGCAGCAACGGTAGTCTTTGCTTCAGGAACNGGCTTGCCAATTTCCACAACTCATACTCTAGTCGGGGCCGTATTGGGAGTCGGCCTTGCGCGAGGTATTGGCGCTCTTAATTTACGGATGATTGGGTCAATCTTTTTGTCTTGGGTAGTCACCTTACCTGCCGGTGCCGGATTGGCAATCTTGTTTTTCTTTTTCTTTAAAGGTGTTTTTGGGTAATAAATAACAAGTAACTTAGTGATTTATTAAGCCCCACCGGTTTTCTAAAAACTAAAGGTGNCCAACCAAATGTCCATTATTTTAAGGTTTTTTAGGCTTGGATAGAAACACAAAAGGTATGGCTAAAGGCCCAAATAAAACACCCATCCAGACCCAAAATCGAGCATCCGCATGACGCTCTTTAGCGATGGTAAAACAGACATAAGCACTCGCTAAAGTCGCTAAAAACAAAACTAAAATTAAGGGCATATCGAAGTTTCCTATAATTTCAGGCGCAAACCGGTGCTCGCGATATTAAATCCCTGAGCACGAACCCCTTTAGCTTGGTCACTATTTAAGTTTAATAGTGGATTAGTATGGTTCATATGAATAAACCATACTTTCTCTCTTTGCTCTCTGGGTAGCAATGATAAGGTCGCCATGGTTTCGACCACAAAAGGATGGGGTATTTTTGACATATCACGTCCCGGCAGCTCATTGTTATCATAAAACGTTGCATCTATCAGAGCGTAGTCTACTAACTGTATTCGTTCTAGAATATTTTCTTTCCACTGAGACCATTTATTAATATCTGGAATAAAAAGTGCCGTTTTTTTTGGTCCCTGTATTGAATAACCTACGGTTTCAGAAAATTCATCTCGGTGGGGCACCAAAAAAGGTGTCACTTTAAGATTATTTAAAACTTCAGAGCGATCATTACGTAACGGCATCAAGGATATGTTGTTAAGAGCAATTAACTGACTCCAAGGGCCATTCTCTCGCAAATACTGCTCCATCTTAGGCATAACATATATTGGAAGCCCATGAGCTCCCATAGCTTCTCTGCCAAGATACATTAGTCCAGTGTAGTGACCAATATGAGCATGGGTAATAAAAATACCATTTAAGCTAAAGTCATCGCTCGGCGCTTCCTGCTCAAGCAAGAAAAGTTGCTCTGGAAAATTTGGTGTGGCTTCAAAAATATATTTCTTTTTACTAGTTGGATCGATCAAGCCAAGGGATGTGACGTTTATTTTTTTCTCAGGGTCGTTCCACCCAGGCATGCAATGTGGTTTATAGCACCCCGCTTGAGGAAAACCAGCATCTTGGGCTACACCTAATATGTAGATGTAAGGCGCCCGNTCTTCTGCAAAGACAGCGCCAGNCCCGGAAATAAGGAAAATTAAGANTGCNTTTAANAANNTGTTCATTAAATGNTCTCTTAGCCTCTGAATAAGCTCTCACTTNAAGCTTCTTGCCTACTTTTGNGCCTACTTTAGAATAATAGTATCTCTCTTAGGTTCCCAATCAGGAGGTCCAAAAATATAACCTAGTACTTCATAAAATGACTTAGCACGTTTTATGTCNTTACTCATCGCAAACCAAGTATGAAAGGTAATTANAACTGGATTNTTTGTANCNATATTTTTAACTAACCCGAAAACAACAGGAGAAGTCTCTTTAACATAAGTTCCAAACATTCGATCCCAAACAATCAATAAATTCCCGTAATTGCTNTCCACATATTCAGGATTAGTTCCGTGATGGACTCTATGAGTGGAAGGTGTGTTGAAAATCCCATCCAACCACCCGAGCTTATCGACCCACTGAGTATGACCCAATACACCCCAGAGTCTTGAAAAAAGGGCCACCACCACGGTAATACTAGGGTCAAAACCCAAAAGGGGCATGATTATATAAAAAGGAGTCTTAGAAATAGGGCCAAACCAAGCTTGTCTGAATGCAACAGAAAAGTTCATCTCTATACTGGAGTGATGATTCATATGAATTGCCCATAAAACCCTAATTCTATGGGCACTGCGGTGGTACCAATAAAATACAAAATCAATCATAACTAGAGTCAAAAGCCAAACCGCCCAGACGGGAATTAAGTTATTAATCGTGAAGGCTCTGAACTGATATGTAGAAAAATATAAGACAAGCACCGCGCTCTGGATGAGCAGTGACATAGCCACATTTCCTAGTAGTAGTCCCAAGGTACCGGTTGTATCATTAAGCTTATAGAAATGACGCTTATGGTAGGACGAATATAGCGCCTCCAGAGCAATAAGCATCCCTATCAGAGGTAATCCAACGGCATAAACATTAGAAGTAGTAATTGTTTCCAATAACTCGCTCTCAGAATCTGAAAATTTCCAAGCTAGTATAAACCGAGCCCATTGTAAAACTTAACCCCTAAATCTAAAATTTAACACTCCATGATTTGTCTCTAGGGATGTCACTGCTAGAGCATCACGGCCAGAATTCTTAACTGATTGCATTAAATTATTAGCAGACAACAATAAATTTTCATACTGATTTACCTTATTCGGATACATGGTCGATAGACCTATACTCAGTGTGACAATAGGTTTAGTGGGTGCATTCTCATTGGGAATCTTAAAACTACGTATGTTTTCTACTAATCTTTCCATGACCAACTTTGCACCAATTTGGTCAGTATCACCCAACAAAATCATAAACTCGTCGCCACCGTATCGGGCACAGATATCCTCTGGGCGCTTTGCAAGTTGGGAAAAACTAGATGACAAAAACTTAAGATATTTATCTCCGATACTGTGACCGTAGGTATCATTTATCATTTTAAAATGATCGATATCTATAAGCGCGAGAGATAAAGGTGTCCTCGTTCGCGCGCTTCTTTTCCATTGATTGCGCAAAAAATTTTCAAAGCGCCTTCTATTGGCAAGCCCTGTCAACTCATCAGTCCGAGCCAGCTTTTCAATTTGTTGTTCTTCTACCTTTCGCTCCGTTATTTCTTGATGCGAAATAACTAGAAATTGTGCGCTCTCTGCATTAAATCGAGTAACTCGCATCATAAACCAGCGCTGTTCTGTAGGGCCATCACATGGATAGTCTAAGTAGTAAATATCTTGCTCTGCACGTGAGACTTTTCGGATCCCTGCGGCCGCTTTTATTGCAAACCTATCATTTTCTCTCGCTGCTTCATCACAGACCTGCAGATAATTCATACCTACCCAACCTTGATACAGAACTCCACTGCTGGAAGGACCTAGGCTATCCCAACTAGAATTTGTATAAATAATCTTTCCATTTATCTCTATGACTACAATACTCTCTGTCGTGGAATCCAGCACAGATTTAACAAAATTATAGGAGTTGATCAAAAGTCGTTACCTCAGAAATTAATACCAAGCGGCATAAATGAAGTTTTGTCTTTACCAGAAAATTAATGCACTTGTGAACTAACGATAGACCCTGACGATCCACTGTGAAGTAAAACTACCCAAATCATTGGTCAAAACGTGATGCAAGTCACATTTTCCCGACAATATTCCTCTATTTTCGAGATTAACATCAATTAAACCTTTGAAATTTTTGTCTGGGCCACTCGAACAATACATTTTTAGTTTATTTTGGGATCTAACTCACCAGTTAGATACCGTGCCGTCATTGTTTCCAAGTTCAAAGCATCTAGCTTTGATGCTTTACCAGCGGTCTCAAATGCTTCGTATCGAGCCACAGCGATGTCTTTCATAGCGGTGATGGTCTCTTTGAGATAAGCGCGAGGGTCAAAAGCCGCAGGATTCTCCGCTAAAAATCGGCGTACTGCTCCGGTAGATGCAAGCCTTAAATCAGTATCAATGTTTATTTTTCTGACGCCATGCTTGATGCCTTCACAAATTTGGTTCACTGGCACGCCATAGGTTTCAGGAATCTCACCACCAAACTTATTAATAATTTCTAACCAATCTTGTGGAACTGAAGATGATCCATGCATGACTAAGTGTGTTGATGGAATGCGCTGGTGTATTGCTTTAATTCTGTCAATAGCGAGGATATCGCCAGTCGGTGGTCGACTAAATTTATAGGCGCCGTGAGACGTGCCGCAGGCAATAGCGAGCGTGTCTACCTGAGTCTTTGCAACAAAATCTGCTGCCTCCTCTGGATCTGTGAGCATTTGCTCATGGGAAAGGATTCCCTCAGCACCAACGCCGTCTTCCTCGCCAGCTTGTCCGGTTTCTAGAGAACCAAGGCAACCAAGCTCTCCTTCCACTGACACGCCACAAGCATGCGCCATCTCGACAGTCCGCTTCGTCACATCTACGTTGTAGTCATAGCTCGATGGGGTTTTACCATCTTCCTCTAGAGAGCCATCCATCATTACAGAGGTAAATCCAAGTTGGATTGAGCGCTGACAAACAGCTGGGCTGGTGCCATGATCTTGGTGCATACACACAGGGATATGCGGCCACTCTTCAACAGCGGCTTGAATTAAATGTCTCAAGAAAGGCGCGCCAGCGTACTTTCTAGCGCCAGCAGAGGCTTGCACAATGACGGGACTGTCAGTTTGATCCGCTGCCATCATGATAGCTCGCATTTGCTCGAGATTATTGACATTAAACGCCGGTACTCCGTAGTTATGTTCGGCAGCATGATCCAGCATTTGTCTAAGTGAAATAAGCGCCATGGGCAACCTCCTTTCTGTCTTTCACTGTAATTCTAGTTACAGGTTTAAGTTCTCTATTTTTAAACCAATTGTTCCGCTCGATTCTGCAATATTGCAACAGCTGGGAGCTGTTTCCCTTCAACATATTCTAGAAATGCACCGCCGCCAGTAGAGATATATGACACCTGGTCTGCAATATTATATTTATCAACGGCTGCCAACGTATCTCCGCCACCTGCAATAGAGAACGCATCACTATTGGCTATAGCTTTGGCTAGTATTTCTGTACCCTGACTAAACTGCGTGAACTCAAAAACTCCGACAGGGCCATTCCATATAATTGTGCCCATGGTTGTAATCATTTCAGCCAATTTTTTAGCGGATTCAGGTCCGATATCAAAAATCATATCATCTTCCGCCACATCATCAACTAACTTTATAACAGCTTCTGCAGTCTCAGAAAACTCTTTACCGACAATAACGTCAGTGGGTATTGGGATATTAACTTTCGACATAAGCGCCTGAGCTGCGGGTATTAAATCAGCCTCAAAAAGAGACTTGCCCACGGGCTTTCCTGCTGCAGCAAGAAACGTGTTTGCAATCCCACCGCCGACAATCAACTGATCGACCTTATCTGCCAAGCTTTCCAGCACCATTAACTTAGTGGACACTTTAGAGCCACCAACAATGGCTGCAACTGGGGCTGTTGGATTTGCTAGGGCCTGCTCTAACGCATCTAACTCATTCGCTAAAAGTGGTCCAGCACATACTGATGGTGCATATTTAGCAACGCCATGAGTTGAGGCTTGGGCTCGATGTGCTGTGCCAAAAGCATCCATTACGAAAATATCACAAAGCTCAGCATAAGCCCGAGCCAAACTATCTGAGTTGCTTTTTTCACCAATATTAAATCGTACATTCTCTAACATCACTAGGCGATGATTACTGACAATACTCCCATCGCTCCAGTCTTTAATGAGATGTACCTTTTGGTCAAGTAATTTGCCTAAATAATTGGCAATCGGAGCCAAGCTAAATTCAGAGTTAAATTCGCCTTCCACAGGTCTTCCCAAATGAGACATGACAATTACTTGCGCCCCATTATCAAGCGCATATCGAATGGTGGGCGCCGCAGCTTTTAGTCGCGCCGCACTAGTGATGCGGCCCTCTTTAAGTGGAACATTAAGATCTTCACGAATGAGTACTCGACGACCCCTCAAATCTAGATCAGTCATCAGTTTTACTTTCATTTACCTTGTATCCTTTTGGATTTTCAATCTCTATTAGTAACGTCTTAGCCGGCTGTTTTAAATAATGTGGACCAATGGCGAAGAGTATCTAACATCCGATTGGCATAACCCCATTCGTTATCAAACCAAATCAACACTTTAACCAGTTTATTTTGACTCACCCTAGTCTGACTAGCATCGACAATTCCACTGCGGGGGTCATGGTTAAAGTCACATGAAGCAAGTGGCTCTTCAGTATAGCCAAGGACACCAGTCAAATATCCCTCACTGGCATTAGATAAAGCCCGATTAATGGCGTCTACATCGACCTGGTTATTCAGCATAATGGATAAATCAATTGCAGATACATTTGCCGTGGGGACTCTCATTGCTTGCGCCTGAAATCGCCCCGTTAGCTCTGGAAGTAAACGGTCTATGCCAAGGGCAAGTTCTGTATCGACAGGAATAATAGACTGCGTTGCGCCTCTTGTTTTGCGAAGATCCGTATGATGGTAAGCGTCAATAACTGGCTGATCGTTCATTGCTGAGTGGATAGTAGTAATCACACCACCATCGACGCCAAAAGAGTCGTTGAGGACGCTAATCACAGGCACCACACAATTGGTCGAGCAGGATGCACTGGATATAATAGTTTCATCCCCACTTAAAACCTGGTGGTTAATCCCATAGACGATAGTTGCATCAACATTCGACTCAGCAGGCTGAGAAAAAAGAACTCGCGTAGCACCAGCCTTTAAATGGGTTTCGGCCGTTGAACGATCACTGAAAGTCCCACTGCATTCTAAAACGACATCAATACCAAAACTCGCCCAAGGCAACTGGCTGAGATCTTCTTGGTGGCAAATTTGGATGACATCGTCATTCACCACTAGCTTATCTTGTTGCCATTCAACTGTCCCTGGAAACCTTCCGTGGGTCGAGTCATAACGTGTTAGGTGTGCCATGGTTTTGGTTTCTGCAGGCTCATTAATCGCGACGACTTGAACCCACTGCCTGGCATTTGATTCGTATAGAGCTCGCAAGACTGAGCGCCCTATACGACCATAACCATTAATGGCGACCCGTAACACTAGCCAATTGCCTCCAAGACATTCGCGACAACGTTTTCTACCGTAAAGCCAAACTCATTCATTAGCTCGCCCCCGGGAGCAGACTCACCAAAGCTACGCATGCCGACTACTCGACCATCAAGGCCTACAAATTTATGCCAATAATCTGCGTGTAATGCCTCTACGGCAACCCTTGCTCTTACTGCTGGGGGCAGCACTGAATCTTGATAATCTACTCCTTGAGCTGAAAATATTTCAGCGCAGGGCATAGAAACTACGCGAGTACTAACGCCTTTGCCCGCCAATGTGTCAGAAGCCTGCATCGCTAGTTCAACTTCTGAGCCAGTAGCAATAAGAATCGCCTGTGGGTCAGCGGAATCCTTTAACACGTAGCCACCACGGGAAATCGCCGCAACCTGTTCGTCAGTTCGTGGCATTGGTGCAAGGCCCTGTCGACTAAACACAAGCGCACTCGGCCCATTTTGATTTTCGATGGCGCTTTTCCAGCATACGGCCGATTCGACTGTATCGCATGGGCGCCAGGTGTTTAAGTTGGGAGTTGAGCGCAAGGCGCTAAGTTGCTCAACCGGTTGGTGAGTCGGGCCATCTTCACCTAAACCAATAGAGTCATGGGTATAAACGAATATGCTCTGCTGCTTCATAATAGCGGCCATTCGCACAGCATTGCGCGCATATTCCATGAACATCAAAAAAGTAGCACCGTAATTAATGAAGCCACCATGAAGAGCAATACCATTCATCATTGCGCTCATACCAAACTCACGAACGCCATAATAAATATAATTACCATCAGCATTATCCGCGCTGATATCTTTAGATCCAGACCAGATAGTTAAATTAGAGCCTGCCAAATCGGCTGAACCACCAAGTAGTTCAGGTAGCAATGGACCATAGGCATTTAAACAATTTTGTGATGCTTTTCGAGAGGCTACTTTTTCCATTTTAGCCTGGCAATCAGCAATGTAAGCATCTGCTTTCTCACCAAAATCAGTCGGGAGTTGGCCACTTGTGCGTCGTTCGAACTCAACAGCAAGATCAGGGAATTCCTTCCGATACGCATCTAGTTGCTCGTTCCAAGATGATTGGGCGGAAGCTCCTTTCGCGGAAGCATCCCATCCTTCGTAGAGATCGCTAGGGATCTCAAAAGGCGCATGAACCCAGCCCAGTTGCTCGCGAGCTAGCACAATTTCATCTGCTCCCAAAGGTGCGCCATGACAATCTTCCTTTCCTTGCTTGTTTGGAGAACCAAATCCAATAATCGTCTTGCAACAGATTAGAGTAGGCTTGTTGGGCTCACCTCGAGCTACCTCGACAGCCGCCTTAATCGCAGCACTGTCATGGCCATCAACATCAGGAACTACCTGCCAACCATAAGCCTCAAAGCGAGCCGGAGTATCATCGCTAAACCAACCTTCAACCTCACCGTCGATAGAAATACCGTTATCATCATAAAAAGCGATTAACTTGCCGAGCCCTAAGGTTCCCGCCAAGGAGCACACCTCATGAGAAATACCTTCCATCAGGCAACCATCCCCAAGAAATGTGTAAGTCTGATGATCAACAATATTGTGCCCTGGGCGATTAAACTGAGCAGCCAAAATCTTCTCTGCTAGAGCCATACCAATCGCATTGCTGACGCCTTGCCCGAGGGGTCCTGTGGTCGTCTCTACGCCCGGCGCATAACCGTACTCCGGATGACCTGGAGTTTTTGAATGCAACTGGCGAAAGTTTTTGATTTCCTCAATGGGTAGTTCATACCCTGTTAGATGCAACAGGGAATACAAAAGCATCGAACCATGACCATTTGACAGAACGAAGCGATCTCGATTAACCCAATCAGGATCTGCTGGATTATGCACAAGGTAATCATTCCAAAGCACTTCGGCGATGTCTGCCATCCCCATTGGAGCCCCTGGGTGGCCACTGTTAGCTTGTTGTACAGCGTCCATACTGAGTGCACGGATAGCATTAGCGAGGTCTCTGCGTGAGGCCATGAATTTTTACTCCTAAAGGGGAAATTAGATTCCGTTATTGTCTCTCACACAGCCTTATCAGTAAACCGATATTCGTTATTGGCATGCAGGATATTTAAAGAACTGAGAAAAATCTTATGTTCTTTTTGTTATATAAAAATATTTTGATATAGAAAGCCTACGTGATACCATGCCGCCATGATTTCAAACGCTCAATTCGAAAAAGAGTCCCGGTCTGCTACGGACACCAGCGCAGTTACTGCTTTATGCAAAGCTGCAGGAGATCCGTTGCGCATGCAGATATTAAAAGTATTGCAACAAAATGCTTATGGAGTTCTAGAATTATGCGGTGTTTTTGATATCCGTCAATCAGCGATGAGTCATCATTTGAAAATTCTTGCCAACGCGTCTCTTGTCGCAACCCGCAGGGAGGGTACTTCTATTTTCTATCGCCGAAATGAGCTAAACCCTGATCCTGATTTACAAAACCTGCAGGATAGTCTTTTCCAGACCATTGACTTAGCGGCTCTTGACTTGGATTACACTAATCGCCTAGCTACCATTAATGCAGATCGGTCTGCAGCTTCGGTGGCATTTTTTAATCAAAATGCTGACCGATTCGAACAAAATCAAGACTTGATTGCCAGTTGGTCTGACTATGGCGAAAGTATTGAGGAATTTTTACCAAGGCATACCGCGGGCCTGCAGTCCGCTCTAGAAATTGGNCCGGGGTATGGTCAGTTCTTAAAAGCTCTTTCCTCTGTCTTTGATAAGGTGACTGCCCTAGATAATTCTGAAGAAATGCTAGAGCAGTCCATTGCGAGAGCCTCCGCGCAAGGGCTGAAAAATATAGCCTTTGTTGTTGGCGATACCCAACAGGCTTTAAACCAAGGAACTAAATATGATTTAGTTTCCCTTAATATGGTGTTACACCACAATCCAACACCTGCGGAAATTATTAGTGATTGCGCTCAGTTGCTCACTAAAAGTGGTGTTTTGATTATTACAGATCTATGTGCCCANGATCAGGAATGGGCCAGAGAGTCCTGCGGTGANATCTGGCTTGGCTTCGAACCTGAAGCTCTAACCCGNTGGGCTGAAGCCGNTGGCTTNAAAGAAGGCAGTAGCCTTTANCTTACACAACGTAATGGATTCCGCATCCAACTACGCCAATTCAGTTNAGNAAAAAGTTAATTTAAGGAAATTTTATGTCTACTTATAATGTATTCACATCGGAGTCNGTTTCTGAAGGACACCCTGACAAAATGGCTGATCAGATTTCTGACGCNGTTGTCGANGCTATNATCTCAGATGATCCCGACTCTAGGGTCGCTGTAGAAACTATGGTGAAAACTGGAATGACCATCATCGCCGGAGAAGTAAGAACTAATACCTATGTTGACCTCGAGGAAGTCGTGCGCAACGTTATTACCGATATTGGTTACGACAATTCTGAGGTCGGCTTCGATGGAAATACCTGTGCAGTGTTAAATGCCATTGGCAAACAATCTAATGACATAGCTCAAGGTGTTGATGCTGGCGAGAATAAAGATATTGGTGCAGGAGACCAAGGCTTAATGTTCGGATACGCGACCAACGAAACCGCTGTCCTAATGCCGGCACCTATCTACTACTCTCATCTGTTGGTGAAGCGACAAGCGGAAGTGCGGAAAAATGGCACTCTTCCTTGGCTACGCCCCGATGCTAAGAGTCAGGTGACTCTCCGTTATGATCAAGGCAAACCTGTCGCTATTGATGCCGTTGTGCTTTCTACCCAACATTCTCCTGATATCTCTTTGGGCGATTTACAAGAGGCGGTTCGATCTGAAATTATCGCTCCTATTTTGCCTGAAGAGTGGCTACATGAAGGAACTCAATATCACATAAACCCCACNGGTCAATTTATTATCGGTGGTCCAGTGGGTGACTGTGGCCTAACCGGCCGCAAAATTATCGTCGATACCTATGGTGGCATGGCTCATCACGGCGGCGGTGCTTTTTCTGGGAAAGATCCCACCAAGGTTGATCGCTCTGCGGCCTATGCCGGTCGTTACGTGGCAAAGAACATTGTTGCAGCTGGCCTTGCTGATCGCTGTGAGATTCAAATTTCCTACGCCATAGGCGTTTCTGAGCCTACCTCTATTAGCTTGGATACCTACGGAACAGGAAAGCTTTCAGAGGATGAAATCTCCAATTTAGTTCGCGAGCACTTTGACCTTCGTCCAAGCGGTCTTATTCAGATGTTGGATCTACGTCGTCCCATTTATCGAGATACCGCTGCCTACGGCCATTTTGGTCGCGAAGAGGAAAACTTTACTTGGGAGAACACCGACAAAGTAGCGCTTCTAAAAAAAGCACTGTAACAACAAACAATGTTTATTAGCTTTAATATTATATAAGGAACTACACAATGACTGCATTCGACGACTACAAAGTTGCCGATATCTCTCTTGCCGATTGGGGTAAGAAGGAAATCTCTATCGCTGAATCTGAAATGCCAGCACTAATGGCACTANGGGAAAAATATCGTGCCGAACAACCCCTAGCTGGAGCGCGAATTCTGGGTTGTATTCACATGACCATTCAGACCGCTGTTCTTATTGAAACGCTAACAGCCTTAGGTGCCGAGGTACGATGGACCTCCTGTAATATTTTCTCAACTCAAGACCATGCAGCAGCGGCTGTTGCCGCTAATGGAACACCTGTTTTTGCTTGGAAAGGCGAAACAGAAGAAGAGTATGAGTGGTGCCTAGAACAACAGGTTTTGAAAAATGGCATACCCTGGGATGCCAACATGGTTCTTGATGATGGTGGCGACTTAACATCACTGTTACACCAAAAATATCCAGAAGTACTAAATTCTGTCCATGGTGTTACAGAAGAAACTACCACTGGCGTGCATCGCCTCTATGAGATGCTTGAGTCAGGAGAACTCAAAGTACCTGCCATCAATGTTAATGATTCCGTCACTAAGTCAAAGTGCGACAACAAATATGGCTGTCGTCATAGCCTAAATGACGCGATTAAACGCGCCACTGACCATCTACTTTCGGGTAAAAAAGCTGTAGTGGTCGGGTATGGCGATGTGGGCAAAGGTTCTGCTCAATCTCTGCGCCAAGAAGGCATGATTGTTAANGTGACAGAGGTTGATCCGATTTGTGCTATGCAGGCCTGTTTAGACGGTTTTGAAATTGTATCAACTTANAATGATGGGGAAGTCTCTAANGGCGTAAANACCGAACTGCTCGCAAANACTGANATGNTNGTTACCAGCACTGGTAACTACAACGTNTGTGGTTCAGACGTNTTNAGCGCNCTNAAAAGTGGNTGTGTCGTCTGTAATATNGGTCACTTTGATAATGANATNGACACNGCATTTATGCGNGAGAANTGGCAGTGGGAAGAGATCAAGCCNCAGGTTCANAAANTNTATCGTGANAANNCNNCCAACGACCATCTTCTNTTGCTCGCNGAAGGACGGCTAGTAAATCTTGGTAATGCTACTGGGCACCCAAGTCGTATTATGGACGGNTCATTTGCTAACCAAGTNTTGGCTCAAATTGATCTNTANGGGCGTCAATTTGCGGCGCAAGACGCAACNACNCAAGCTGAAATGTTGCGAGTTGANGTTCTTCCTAANCATCTTGATGAAGAAGTNGCTCGACACATGGTGAATGGTTTCGGCNGTGTGATGACTAAACTCACCCAAGAGCAAGCTGATTACATTAACGTACCNGTTGAAGGTCCGTTTAAAGGAGATAGCTACAAGTACTAGTTTTTGTAGTGACACTCTCGAACCCCTGGTTTCAATTTTGGGACTAGGGGTTTTTTATGTTTAGATTAAAGGGCAGATTTATTCTCATTTTTATCGTAACCTTGGCTTCTAGATTAAGGATTACTCAGCATGCGCGTACCGCGACTCTATACTGCACAGCCTTTAAAAATTAATACTCTTGTTCACTTGGGTAAAGACACTAGTCGTTACCTCGGATCAGTCCTACGCATGTCAGAAGGCCAATCGGTCGTCTTATTTAACGGGCAGGGTGGTGAATTTCAAGGGGAGCTAGTCCACCTGACTAAAAACCAAGCGACTGTTTCTGTTCTCCAATCTGAGTATGAAGATCGAGAATCTCCTCTCAAAGTGCATTTAGTGATTGGCATTTCTCGCGGAGAGCGAATGGATTGGGTGATACAAAAAGCCACAGAGCTCGGTGTTAGTGAGATCACACCTGTCTTCACAGAGCGTACAGAGGTGAAGTTATCCGGCCCTAGATTAGAGAAAAAACAAAACCATTGGCAACAAATTGCCATCAGTGCCTGCGAACAATCTCATCGTAATATTGTTCCAACTGTTCATGGCTGTTCTACTCTCTCATCTTGGCTTGAACATAACTTAAAGGGCTTAAAGATAGTTTTGCACCATCGCACAGATCAAAAGTTGTGCGCGATGGACAAACCTAATCAAGGAGTCGTTCTACTGGTAGGTCCAGAGGGTGGCCTATCTGATCATGAAATTAACTTGGCTGAAAACCAAGGCTACAACCCGCTGATGTTAGGTCCAAGAGTGTTACGAACTGAAACAGCTCCACTAGCGGCTATTAGCATTATGCAATCTCTGTGGGGAGACATGGGCTGATCAGATCAATGATGCTAACAAGTAAAAGATGTGTGCGCCATGAAGGAGGTTTCATTAGATTGCGCTTAAACAGCGCGATATGCTTAGCCCTAATGTTCAATATCAGCGCCTTTGGTGCTATTTTTGGGGACGGTGATGCACAGAATGGCATTGAAGATCAGCGTCAATTAGCGCCCAGGAAAATATTACAATCGGTAGGCACAATATATTGTGATGGTGCTCTCCGAGGGACTGCAACTCACGTATCTATGCCCTCTATCGCACAATCAAATGCTACCTCAATTATCCTAACAGCGGCCCATGTGATCTATCGCAAAAACACAGGGATTCTATTTGAAACATGCGTTTATCGACCACAGGGAAGGCGCTTGGGCTCTATCGACTTCGTTAAGATCTCTGCCCATAATTTTGAACCTCAATCAAATGACAAGATCCAACAAGCCACTCAAGACATTGTTTTTATTGCCCTAAAGAAAAAATTAAGGGGCTCTGGCTTAATACTGCAGGCAAAGGAAGACGCAGATAATGAGCTGCAGTTGATTGGCTATAATCAAACCCAAGACAACATTAGTGTCAGTGATGACTGTCGAGAGTTTTTTTCAGAGAAATTTGCCAACAACCTTTTGCTCTTGCACAACTGTGATGCTGGGAGGGGGGCTTCCGGCGGGCCTATACTGGATCCAACGTCAGGTTCGGTTATTGCTGTGCATGGCGGTACACTTGTTATTAGAAGCGGCAATAACCAACCATTAAATATTATGCAAGGGGCAATTCCAGACCCCGAGGCACTTATTAATCAGGGGCGTAACATTGACTCAGATATCATCGCTCGGCTCAAGCGCTTCACTGCATATCCTGCCAAGAACTCTCAACATTAAATTCGATCTCACGACTAAATCCTGGGATATTAATACCCTGATTTGTAATAGATACTGATTTCTCATCAATCAAGTTTTCACCAAATCGATAGATAACGTTTAAACTTCCTCTATCGGCCTGCTCAGCATAATCATTAGCGCATTGACGAGTGCGCTCACGTCGAGTTAGATACTCAGAAAAAGTAGATTCATAGCGGCGCGCTAACATAGCGTTGGTTTTATCTGCCGACAGGACAACCGCTGTCGCATTATTACCGCCAAACCCTTTCGAATTAATAAAGGCTACTCGCATTGGTTCTGCACTAACATCGATATCTTTGAGAGCGAAAGTAAGCTGGTCCTGTTGCACATCCTCAGCAATCTCTGAAACCGTTTTTATCCCAGGGATCAAGCCATACTTAAAGGTCCCCAGTGAAGAAATCAACTGATCACCACTTGCCGCTGCTATGGTATGGCCCACGTAGGCTTTCACTGCTGTGACGGGCCATTGAGTAATATCAAACGCCTTCGCCACGCGACTAATCAATTCAGACTCTGTCACCCGATTAGCTGGCGTGCTAGACCCATGTGCATGGACAAAACTATGCTTCTGTACCGTTTCTTGACCGACAATATTTACTGCAGCGGCAACCGCCTTGGCAAACGAAATGTAATTACCTACGCCGGGCGCTGAAATAGATTTTTTAATCCCGTCGGCATTAATGAATACCTCTGGCACGGCCCCGTGAATGTCAGCACCCAACTCTATTGCTAACTGGTCATCCATTAACACAATATATTGAGTGGCCTCGGACAGAGTAAATCCACAGTTTTCACCAAAGGGTCGGCTAGCACGCCGCCAATCCGGGGTTGCTGACTTATCAATTTTGCAAAGATTATCGTCGCTTCCAAGAGCACTCATATTGGAGAACCCTTCTGACATCTCTGGTGTTATTGGCGCTTCCGCATTACCAACTATCGCAATACGTCGTCGTCCACTGCGAATATCTCGAACAGCTCCATGCAAAGTATAAAGAAAGCTAGCGCAGGCTCCTGTTGTAGCTTCAGTATGGCCAACACTTCCGAGAATGTACGCATTGACAAAATCAGCTGGCATAGAATTTAAACCAAGAGCAGCCTGCTTTGCTGTTGTTCGTTCTCCTTTCAGCCGAGCCTGAAATAAACCCGCCATACCCTCTTCATCGATTTGACCAAAGACGCTTGAAGAATAGACACCGACTTGATCAGGACTAACCTTGTCTACCACTGAGTCCCAAGGAATACCCATAGAATGAATTGCATCACTGGCACCAAGCAATGCCATTTGTAACCCTCGTGGATGAAACCGAGAATTGTAGTGGTCTGACAGTTTGAGTCCTCGTGGCAGCTGTCCCGCCGCCTTAGCAGCAAGTTCGTAGTGTGAAGAAACCAAAAACTCTGCTGTACCTGCAGTGGTTACCTCAATTTTTCCATCGCTAAGCTCCCGAATACTCCAACCCTCAGGAAGTTGTTTGGGCACATCACGTTTAAGCATTACAAATACAGCTTGGTGATCTAAAAAGTCTGTTTTTCGATGGCCAAGCAAATTATCGGCGTCAAAATGTTCAATTTTGCGTACTAAGGTGCCATCAATAACGGCTTTCTTATATTTATCAGCCACTAATGCTGCGTCAAGAATCTCACCGCCAGAATCTGTATATCCTTCACTTCCTCGCTGTTACCAACCCCATCAANCACGCTAAGCTAACGATAGTTTGTTGCTGTTGATCCACGGGTAAAGACTCTAAAACCATTCGCCTAAATGCTTGATGGGAAGAACTGCGCCCCGCGGCGTTAAACCCCCCAAAACCAACAATTACCGGCAGTGCATCAGTCATGCGTTAAGTCTCTAGTATTTTAAAAGGACTAGTCTAAAAGTAATATTACTTAATTTCTTTGGTTTTTTAGCCATTATATTTAATTAATCAGCCATTATATGTTAAATTTGGTTCATTATGGCCTTTAATCTCACATTGCTACTTTGCGATAACATGCTTGTTTCCAGCAGCACCCTAGCAGCTGAAATTTTTAATTTTGCCCAAGCGATGGCAAAAGCA
Organism: Porticoccaceae bacterium; assembly: GCA_002685195.1. GTDB lineage: Bacteria > Pseudomonadota > Gammaproteobacteria > Pseudomonadales > Porticoccaceae > HTCC2207. The sequence goes on from NYWV01000027.1 coordinate 66,867, forward strand.
AACCGCAATTCCACGCAAGAAGTGATAATTCGAAGAGTTAGCGCAGATGGCCTTCCCGTTCAAACCTCATCTGGATTCGAATTAACACCAACCCATAATCTTAACAATGTCTTTCCCAGTGATTTAATTCATGTCCCTGCACTTTGGAGAAACCCAAGACCTGTCGTTCNAAAGCATCATCAATATATACCTTGGCTCCAACAACAACATCAGCAAAATAGNGCTATCACTGCAGTGGGCACCGGCGTCTGTTTCGTCGCCGAAGCTGGACTATTAGATAATAAACTAGCAACAACTCACTGGCACTACTTTGATGCTCTACAGAAGGACTACCCAGCCGTTCGTCTAAATCGGGAACACTTTACAACCCAAGATAGTAATATCTATTGTGCTGCTAGCATTAATGCAATGGCTGAGTTAATGATGCATCAGGTAGAGAGATATTTTGGACGCGTTATTTCTCGCCAAGCTCAGCGAAATTTTTTCCACGAAATTCGAAATATTGCTAATCCNGTTGATTTTAGCGATATGAAACAAAAACCACACAGTGACGAAGCCATCGTACAAAGTCAGATCTGGATTCAGGATAATTTGAATAAGCCCATAGCTATTCCAAGCTTAGCAAAGCAATTTGGGTTGACCACCCGCACATTCAACCGTCGATTTAAGAATGCCGTTGGCAGTACTCCCAACAACTATCTGACTGAAACAAGAATGACATTCGCGTGTGATTTACTTAAAAATACAGACTTATCAATTGTCGATGTGGCCAGCTATAGTGGCTATCCCGAGGCAAGTTGGTTCTCCTCAAGATTTCGACAATGGTCTGGCAACAGCCCCCTGTCTTACCGAAAAACAGTCCGTGCTAAACTATTCGAGTGATGATCAAGCCTACAATAACCTTACTCTCATTACCCCATCAACTTGGGCAATTTTCTCTTTAAGTTGAGTGCTAATATCACCCTCAACATCAATAATGTTATAAGCAATCTCGCCTCGGCTTTTATTCACCATATCCACAACGTTAATCTCGGAGTCTGCTAGTATTGATAAGACACTACCCAAGACTTTGGGCACATTGTTATTACTAAAGGTAATTCTAGAGCCACCGTTACGACTCATTTTAGTCGGCGGATAATTCACTGAATTATGAATATTGCCATTTTCAAGAAAATCTTTTAACTGATCAGCCGCCATGACTGCACAATTTTCTTCTGCTTCTGCTGTACTTGCGCCGATATGAGGCATCAACAATACGTTTTTCCGTCCAAGCAGGGCAGGCGTTGGGAAATCACTGATATATCCAGCGATGCTGCCTGTCTCTAAGGCGTCTACCATGTCATCTGTATTCACAATTTCTTCTCGAGCAAAATTGAGAATCTTAGCCGTGCTTTTCATTCCACTGAGCGTTTCGTGATTGATTAAATGTTTAGTCGCTGGAATCGCTGGCACGTGTAAGGTGACAAAATCTGCAGTGGCTAACAACTTTTCCAAACTCTCCATACGCTCTACCCGACTGGACAACTGCCATGCAGCTTCAACCGAAATCGCGGGATCATACCCAATGACATCCATGCCCAGGTCTAAGGCTAAGTTAGCAATGATAGAACCGATAGCCCCCAAGCCAACAACACCTAAGGTCTTACCTGTGACTTCCGAACCTGCAAAACGCTTCTTTTCTTTTTCTAAGAGTTTCCCCATTTCGCCAGAGTCATCCATATGATCTAATTCTTGGACATAACTCATACCACCATAGATATCTCGCGAACCTAAAAGCAATCCCGCAACGATTAATTCTTTCACTGCATTTGCATTTGCACCTGGAGTATTAAAAACAACAATACCTTGCTCTGTATATTGTTCTACAGGGATATTGTTAACCCCCGCACCAGCTCGTGCAACAGCCAACAAACTATCTGGAACAGCCTCAGTATGAAGCTTTTGACTCCTGAGCATAAAACCCTCGGGCGCCTCACAAGCTTCACCAACGATATATTTGTCATTAGAGAAACGTTCTAGTCCTTTAGCAGACAAGGCATTGTAAGTGCGAATGTTAAACATGGTTTAGTCTCATTATTATCAATTTAATTAGTGTCCTAGTTTCGCTAAGGCTCATTGGCTAACTTGCTGATATGCCCAATGAAGCCAGGGCATCAGCGCCTCTAAATCGGAAGCTTCCACTGTTGCTCCNCACCAAATTCTCAACCCTGCAGGGGCATCCCGATAGGCTCCAATNTCAAAAGCAACAGCCTCTTCATCAAGNACTTTAACAATTTTTTTCACCTGATCTGGATCTAAATCTAGGGTCAGGCAAACGCTAGTGTTAGATATTTGTTGTGGATTTTTTGCTAAAAAGTGCACCCAGTCGTGCTGTTCAACAAAGGCCCTAATAACATCTAAATTAGCCTCAGATTTAGCCACCGCTGCTTGATGTCCGCCAAGGGATTTGATCCAGCTAAGACTATCCAAATAGTCGGCAACACANAGCATCGAGGGAGTATTAATTGTCTCCCCTCTAAAAATACCTTCAATGAGCTTTCCTGCTTTTGTCATGCGAAATATTTTTGGCATCGGCCAAGGAGGCATGTAATTTTCAAGCCTTTCAACCGCCCGCGGACTCAGAATTAACATACCATGAGCTCCTTCTCCGCCGAGTACCTTCTGCCAACTGTAGGTAACTGCATCAAGCTTTTCCCAAGGTAGCGGCATGGCAAAAACAGCCGAGGTTGCGTCGCAAATAGTCAGCCCGCTGCGATCATCGCTGATCCAGTCTGCGTTAGGTACTTTTACGCCGGACGTCGTTCCGTTCCAAGTAAAAACAATATCATGATCAGGTTTAGTTTTAGTAAGATCCGGAAGAACCCCATAATCAGCAACATGGGTAGTTACGTTATCTAGCTTTAACTGCTTGGTGATATCCGTGAGCCAGCCACTTCCAAAGGACTCCCATGCACAAACATCAACTGGGCGCGCACCAAGTACAGACCACATAATCATTTCCACTGCACCAGTATCTGATGCTGGTACTACACCTACTC
>NYWV01000028.1 GCA_002685195.1 Porticoccaceae bacterium
ACATTCCATCCAAACTGCTTTTTTAAAAGTCCAGAAATTTGAGTCAAAAACCCCTTATCTCCCTCAGGAGATTGATAAATCCCCATAAGACTATGCAGCTGCTCGGGATCCTGCAACACGGACTCTAATCGGTCTTTAAAAATAGCCTCAACCTTTGGAATCCTGCCTGGATTGCCACCACCCATGAAAATCATCTCTGGATTTTCATTGAGGGCACTACCCAAATCATCCATCAGGTCCACGATCCCCGTAGACTCGGCGAATTTCTGTCCAAACTGAGATAATTTCATCTGTTACTCCATTAGTGCAGATTCATCAGTCATTCGGTGACATATAGCGAAAAGTAAAATTAACCCGCGGATCATCTAAATCTTTTACCTTTGGAATACTATGCTGCCAATACTCCTGTATCCCCGCGCCCATGAGCAATAGCGAACCATGAGGTAGATTTATTTTCACTTTTTCTTTTGTCTCATTATGGCGTAGCTGAAATACACGGTCACACCCAACACTAACGCTTGCTATAACTGGCTCAAACCCAAGCTCTGACTCATCATCAGCATGCCAATCAACACTATCCTGGCCACTTCTATAATAGTTAACCAAAGCGCGATTGAAATGTTTTCCCGTTTCACTCTCTACATCAGCTCGAAGTTTGTCCAGCCATAGTGGAAAGGCCACCGCCTGCAATCTAATCCTCGAGTATGTGTAACTAGTATTGGGATCACCAAACCAATTCTGAAGTCGAGGTACGGGTATTTTTTTACCCATAATCCTTATAAAATCCTGCCGCCATGGTGTTTGGCTAGTGGCGGTATTTAGTAAGATGTCAGCGGAACTTTTTTCTAACCAATTGGGCCAAAATATGACTTCACTAGCCCGATCATTGGTTAACCTAAGCGGAATGATCTGGTGGTCAAAGAGATCCATAGATCCTCGGCTCCACCTCAAGATCAATTCCAAATTCAGTTTTGACCGATCGTTGAATCTCCCGGGCTAATTGCAAGATTTCACTGGCACTATCGCTACCCTCAACATCATTGTAGTTAACCAAAACCAATGCTTGGTCTTTATGCACGCCAACCGAGCCGCGGCGAAAACCCTTAAAGTGACAATACTCCACCAACCAAGCTGCAGGTATCTTGATGCTTCCATCGTCCTGCGGGTAGAAAGGTAGCTCTATATCCAGAGCGCTGTGCTCTTTCTGTATTCTGCCCAATGTTTCCGCTGAAACAATTGGATTTTTAAAAAAACTACCGACGTTAGGCAACTCCTTCGGATCTGGCAACTTTGACCGACGTATTTGGCAAACAGCATCAGAGACCAACAAAGGTGATGGCAGTGTCGTCGATTCGGGAAAATACGCCCTTAGCGCAGGATAATCAAGATTAACCATGGGTGTTTTGGTTAAACGCAAAGTAATCTCGGTAATAATGCATTTATCTTTCAATGATTGCTTAAAAATACTATCTCGATAGCCAAACTTGCACTCTTGATTGGTCAGATTTAATAAAGCACCAGACTCAATATCTACAGCCTTCAAAGAAACCAACACATCTGCCAACTCCACACCGTATGCCCCTATATTCTGTATGGCCGCAGCTCCAGAATTTCCAGGGATTAATGACAGGTTTTCAAGCCCATACCAACCTTGCTTTAAAGTATAAATAACAGCGTTATGCCAATTCTCACCAGCACCAAAAGTGACGTCAACAGTATCATTATTGCTCGTACTACCTTTTTGCTTAGTAATGCCCAACAAGTTCAAAGACAACACTAAACCGGTTAAATTAGATGCCAAGACAATATTGCTACCTGCGCCCAGCGGGATAACAGTCAGGTCATTGTCTGTAGCAAAATCCAAAGCCTGTTTGACATGATGAAATTGAGACAATGTGCAAAAATGGGAGGCTTTGGCAGGCAAAGCCAAGCTGTTGAGTGCTTGTAAGCACTTGTCGGTTTCAACTGTGAAACTATTAGCTTCGGTCATTTCAGGCGTCAATCTGAGTTCTAATATGATTCAGCAGTGACGCGCAAGCATCTTCAATTAAGTCTAAAACCAATGGAAAGCCGTCTTCACCACCATAATAAGGATCTGGGACCTCGCTGATCTCTTGATACTCAGGCTTGCTCGAAAAATCNAAAAGNAGTTTCAATTGGCCACNAAAATTAGAAGGACCCATAGCATTTAGGTTTTTCAGATTATCCGCATCCATGGCAATGATATAATCAAAGCTAGAGAAATCATCCACCGTAACCAGACGAGACCTGAGAGTCGACATATCATAGCCTCGCAACGATGCTGTAGCTGCCGATCGACTATCTGGCGGGTGCCCGAGGTGCCAATCGCCAGTGCCTGCCCCATCAATATGAATCTGATTGGTCAATCCAGCCCTATCAACCATCGATTGGAAAACAGCATGTGCTGTTGGAGACCTACAAATATTGCCCAAACAAACAAAAAGAACCGAAGTGTTAACCATAATTTATTTTCAGCTTATAAATTTACATAAAACGTTTAGAAAAGAAGTGATATCGCTTTTAGATCTTCCTCAGTATCGATACCCCCGGGAACTTCAGCAATAGCATCATCGACATGGATCGAGACGTCATTCCATAAAAACCTCAGTTGCTCTAGTGATTCAGCTTGCTCGTCAGGTGCTACCGGCCATTGAACAAAGCGATTCAAGTAAGCTACTCGATAGGCGTAAATTCCTATATGACGGTGGGCATTACAACCCTCGGACAAGCGCCTGTCTCTCACCCATGGGATGGGTGCTCTGCTGAAGTAACTTGCGAAGCCGCTCAGGCTCGCTACAACCTTTACAATATTAGGATTCTGCAGGTCGTCGTCCAATGTTATAGCTTCGCGCAGTGTTGCCACTCCCGCAGCTTCATTTATACTTAGATTATTCGCAACCTGATCAATAACCATCGGTGGAATCAACGGTTCATCTCCCTGTACATTGACCACAACTTGGTCCTCGGCGAGATTTAATTGGCTGGCGACCTCTTGAAGACGATCCGTTCCTGACACATGGTCTTCTCGAGTCATACAAACTTCTGCACCAAACGCCTCAGCTACAGATTTGATTCGACCATCGTCTGTTGCAATCACCACTCGGGAAGCGCTACTTTTACAAGCTTGTTGCCAGACTCGCTGGATCATTGGAAGCCCAGCAATATCCTTTAGAGGCTTCCCAGGAAGCCGCGATGAGGCATAACGAGCCGGTATAATTACAACAAAAGCCATAAACTACTCATCAATTAAAAAAAGTGTACCGACATTATAGGGTTAAGTTATGCGCTCGTCACAGTAAGACCTGCGCAATCAATAAGACTAGATACAAATTCATTATCCAATGCCATTTCTACTTCTAATACCCAAAGGTTATCGGGCACCGAGCCCTCGTACTTTACGGCATCCTTCGCGGTAATCACGACGGGTAGATCATCATCGAACCCAATATCACAGGCTGTAAGCACTTGGTGATCGTTCTTAGGCTCTGAATCCACTTTAAAGCCCATTTGCCTGAGACTCTCAAAGAAACGCTCAGGATGCCCTATTGCGGCAACAGCATGGATATTAGTGGGCTCAACCCATTGATCAAAACCGATCAACTCGCTCGAACCAAACCGACGAAGTCCCGAAGTCTCCAGTTGTACGATATAAGTCTCGGGGTCATCAGATTCAACGATCCCGCCATTTTGAATGATGAAATCAACTTCCTTTAGCCGTCTGGGAGATTCCCTGAGTGGCCCTGCCGGCAAAGTATAACCGTTACCGAAGCGACGATGGCCATCCACAACGACAATTTCAACATCCCTATGCAAGCGGTAATGCTGTAACCCATCATCACTAAGAATAAGATCGCATGAAAAGCTTTTGACCAATTTCTCGACTGCTCTCGCTCGATTAGGATCTACCACCACTGGGCAACCTAGCTTCTTAGCAATCAACAAGGGCTCATCACCACTTTGACTTACTGGGGTATCTGGACCAACAACCAACGGATACTGTGCTGAGGCACCACCATAACCTCGACTGACTACTCCGACAGAATAACCCCTTTCTGAAAGTGCCTTCGCCAACGCAATAATTAAGGGTGTCTTGCCGCTTCCACCAAGGGAAATATTACCAATAACAACGACAGGCATCGCGTATGACTGACCTTGAAACCGCCACTGAAGAACAATACGTCGAAACCTACTTATCGCTCTAAACAACCAAGACAGAGGAACAAGCAGCACAAGCCAAGTACTCTTTTGGTACCAAGCGTTTGTCCAAAACCGTTCAGCAGACAAACTTAATCCACCTGAGGTTCGTCAAACTGCTTGCGATAGAGATTAGCGTAACGGCCTTTCACTTTAATCAGCTCCTCGTGGGTTCCTTGCTCGATAATTTGGCCTTTCTCGAGGACAAGTATGCGATCTGCTTTTTCCACAGTGCTCAACCGATGAGCGATTACAAAGCTTGTACGCCCTTTCATCAACTCCTCTAGGGCAGCTTGGATATGGCGCTCTGAGTCGGTATCTAAGGCGGACGTAGCCTCATCAAGTATAAGGATTGGAGCATTTTTTAGCACTGCCCTAGCGATTGCGATACGCTGTCGTTGCCCACCAGAGAGCATCACGCCATCATCACCNACTTGCGTATCAAAACCATCAGGCATTTCGTCAATAAATTCAGTTGCATGAGCCACCTGCGCTGCGGCTCTCACCTTTTCTTCAGACCGCCCCTGTAGNTCNCCATAGGCGATGTTATTGAAGATAGTGTCATTAAACAAAGTGACATTCTGGCTGACAATCGCAATATGNCTACGCAGATTNACCAGNGAAAAGTCATTAACGTCAGTACCATCAAGCAGTATCTTACCTTCTTCATGNTTNTAAAATCGCGGTATCAAACTTACTAGCGATGTTTTACCACTGCCTGAGGAGCCGACTAGAGCGATAGTTTCACCTGGGCTGACCGAGAAATTAATATCCTTAAGCACCTCTTTCTTGGCGCCTTCGTAGCTGAAGTTGATGTTAGAAAAATCCAACCTACCTGTCACAGACTCAGTTTTGTATCTGCCCTTATCCACCTCAGCAGGACTATCAATAATAGCGAAAATTGACTCAGAAGCAGCAATCCCTTTCTGGATATCGCTATTAACCTCAGTCAACTGGCGAATGGGCTTGATCAGTACGCCTGACGCCATAATGAAAGCAACAAAACTACCGGTAGACATAGTATCCAAAATAAACGGGTTGAGCATAAATCCCGTAACGCCAGCAAAGGCGAAAGAAACAATAAAGATGATCAATGGATTACTTAAAGCGCTAGTAAATGCCATTTTCATGTTCTGTCTTCTATTCCCGTGACTTGCCTTCTTCATTCGTTGCCGCTCGCTCTTTTTGGCGCCAAACATACGTACTTCTTGATAGCCATGAACGGCCTCCTGGGTGACATGAGTAACATCTCCCATAGCTGACTGAATGTTCTTACTAATTAGCCGGAATCGCTTGCTGACCTTGGTGACGATCATACCAATCAAAGGTAATACAGCAATAAAGAAAAGGGTTAGAATCCAATTGGTGTAGATTAAATACCCCATTAAACCAATAACTAAACTACCCTGCTGAATCACTGTTTTAATGGCTTTGGTACCTGCCTCTGTTACCTGCTGCACGTTAAAGGTCACCACAGATACTAAATGGCCAGACATCGCCTGATCAAAGAACTTAAATTGGAGCAACAGGTAGCGCTCAAAGAGATCAGTCCGCAATGCGTGCACAAGATAATTGGCAACATAAGCAAGAAAATAGGTGCCTCTCAAATAACCCACGCCTCTTGCCGCGCTGATCAAAACCAAAAATA
>NYWV01000029.1 GCA_002685195.1 Porticoccaceae bacterium
TTCATTCGCCCGCCCGTTTTTTGATGGTCGGATCGGCGGTATCGTAACGCTTGTTGAAATGTTGGCGGGCGCTCCTACTGGCTCCTATATTAGTTCCGGTACTGGTAGAAAAAGCGAATTCAATCTTCTGACAACCAGCCACTCTGTATTTGGTAAGCTTGACTGGCACATTAATGACAAGTTAACAGCCTCACTCGGGACGCGCTGGACCACAGAAGACAAATCAATTGATGCGCGAATGACTACTGATGCGCCCTATTCTGCCATTGATTTTAGTGATTTTACCGATCCCTTAGTGCAAACCCTAGCAGCCGTCACCCCGCTTGGCCCCTTGGCCCCTGTATACGCAGGAGCTGTACAGCTATTTAGGCCGGTGTCGGACTTTTCCGAAACACGCAGCGAGCAGGAGCCTACTGGTGAACTCATTGTTTCTTATGAATACAGTGATGATGTGAGTCTATATGCCAGCGGTAAAAGGGGCTATAAAGCAGGTGGATTTAATGTCGGCTCCGGAAGTAATGGCGCAGATTTTGATAAAGAACTTGCTGATGCATGGGAAGTGGGCGCTAAAATTCGTGCATTAGACAATAACTTACAGGTTAACGTCGCCGCCTTCTCGCAGCGCTTACGTGACTTTCAATCCAACGCGTTCAACGGCATCACCTTTGTTTTGGGCAACGCCGGTGAGATTCAGATTGACGGCGTCGAGTTTGACATGCTTTATGCACCCACATCAAACCTGTTTCTCTCATTTGCAGGCTCGTATCTAGATCACGAATATACGAGTTATGTTGGAGGACCTCAAATCGTGCAACCCGCTGGCTCCCCACCACTGCCGCGTGTCCAAGACCTCAGCGGAAAGCCGTTATCCGGTGTGCCTGATTGGACCTTAAGCTCATCCATCAATTACGTGAAAAGCTTTGGCGCCGTTGAAGGTTTTGCCAATCTTGGAGCTAGATATCGCGGATCACGCAATGTGACTAGTGAGCAAAACCCAATTGCTGATCAAGGTAGCTATGTCACTGCCAATGCCACAGTGGGGATACGTGATGCTGACGGCTTCTGGACCGTTAACTTGTGGGGTAAGAACATAACGGATGAAGAATATACCGACGGTCTCTTCAATTCAGTGATCCAGGCAGGTAGTTTTAATGCCTACCCTGGTGACCCACGTAGCTTCGGTGTGACACTGAGATTACAGTTCTAGCTATAAACTAAGTCCCTTGTAGGGAGGCCAAGATTATTCTTGGCCTCCTTTTTTTTGTCCAGTGTCTGCTTTCGATTATGGTTCTGACATTAGCTTTATTGACCTATCCCGAGATTTATATATCCAGAAACTGACGCCAAATAATTATTATGCTGTTTTAGCGCGTCTTTTGCTTCACCGTCGAGCAAGCAGATTTCCACACCCCACGCATTCTAAATGCAAGGGATGCCTTTGACTGCAGCCTGCCATAGCACGACATAAGACATATCGATTTTAAACGCTGGTATAGAATCGACTTACTANGTGCGTTTAAAAATAATAGGTCTTATTATCAAAAATTTGGTTGTACCTTTACTTTTATCTACTTTCATCACTAATTAGTGCGCAATAATAAAGATGTTCTTAAATAAAAAGTTCCATCATTCAGGCACGGGTTTGGTGGCAACAGGGGCTGCTCTCTTAGCGGTGATACCGGTCGCTGGCATGGCAGAGGTTAATTCCATTGAAGAGGTGCTGATTACGGGTGCACACATCGCTAAGGCCCTTGGTATGGTGCCCTTTATTTACTAAGACGCCTTAACTTGTTTTCCTTTGGGGCGAGTTGCCAAATTCAGTGCGAAGCATAGCNTTGAAAGATTGATTCTTAAGACCATTTAAAAAGCCCCTGAGCATACAGCTCTGGGGCTTTTTTGTTTAGGTGAGTTAAATGGCTTGAGGATTACAGATTCCATCTGCACACTATAAGACCACTTCAGAACAGCCTTTGTCACCTAGGTTGTCGTACTCGGATTGTACAAAGTCCTCGTTGGCAAACAAAAGCTTATAAGCTTGGCAATATTCTTCCTGATCGTTGAAGCGAGTNTCGCTAAAAAACCGTTGCTTTAGATCTTGCATCTTCAACTTCATTGGAGACATTCGAATGCCGCGATCTATGGATGTATCAAAGATCATTACTCGATTTTGCTCATCATTATTGCTCCAAGTGCTCCATTCAACCTGTTTACCATGATATCCCTTGGCGGGCTCNCCGTAATGAGCAAATGACGCCCAGTAGGACATCATGCTCTGTGATAGAGCATTTCTCGCCGCTCGAGCAGACTCCGGATGGATAAGATTACTCATCAATGAAACAAAGTTTCCAAATACATAGGGTATCTCAAAGGCATGAGCTGCACCCATCAGCTCTTGTAGGCTGAGAAAACCAAAGTCACGTAGATCATCCGAATCGAAACGATAGGCAAATACGTTATCTCCTTGCCCCTGACGCATCACTGTAGCCAGCTGGTCGACCGCTTTAATTTTCCACTGATCACTGGCATAGCTGCTAAATGCCTCATAGCGCCCACTGTTTTTGATTGCGATGGGTATACCCATAAACTTGTCTACTTGATCGGGACTGAAGCTTAAAAACAACTTCATCTCATCACGGTTGGTACCAAGTATCACCGGTACTGCGTTGTAATTGGCAGGATCGGCAAAGAGTTGATCTGAAGCAACGGCCTGAGGTAAAACGATACCGTCACCAATTAGGTCCAAATTTCCGAACACCTTGCCACCGGTCTCACTTCGGAAGGCTTTAAATACCTCAACCGTAGTTTTGCTGCGTAAATAATCAGCAAGATCATGGACAGTCATGCTGCTTTGTAATTTCTTTGCAGCTTCTCTGTTTGTAGCTCTGCCCTCAGCCACGAGTAATTGATTGATGAATTCCCGCGAGCTGTGTTCGTGGCCCTCATCCTCTATAAAGTTTTCAGCCCTGGTGATGGGCTCGATATCCAAGCCGCCACTCTGAACAATAGCACCATGAAATAAGTCCGTAGCCAGGGGGGAGGCCATGAGTGCCATGACATTCCAGCCACCGGCAGATTCACCAAAAATAGTGACTCTGCTGGCATCGCCGCCAAATTGGGCAATGTTTCGCTGTACCCATTTTAGCCCAGCAATCTGGTCCAATGTGCCAAAGTTACTGGACTTATCCTCGGGCAATTTGGCATTGGTGCGAAGCGCAGGGTGAGACAACCAGCCAAAAGCAGATAAGCGATAGTTAATACTTACCACTACCACATCAAATTGAGATGCCAGTTGAGAACCATCTAACATTGGATGATTACTTGTGCCTCCGTTATTAGCCCCTCCATGAATCCAAAACATCACCGGTCGATCTTTGGCGTTTTCGGGAGCAAAGACGTTGAGATACAGGCAGTCTTCGCTGCCATTGATAAGGTTCTTTTCCGGTGATGTGTTGTTGGCCTGATGGGCACAATCTGGTCCAGCCTCTAACATCTGCCTTGGATGTTGCCAAGGCGCCGGAGGTCGCGGAGCACGCCAGCGCAAATCGCCAACTGGTGGTTGAGCAAAGGGTATACCTCGCCATACTGACGCCCCAAGGCTATTTTGATAGCCGATAATGTCACCAGTATCTAAATTAATTAGGGTATTATCGGATGCTACTGGGGCTGGTTCACTCTCTGGTGCCAGATAGGCATAGGCCACTCCTGCGACAACGACCAGAGCCAAAACAAGACCGCCAATAAACCTTATTAGGTACTTCATCAATTAAACCCCTTATATTTGTTGTTAAATAAGCATAATGCTAGTGGTAGTTATAATATTAATCGCCTTGTAACCATAAAATCCAGTGCTCAAAAGATAATTAACTCTTATTGACGATTATAACAATAAAGTTAAGGCTAACTTTTAAAGCCATGTGAGTCAACTTTGGTATATTCTTAAAAATGCTGCTGTGAAATGAGATGAGACGTTAGGCGCTGATGTAGCGGTAAACCAAAAAAATAGCACCCTAACTTATAGCCTCCAGCGCGGTGAGACGGTGTCGATTGATCAAGCTTTTAAAAAAATGTCCTCACAACAAACCTTCAAAAAAAATCTTTGCCCGGTACACAATATCGATCGTTGTTAGCGCAAAGGCACTTCTTTTATTTTCTTCGTACTCTGCAAAGCTTTGCAGGTATGCTGGATTGCCTGGCGCCACAACAAGCTGCTGCATACGATTGTGAGCCGGCGTATGAATATCGCCCATCACCACAGTATCATTTCGGATATGGTGAATCGCAATATGGTTGTAGCGCTCAAGGGTTTCTGGCCGGGTAATTGCATCTTCATAAGCCAGCTGTAATGCGGCTTTGACTGCGGTGTCACCATTGCGATATAGGTTAGAGATTGCCCACGAAAAATGCCATACGGCATGGTTCCAGTCAATGATAGTAAATGGCTCTGTAGTATAGAGCATCTCGATATTGTCGAAGTACAGCCGGGCTATTTTAGCGGCGATTTCAGGTGTAACCACTTGGTCTCTAATCGCCCATATTGGTAATTCTGATGTGGATAACTCGCGGGCAAATTCTGCCTCTGCAACCTNTAGCGTTGCAGCCAAATCAATGCCCTCAATCAACACTGACTCTTGATTGTTATAACTCACATAGGGCATAACCGATTCGCACACGGAGTTGGCTCTTCCTGGCGTCGCAAATCGCCGATCTCCAATCATGTAATCTTCGATCAAAATGGTATAGCACCAATTTTCTACCTTATCATTTGCCTCAGCACTCTGGGCTTGGTTGCTATCTGTATCCGGTATTAACTGCCAAGATCTGGCTGTTGCTGCGATGGTCGGCGGGCCAATTTGATAAGTCATTTTATCAATAAGGCTACCATTGCAGGTCAGACTTATGCCGCCCGCTGGAGGTAACTCAAATAGATCAGACTGATAGGTGAAGTCAGATCTAGGGTTTTGATTGGCAATCACTGCATATTGCTGAGCTTCCATAACCAGGCTATCAGTAATGGTAAATGCCTGGTCCTGAGAATTAGTGATTTCACAATCCTGAAGGTTGATCGAGGCTTCGGTGCTGTTATAGAGCTCAAACCACTGGGGCTCGCTGGCTGCGGATACAGGCATTAGTTCTGTAATGAAGATATCCTCTGGCGCCACTTTTTTGATGGATGAGCCGCCGCATCCGGCGATCAAAAGCGCCAGGCTCACAACACAGGATTTTGCTAAGGGTTTAGTCATGATACTGCCGCTGCCTCTGATTATGTTCATAGTATTATTTTATCTCGGTAACCTTGGGGAATGTCGAAGTGCCATTGAGTAATTCAGCTCTTGGTCAGTACATCCTTACCACGTAGTTTCAGCCTTCGGTAATTGGGATGTAATTGGAAAAGATTAGTGTTAGATCCACCAAAATGTCTGGCCATACCCATTACAACTGAATGCCCCAATGCATGCTTTGTGGTTGGAATTTTCAGTGCTCGAATATAATATCGTGCTTGAAATTCTGACACGCTGCGATCAACAATTGATTTTAAAAACTCGCCAATACGATAGGCTTAAAGTCTGGAGATATCAAGATTTATTATAGTATTGGTATAACAAAGCTATATCGATAGGGAACGTAACTTTAGCCACTTGTTAAGGGGCGCAAAGGAGTAAGAGTAATGGCGAAGTTTACTTCGGGTGCATCTAATGCCACAGTAGAAAACTTTAGTGTTATCGGTGGTGATCGCATACAAACTANAGTCCGCGGTGCCGTCTCTAATAATCGATAATCTTGAGTTCGCGTTCGAGTGAACTGACTTCATCAATTTAAATTAAAATTGGCTAATATATTAATATATAGTTTCTATATTAAGGTTGACCTAATCGCCCGTTAAAGGTACCTTAGAGGTACAAAAAAGTGTCAGCGATGACGCTCAAATTATTAGCAGCATTACTCAATTTAATTGTCTAAAAATTTTTAAAATTTAAAAATAGGTTTTTCCAATGCCATCTTCAGAACCAGAGTCCAATATTATTCCGACCGTGTCACTGTTAAATGACCAGGAGGCGATAGAGAGAGTCTTTACCCACATCGATAATGGCACAACTGACCTTGGTGATACTGTTTGGCAAGANCCTGTTGAAAACTATCATTCCCAAGAGCGATTTGATGCTGAAATAGCGCTATTGCGCAGTCTGCCAATACCCTTTTGCCCCTCCGCGGCGCTACCCGAACAAGGGAGCTATATTGCTCGCAAATCGGCGGGCACCCCACTGGTAGTAGCACGTGGGAAAGANGGCAAGGTTAGAGCTTTTATTAATGCTTGTCGGCATCGTGGTATGCAAGTAGCTAGTGGTACTGGACGCGCTAATGGCTTTGTCTGCCCCTATCATGCTTGGTTTTACGGNCTTGATGGTTCACTCAAATTTATCCCGGGTGAAGAGGGATTTCCTGGNCTTGACATTGANGATCACAGTCTGGTGGAGGTAAGCGCTATGGAAAAGGGCGGTCTTGTCTATGTGATGCAGGAGGGAACCATCAGTCCACAGATGCTAGAAAATAGCCGTGACTATTTTACTCCCGANCAGGAGCTGTTTAANCAATCAGAAAATACAGACCCAGCCAATTGGAAGTTGTTNACCGAAACTCTCTTAGAGGGCTACCATATTAAATCACTGCATAGAAAGTCGTTCTTCCCCTATGGCTTAGATAATGTCAATTTGGTCGAGACATACGGTGCTAATGCTCGAGTAACTTTTCCTTTCCGACGCATTGAGAAGTTACGAGATGTGCCTGCAGAAAAGCGCAGAGCTGCAGGGATGCTGACCTCTGTCTACCATCTTTTTCCCAATGCTAGTGTCTCAGTACTATCGAAACATTCAAACTTGACGATTATGGAGCCGCTGAGCCCTAGTAGCACTCAGATGGTGATCTATTTGGTAACCCCTGAACAAACTTCTGAGAACCCAATTTCTCTTGAGGATGTTAAAAAAGATGCCCAGTTTGTTAATGAATCAGGCCAGGATGAAGACCGAGAAGCGGCCTGCTTAATTCAGCAGACGGTAACAGCTCAGGCCAACAGTCATTTGACCTTTGGATACTTTGAAAAAGCGATTGTTAATTTCCACCAGCATCTGACAGAAAGGTTAGAATCGTAGCCTATATTGAAAAGCATCTATAGGCAAACTGTTCTCAAAAACCAGAATTAGTAAAAAAGGAGTAGCTTATGAGTTACGCACAACACCGCAAGATCATTGATGCCGACAGTCATGTTATAGAGCTAGATGACTTTCTAATAAAGGCGGCCAGAGAAGCTGATATAGAACTGCTGCAAAAAATGGATGATCAAACGGAGCTACCAATTGATAGNAAAAAATATGATGACGGCGTAGAGCTGTTCGAGCGGCGCAAGCATGACGCCACCGTTAAGCAAGAATGCGAGGATATTATTGTCAGCAACAACCTGGGTGGTTGGTCCCGAATTGGCGCATTTGACCCTCAAGAGCGCTCCCATGCTCTGGATTTGTTTGGTTATGAGAAGCAATGGGTGCTACCCACTTTCTCATTTCATCAGGTGGCCCATGTGGGTGATATGGATGCACTCTATGCAGGCGCTCGTACCCTAAATAAGGCTATGGCGGACTTTTGTGCCCATGATGATCGCTTGCTTGCCATTGGGTATTTACCCTATACCCTTGGGCCAGAGAGGGCGCTGGAGCTAATGAAACAGGGCTTCGATGACGGTTGTTATACCTTTATGATTGACACCAATGAGCCCAACGATGACAAGATTAGTTTTGCTCATCCAGACTTTGACCCTGTCTGGGCAGGTTTTGTAGAGCAGAGGGTACCCTTTGGAATACATGTGGCCGCCAATGGTCATTATGAAGCTGTGCCAAAAAGCTTTAAGCGCAATGGCAAGAATACTATTGCGCTGGGTGGCGATGCGCCTGCAGGCGAACTCGGTCTGATAACGATAAAAAATTCGGCTGAACTATTTCTGTCGGCGCTAATTTTTGACGGCGTCTTTGATCGTCACCCCAGTCTGCGAGGCATGTGTATGGAGCATGGTGCATTTTGGGTTCCATCCTGGCTAAAGTCGCTAGACTTTACCTACGGAGCTTATGTGCCGCGTCGAGAGTTTGTGGAAAAACCTTCAGATACAGCGAGACGATGTCTTAAGTTTTCGCCCTTTGCCGGTGAACCCGTTGGATGGATAATTGAAAACACCAGTCCGGATATGATTTGCTACGCATCGGACTATCCGCATCCAGAGGGTGGGTCAGATCCTATCAGCAAGTTCGAAGCTACAATGGAAGGCTGTGATGAAGCCACCATGAGTAAGTTTTATCATGGCAACATGCAGGCCTTGATGTCTTTGGCATAGTTTCGGTTTGAAAAATGCTAGGCTAATTTCGATACTTGAATGTGGCGGTATTTGCCATTTAAATAAAGGGCTGATTACGAGTCATGACTCCTATTAAGACGCAGGATACTGGTTTAAGAACAAAGATTGATGAAAAACTTTCTCGTTGGTCAGTCGCCGCATTTGGTATCGGGGCTGCAGGTGAGGCAGTTTACTTGGGGCTGTTCAATACCTTTATTACTATTTTTTATAATCAGGTAATTGGCCTATCGAATACCCTCATCGGTATCGCGATCTTCGTGGCCCTGCTGGTTGATGCGATCACCGACCCATTGATTGGGATAATTTCAGACAAATGGAAATCCAAGCACGGACGACGACATCCATTTCTATTTGCTGCGCCCATACCCTTGGCGCTGGCAATCTATGCAATTTTCAATCCGCCTGAATCCATTNTGAATGAAGTAGATAATTTCACTAATTATGTCCTGTTCGCATGGTTAGCCTCCTGCACTATTTTTAGTCGGGTATTCTTAACACTCTATTCAATTCCGCATCTCGCCCTGGGGGGTGAAATGTCAAAGAACCATAATCAACGTTCCAGATTGTTTAGTGCCAATTCTGCATTTTCCTATGTAACTGGTGCCTTGTTTGGATTTTTGGCTTGGGGCGTATTCTTCGATGGCGACCATATAAGAGCTGTTGATGGCGTGGTAGTTCCGGGGCACTTAAATGCAGCCTCCTATGCTCCTTTGATATTGTTAGCTTGTAGTTTGGTTCTAGTGGCGATTTGGACTACCGCTGCAGGCACGTATAAGCATGTGCCATCACTATCCGAGCCACCAAAGCAACAACCGCTCTCTTTTAAAGGTTTCTTTAAAGAGATATTGCTCACATTAAAGTGCCGCAATTATGTCGTACTACTTGCCGGTTACTTTTTCTTTATGATTGCTAGCGGAATCTACGATACTTTAGGTGTTTTTATGAACACTTACTTTTGGGAGCTCGTGCCGGGACAAATTCGCTGGTTTGGACTAGTGTCGGCACCCTGTGCCTTATTTGGTGCTTTAATTTCACCTGTCTTAATGCGCAAGTTCGATCGCAAGCCTGTGGTAATCTTCTCTCTGATTTGTATGGCGATTACTGCTCAATTGGTTGTGGATTTGAGATTGCTCGATTTAATGCCTGACAATCATAGCGCTACATTGCTACCACTGCTGCTCTGCAACTCAGGCGTATTCGCGTTTGTGATTGGCCTTGGTGCTGTCGCTATGATGTCTATGATTGGTGATGTGGTAGATGAAAACGAGTTGGAGACAGGTTTGCGCCAGGAAGGGTTATTCTATTCTGCAAGAGCCTTTTTTGCCAAAGCTTCGTTTTCCTTTGGTCACTTGGTGGGTGGCGTAGGGCTGGACAAATTTGTTCGTTTCCCATCGCTAGCAGTTCCGGGAGCTGTTGACGCAGAGGTGTTATTTCGAATGGGTATACTGGCTGGGCCCATTATGGGTATAGCGTCGTTTGTCGCCGTATTCTTTTATGGCAAATATCATTTGACCCATTCCATGCATATCAAAATCATTGCTGGCATCGAAGAGCATAAGCGAAATCAACAACAGCCTAAAGCCAAGGCGACATAAGCCAAAATAGCGGTTAGAATGAACGTTTCAGCGCGCCTCTTCGGGGTGCACATAGGCAAGGTAGTACATTGATGGCACAAAAACCTCGAACCCGTTTGTCGAAGGAAGGAAGACGATCACAGCTTCTGGACACGGCAGCGGCAATTATCGAAGATATGGGATTTGCAGGATTTACGATGGAGACTCTGGCTAAGGCAGCCGGTGTGAGCAACCCATTGGTCTATAAATATTTCGACTCCCGGCAAGAGATCTTTAAAGAGCTTTTGTTGCGGGAACTAGAAGATTTTCGTTTGAAGATTAGGGCTAAAGTAGCCAGTACTCAAAGTTTTGAGGAACTTGTAAGAGTCTTTGTTGAGGTTAACTTTGAGCAATCTGAATCTGGAAATGTAAGAGATGTGCTGCTCAGTCAGGCTGATCTAAGAGAGGCAGTTGCTAAAACGATAAAGAGGAACCACAAAGAGATTGGTCGAACTTTAATCGAGAGAGTCATTGAAGAGAATCGTACGATGACGTTAGAGCAGGCAGAGCATCTCCTCTACATGGGCTCCGCGGCTTCTATTGCCGCTGCTGAAAAAGTGAATCGATCGGGACGCAGCAGACAGCGCTTGATTGACAATACTGTCAGTTTTATTCTAGGGGGGTTCGCGGCTCCCTATGCAGATACAGACAGCTGAAGTTTATCATCTAGTCGCCTAACCCGCGTGCTTACAGTCGAGTACGCCTATGTGTACCCATCTCAAAAGCCTACTATTGAGTTCAATCCTCTAAGCGCTATTCAATAACAAAAAGCCACTTTTTTTCTAAAATAAGTCCTTTGCAGACTATACCTGCCTGCCTCTATATTATAGTATATGTATAATATGGCTGAGGCTTAGCATTCGATGAACTTGGCACTGGAATAAAATTTTAAATCTACCTGAGGGTTAAAAATGACGCGCGAATACGCCAACCGGAAAATAGTTCTAAATAGGCGGCCGCAGGGTGACTTGCGGGATGGAGATCTCTCCATGATCAGCGAACCCGTCCGAGAATTAAGTCAAGGAGAGTTCTTACTTAAAACTATCTGGTTGTCGCTTGACCCTTATATGCGGCCACGTATGAGTGACATCAAAAATTATCTACAACCTATCGGTATTGGCAAAGTCATTGTTGGCGAGACTGTATCGGTGGTTATCGAATCTAAGTCCGAAAAATATAAGCAGGGAGACTTTGTAACCTGTTTTTCAGGCTGGCAGGAGTATTTTCTAGCTCATGAGTCCATGGAAAATATCTACCATATTGATGATCAGGGTTTACCACTATCAGTTTTTCTTGGCTCGGCCGGCATGACTGGTAGAACTGCCTATAGCGGTCTCACTTTTATCGGTAAACCTAAGCGCGGAGAAACCTTGGTAGTTTCCGCAGCTGCCGGCTCAGTGGGCACTGTGGTTGGACAGCTTGCTAAGGCGCAAGGTTGTCGTACCATTGGTATCGCTGGCGGCGCACAAAAGTGCCAATTCTTATTGGATGAAATGGGCTTTGATGCCGCGGTTGATTATAGAGCTGGTGATCTGACCGGCCGGCTTAAAAGTGCATGNCCTGATGGTATAGATATTTATTTCGAGAATGTCGGTGGCGATGTGGCCAAAGCTGTTGCACCTCTGCTAAACAAGGGCGCACGGGTGCCAATTTGTGGATATGTGTCGGCCTATAATTCAAAGGATTTGAACACTGCAGAGACACCAATGGACATTTTTGGTGCACTGTCGGAGCCACCTGAATTCCGCTATTTTCAGGTCAGAGAGTGGCACGATCAATATCATCAGATTACCGGCTTGCTAACAGAAAAAGTACTAAACGGTGAGATTAAATATACCGAGACTATAGCGCAGGGGTTAGATAGTGCTGAGGCGGCGTTTATCGGCCTGTTGGGCGGAGCCAATCTGGGCAAACAATTAGTGAAAGTCGCTGACTATTGAATCTTTATCGACTGCTAAAAAGACTATTAACAACCCTTTTCCAAACAGGAGCGACTGATGAAACTATATGATTTTCCGAATGCACCAAATCCCAAGCGAGTAAAAATATTTGCCAACGAGAAGGGCATTGAGCTCGAACTAGTTGCCTGTGATATGCGTAGGGGAGAACACAAATCATCCGAGTTTTTGAAGAAGAATCCCAGTGGCAAGATTCCTGTGCTCGAATTAGAAGATGGCCGATGTATTCCAGAATCTGTGGCAATTTGTCGTTACTTAGAGGCCATCTTCCCAGAGCCAAATTTGCTTGGGGCCAGCCCTTTCGAGCTGGGCCATATTGAGTCTAGAAATCGACATATTGAGTTCGAGATGTGGCGTGAAATAGGTATCTCCTGGGTAAATGGACCAATCGTTGCTCAACTAGGGTTGGTCAAACAGATACCTGAAGCTAAGGCAGCCAGCGATGTGGCGGCACGCAATTACTTTGAGCGCTTGGATCGTGAGTTTGCGCAGAATGCTTATGTTGCAGGTGATAGGTTTACTATTGCCGATATTACTCTGTATACAGCGATTGAGTTCGCTAGCACCATGGTAGATCTAAAACCTGAGTCGAGTTTAGAAAATCTAAATGCCTGGTACCAATCAGTTGGGGCACGACCGAGCGTCACCGCACTTACGCAACAGTAGGATGAATATGAGAGAGTTTATTGGCGTTGGTGGTGTGGTGCTAACTGCGGATGAGTATGGTAGCGAAGAGCATCCCTGCGTAGTTTTGCTGCCTGGCATAACGCAGACCCGCAAGGTATGGGTTAGTGCTGCAAAGGCGCTTGCGCAGGCTGGTCGTTATGTTATTAGCTTAGATTTGCGAGGACATGGTGGCAGTGATAGCCCCAATGACTGCAATTACAGTCTAGATGCGTTTATGGGTGATTTGGTAGCAGTTTTGGCTCAGTTGGAGTCTCGCCCCGTAGTTGTGGGCTCAAATTTTGGCGGTTGGATCGGCTTAGCAGCATTGGGTAATACCTCCGCACCCATTGCCACTGGACTGGTTTTGACCAACCCTCCGCCTGAGTTTCAAAGCCTCAACAACAAAAGTATTGCCAAAACAGTCAGCGAGCGAGCATCCATTGAGGATTTTGATCAAGGTTTGTTTGCAGGTGGCTTCAATTTTATTGAATTGCAGAACAAACTTGAGCCCGCGGCCAAGAACTTGAAACTACCCACGCTTTTAGTACGCGGTATCGACAGTCAAATAAGTTCATACGACGCAACGCAACGTTTCGCTGAATTAATTCCCCAAGCCGAGGTCTCGGAAATTGAAGGGGCTGGCAACTATGTTGCTTTCGATAAAGGGGATGAATTCAGTGCTCTGGTATTAGAGTTTTTAGAAAATCATGTGCCCCATCAACCACTACAATATGTGAGTGGCTCAGACGCTCGNACTCTGCGAGATGCAATGGGTTGTTTTGTCACTGGAATCACTGTGGTAACCACGCTTGATGATACGAAAAAACCGATTGGCTTGACAGTCAATTCCTTTAGTTCGGTCTCTCTCGACCCGCCGTTAGTATCAATTTGTCTAGGTAATCATGTAGGTAGCCTAGATGCTTTTAGAGCTGAAAAATCATTTGGTATTAATGTGTTACATACTGGGCAGCAGTCTATTTCAAACCTATTTTCCTCTAAGGGGGTTGATCGTTTTGCAGACATTGATTGGAGTACCTGGGAGCAAAATGTACCGATTATTGAAGGATCGCTAGCGAGTTTTGAATGCATAAAAAAAGATATGATTATTCAGGGTGACCACACCATATTTATTGGTGAAGTGGTGAGAGCAAAGTTTGAGCCGCACCGTGACCCACTTTTATATTTTAGTGGCAAGTATCGACGATTACATTTTGGCTGATTGACCACTGCCATGAGCAGACGCAGGCGGCAATCAGTAAAAATCCAGTCATTGACGTTTTAACAATTACAAAAAAGAAGAGGCTTATAAAATGACTATAGATTTTGACTTTGATCCCAATGCTGTACTGGTTGATTCAACCACAGATATTGAGGGAGTGAACCACATTGGTCTGTCTGTACAAAACCTTGACAGGGTATTGGAGTTTTATAGGGNGGCGACTGGTTTTGAGGTGATTCATAAAGAATCCTTTGAAAATGATGCATCGGCCGACACTCTCTTTGCTCGCGACAATGTAAAGGTACGGACAGCAATTTTGCAAGCTCCGAATTGGGTTCTGGAGCTCAGTGAATTTGCCCATAATGACTCTGTCACTCTGACTGATATGCCCGTTATTGGGCCAGGTATGTCACATACCTGTTATCAATCGCCTATAGATCAACCGTTATTTGAAAAGTTTGCTGTCCAGGGTGCCAGATTCTTGAATCGGCATGACAAACCAGTGTATTCGCCTACCTATGGCGTGAGCTATGTCTATGCCTATGATCCAGAAGGCAATCTTCTTGAAATGGAGGAGCTCGATGGCGAACAACTACTGAAACATGCGGGGTATCTGGANAATTGGGATAAGGATAACAAGCCAATTTGGATGTCTCAGGTATCGCTTTTCACCCCTGACAGGGATCGACTGATGCAGTTTTATCATAAGGTTTTTCAGACCAACCCCCACAGAATAGTTGAGGTGCCGGTAGGTGAGTTTGGTGACAACCTGTTTGATATTGATAATGCNAAGGTACAAATTGGCTGGTTCAGACTTAACCGTCAGTCCAAAGTTATGGAGATTTTACAGTTTCTAAATCCGCCCACTCCACAGAGTACGATAGAGCGAGAACCAACATCTCTAGGCTATTCATTTTCTCTAGAGGTAAGTGATATCGAAGCGGAATATCAACGACTCCAAGCGCTCGGAGTTGAGTTTTTTAGTCCGCCGGTCAAGTTAGGCCGCTTTATTCAGGCCTATGCTCGAGATATTGACGGCAATATTTTTTCCTTGCGTCAGCCTATCGATTTAGATGGCCCGTTTTCAGTCAAAGCCTATGATAAAAGAGGCGGCCTATAAATGAAAATGCTCTTACAAATGGTAATGATCGGATTGTTTTGCGCCCCAGTCATGAGTCATGCTAGAGAGCTTTTATGGGGTGATACTCATGTGCATACATCAAATTCGTTTGATGCCTTTCCTCGCGGCAACCAATCGGCTGATATTGACACGGCTTATCGCTACGCAAAGGGCCTGCCAGTGGTGCATCCTTATCATAGAGCAAGAATCCGCATTCAAGAGAAGCTGGACTTTTTAGTCATTGCTGATCATGCAGAATTTTTAGGGGTAATGCGTACTGTTTATAACTCGGGTATTCCTGAAGACGGTCTTAATAGCGATGAATTGAAGCAGAAAGACAGCATGGAAAAGCTGATTCGTGAATCTATCGACAGTAATACCTTTTACAGAGTGATGATGAGAATCGCCAAATTGTACGATGGCGACCCAGTGCATTCAGCGAAAACCACGGAACTGTATCAGGAGGCGATCCCCAATTCGCGACTTATGGCGCGCACCGCATGGGAAGAGGCAGCAGATCTTGCCGACAAGCACAACGTACCCGGAAAGTTTACCGCCATGATCGGATGGGAATGGAGCCCGATCCCCGGTGGTGCCAATTTGCATCGCGTGGTATTTACCGATGCTGATGCTCAGACTGCTAAAACCTTTCGTCCCTTCGATACAGGCGACAGCGCTTATCCACAGGATCTGTGGAATTGGTTAGAAGATGTAAGTGAAAGCACCAATGCTGAGTTCATTGCCATTCCACACAATTCCAATATTTCAAAAGGCTATATGTTTCCGGCGACCACTATCAAGGACGTACCGGTTGATGCGGAATATGCCAGGCTTCGAGCCAAATGGGAGCCAGTAGCTGAAGTCACCCAAATCAAAGGCGATAGCGAGACTATTTCTAGCTTGTCACCGAATGATGAGTTTGCCGATTTTGAAACCTACGCCTATCANATTCAGGCTAAAAACGAGGGCTATAACGCGCTTCAAGGGGATTACTTGCGCAGTGGGTTGCGACGCGGTCTCAAGTTGGAGCAAGCGCTAGGTACCAACCCCTACAAGCTTGGCATGATTGGTTCTACAGACGCACACACAGGCATGGCTTCAGCAGAGGAGCAAAATTTTCACGGTAAGATGGCAAGGGATGGTACGCCAGAGAGGAAGTTAATAAATCCTGATCGCCCTGACGCGACAAGCGGCTGGGCGATGGCAGCTCAGGGGTTGGCGGCAGTCTGGGCAGATCACAATGATCGCACCTCAATTATGCAGGCATTTAAGCGCCGTGAGGTTTATGCCACCAGTGGACCGCGTATCTATTTGCGGGTGTTTGGTGGCTGGGATTTCAACAAGCGAGACCTCAATCATAAACGCTATCCTGAAAATGGCTATGGCAAGGGAGTGCCAATGGGTGGCGATCTTCCTGAACGTGAAGGTACCAAATCGCCTAGCTTTTTGATTCACGCAGGCAGTGATTCGACAGGCGCTAACCTTGATCGGGTACAGGTGATTAAAGGCTGGGTTGATTCGCAAGGCCAGTCGTTTGAGAAGGTCTATGACGTAGCCTGGGCCGGCGAAGATCGTTTGGGTGCAGGTAAAAAGCTAGCGGCCATAGGTAGTACGGTTAATTTGGAAACGGCTACCTATACAAATTCTATAGGTGCTCCACTTATTTCGACAGTTTGGCGAGACCCTGATTTTAATGCTGAACTATCAGCTTTTTATTNTGTTCGAGTTATTGAAATCCCAACCCCAAGGCACGCATTGGCCGACGCGCTGGCACTGGGCATGGTAAAGCCTGACCGAGGTCCTGCGGTAATCCAGGAGCGCGCATATTCCTCACCGATCTGGTACGCCCCATAAGATGACTGTGTAGTACAACGCCACTAGAGTACAAACTAGAAATTAACGATAACGATAAAGAGAACAACAATGAGAGATATATTAACCCTAGTCAAGACTGCCACATTAACTGGATTGCTGGTGGTAAACCTTAGTGCCTGCACAAAAATTACCGGTTCCGCCTTCCCAGATTTAACCTCTAACCCCGCAGTGACAGGTGTAGATGTTGAAAAAATAGCCGCTCTTGAGTCGCGCATGCGCCAATTTGTGGTCGAAGGTGACAGCATGGGNATTGCCACACTTTTAGTGCGTGATGGCAAAGTTGCCAGTTATACACAGGCCGGTGTTCGTGACCTGCTTAATGGAGAGCCTATTACTCAGGATAGCATGTATCGTATTTACTCTATGAGCAAGCCGATAACCGGTGTCGCAATGATGATATTGCATGAGCAGGGTGCATTTTCTTTGGATGATCCGGTGTCTAAATTTATTCCTGAGTTTGATAACCTAAAGGTGGTCAAGAGCTATGACCTCGAAGGCAATGTAGAGTTAGAGCCCCTGCAACGTCAGCCAACCATCCGCGAACTTATGAGTCATACTGCTGGGTTTGGCTATGGCATTAGCGGTGCTGATCCAAGCAATATGCAGNTCAGAAAAAAAGCGGTCTTAGCCTCACCAGATTTACAATCACTGGTCGATACAGTGGCCACGATTCCGCTCATGCATCAACCAGGAACGGCCTGGGCTTACTCGGTGTCAGTAGACTTGCAGGGCGCAATCGTTGAGCGTATTTCCGGGATGAGCTTGGGTGATTTTTTTCAGTCAAAAATATTTAAGCCATTGGGTATGGTCGATACGGCATTCTATGTCCCAGCAGAGAAAGCCGAGCGACTTGCGGATGTGTTTGGCTACCATCCAGTTACAAAAAACTTTCAAGCACTGCCATTTGCTGAGCCGGCGTTTAATATTTTGGGGGATATCTCCTATCGCAAAGAGACTCGCGGCATGGAGTCAGGGGGCGGAGGCCTAGTGTCGACCATGGCTGATTATGCTCGCTTTTGCCAAATGATGCTCAATGGCGGGCAACTTGATGGTGCGCGAATTCTAAGCAAAAAAAGTATAGATCTAATGGCTAAAAATGTGCTGACAGATTCGCAAACAATCGATTCCACTGGAAATTTAAATGGCACAACCAGTCAGAGAGTTGGCTTTGGATTGAACTTTGGCATCATCATGGGCGAGGCATCTGAGATATCAGGTTATGGCGATGGTTCTTATTTTTGGGGTGGGGCAGCGTCCACCTGGTTTTGGATTGATCCAAAGAATGATCTGTTTTTTATTGGCATGGTGCAGCAGTTTCCAAAGCCACCACCAGCGGTAAATCCGGACTTTAGAAAAACTTCTCAACAGTTTGTTTATGACGCATTGATGGACTAATTTCTAGGTTTAAAATTTTATTATACAAACTATGTAATAAAGGCATAAAATATTATAGTGTTACTGTAACTATGATGTAAGCAGTGCACCAAAGCCTGTAAAAATATATATAAGAGGAGTCACCAATGAATCAACAAAGCGCACATCAAGTAAATCGTACAATTCACGACGCAGATAGTCATATTTCCGAGTATGACGGTTGGATCGAAGGCTATGCGTCGGAGTACGTCAGAGCTAATTTAGACGAGCCGTTTTTCAGAGTTGAAAAGGTTCCACAGCTCAAGCCGCTGGTGGATCAGGCCCATAACCGCCTCGCCGGTAATGANCCTGCCATGACAGAGCATCTGAAATCAGATATTTTTGGTAGTGAGGGCAAGCGCAATATTATCGGCGCCTATGGTGCGGTGAATAATATCGAACGCACTGATGCATTGGATATCGCCGGAATTAACAAGCAGCTGGTATTCCCAGGTTTGGTGTTTGTTTCCCGTTTTGCCCGATCTAACGACGAAAAGGTCGTATGGGGTGGTTGTGATGCCATGAATAGAGCTATGGTCGATTTTTGCTCCAGCGATAGCGATCGACTACAAGCGGTGGGATATCTGTCGTTAAGAGATCCAGTCAAGGCTCTACAGGAGGCTAAAAAAGCTATCAAGATAGGTATTAAAGCCTTCTGGATGACATCAGATGCAGTAGATGGTCGCGCACCATCACATATTGCATATGACCCGATTTGGGCCGTGTTACAAGAAGCAGGTGTGCCAATTACATTGCATATTGGCAGTGGCGCGAAATTGATCGATGACTATCGCAACACTGGTGTAAAGCGAGAATTGGCTCCCGAGTCAATGAATATTGAAACCACTTCGCCCAAAGATCTGCCGGTTTTACACCATTCGATTGAGCGTTGGTTGGCCTGCATGATCTATGATGGTGTGCTTGAGCGCTTTCCTAAACTTAAAATCGGTTTAGTTGAATTAGGCTCAAATTGGTTGCCAGCTTGTATGTCAAATCTAGATATCGGTGCAGCTGAATTAGGCAGATTTGATCTGGGCTTAAGAAAACTATCACTCAAGCCCTCTGAATATATGCAACGCCAGGTGAAAGCCACGCCAATGCATTTTGAGGATGCCGGCTGGGTTATGCGTAATGTTGGCAAGGACATGTTGATGTTTAATACAGATTACCCACATCCAGAGGGCGGCAAAGATCCGTTCGGTGCCTTCGAACGCAGTCTTGATGCCGTGCAGGCGACATCAGAGGAGTTGGACAGTTTCTATTCAAAGAATTTTGAAGCTCTTTTAGGCCTCTAGTCGCACCCTCGCAGCCAACAAACGGCCGTGCCAGGCCCATAAAAACCCCCATAAAGCAATTTGTGGGGGTTTTTTAATGTGTTGACATGGCTATTGAAAAGAGAGGGGTGAAGCTTAGTAAAAGGCCATGTCAGTTACAAGCACCTCTTTAGAGGCCATTCCTTCGTTGCGGTTACAAGCTTTGTTACAAACAAACTCGACTATTACGATTCATAACTAGCGTAGAATCAACAAAAGTGAATCTGCTACTTTCCAATGTGGAAACATATTACTTTCCAACATAGAAAGTAATCGGTATGATTGTTTCATTAGCATAAATTATAGGAACAGAAGAGATGAATGATGAAAAACAAACTATATCCAAAGAAGAGGCGGCTGTGATATTAAAATCAGTAGACTCAACCAAACGCGACGCTATCCAGTCATTCAGAATACCTTTATTGCTCATAACACTAATTAGCTTAAGTTACTCCCTTGTTGTTTTTAGTTGGGGGATGACAGAGCATGACAATTTGTGGGCTTTGGGCATGTATATAGGATCGGCTAGCTTTGGTATATTTGTAGCTTTCTATTTATATACCTTTCGTCTTTTGGGGATAAAGGTAAGTGTTTTAGCTAGGACAAAAGACAGGATAAAAAGCGAGCTTTTATTGCTTGTTATCTTTGCGGTTATTCTCATTTTTGGTAGACAATTTCGAGTTTATGAAGGGTTCGAATACGCACCTCACATAGCTGCATTGATTTCAGGTGGTTTTATGGCATATCTGCTATACAAATATCCTACTGGTGAGTACTTAGAGGAAATCAAANATAATGACTAAGGCAACATTCGACACTGTCATCCATGCACCAAATCGCCTGCAAATATGTGCTTTGTTGGACACTACAAAAGAGTTGGAGTTTCAGATTATTAAAGAACAACTCGATGTAAGTGATTCGGTAGTTTCGAAACATTTAAAAGTATTGGAAGATGCCAATTACGTTCGACTAATTAAAAAAACCGAATTCACCCGCCAACGAACTTGGGTATCATTGACGCCTAAGGGAAGAAGATCTTTCAAGCTTCATTTAGAGGAACTCAAAAGAATAATTGGAGAAACATAAAAATGGTTGGACTGAAAATTACAGGTTGGACTATTTTATTAACGTTCGCAATGACAGTGATAAGTGCCACTAATCAAGCAGATGAAGTTCAAAATGTTACCAAGCGTGTTCCAGCTGAATGGGAGCCGCAAGAGGCGATTTGGATGCAATGGCCGGGCTACTGGGAGAAAGAGAGTGAAATAGCATTTGCAAAGATAGCCGATATTGTTTCGCGATATGAAAAGCTCCATATCCTCTACCATTCAGACCAAGTTTATGCAGACGCGCGAAAAGCAATGAGTGATATTGGGGCAGATCCACAACATACAAATATCCAGTGGCACGCAGTACCTTATGATAATTCTTGGATGAGAGACAATGGACCAGTTTATGTTTTAAATGGCAATGAATTGAGGATTCAAAATTGGGAGTTTGATGGCTGGGGAGGTGCTTTTGGATCAGATATACCTTTCAACTTAGATAATATAGTTCCAATTAAAGTAGGCAAGATCTTAAATATGCCTGTTGATCATATAGATATTGTTCATGAGCGAGGAAACTTAGAGTTTAATGGATCAGATACAGTCATATTAAACTGGAGCACCATTGGAGACTCAAATCGGAACTTAGCTTACAGTAAAAAGCAGGCGGAAGAGGACCTCAGGGAGTACTTCGGTGTCAGACAAGTTATCTTTATCGAGGGAGTCCCCGAGGGAGATCTAACCAAAGGACACATTGACGGTATTGCCCGGTTTATTGGATCGAGAACTGTTGTCGTTGTTCGATGTACATCTCGATCGTTATGTCGGCCTGATAGCACCGATGCTGAGATCTATGACAAGGCAGCAAAAATAATAGAAATGGAAGGGTTTAATGTAATAAGAGAACCCATCGAAGGTTTTGTTAACCATAAAGATCAAATGTTCGACACTAACTATATGAACTGGCTAGTTGGAAACGGGTTTGTAATTGTGCCTGGCTTTGGGAACCCGGAAACAGATATCACGGCAAAATCGCGTATAGAGAGCTATTTTCCTGATCGT
>NYWV01000030.1 GCA_002685195.1 Porticoccaceae bacterium
CCGCCACCCTGGTCGCTCAGGATGTCGCCAAACATATTTTCCATCACCATGACGTCAAATTGGCCCGGGTTCAGGCATAAAAAGGTGGCCGCGGCATCTACCAAAATGTGTTTGATTTCCACGTAAGGAAAATCCGCTCCCACTTCTTCCATGACCTCGTTCCACAGCACGCTTGATTTCAACACATTGCTCTTATGGATATTGTGTAACACGCCCTTGCGCCTCTGGGCAGTTTCAAAAGCCACCCGCGCGATGCGTGCGATCTGGTCCTCATCGTATTCAAGGCTCTCATTGACGTAGCGCCGGCCGGCATCGTTGACTCCGGTTTCTTTTTTGCCGAAGTACAGGCCGCCAACCAGTTCGCGAATAATAATGAAGTCCACGCCGTTACCGATTATTTCCGGTTTGAGCGGGGAGAAGTGGGCGATCTCCTTGGGCAGGTAAACTGGCCGAAAGTTTGCAAAAGTGTCATAGCGTCGACGTAGCGGCAGCAGCGCGCCGCGCTCCGGTTGCATATCCACAGGAATTTTCTTGGACTCTTCATGACTCAGCCCGATTGGCCCTTTCAGGATTGCATCGGCGCTATCGCACAGGGCTTTGGTATCATCAGGGAAAGCATGACCGTGGCTAAAATAAGCGCTGGCACCAAAGGCGCCGCTCTCCAGTTGAAACTCGATATCGTTGCGTTCTGCCACAAGTTTCAGAACTTTGACTGCTTCAGCCATGATCTCGGGGCCGATGCCATCACCATCCAGCAGCGCGACTTTATGTGTAGTCATACTTGAGTCCTACTTTGTCAGTTTGCAGAGCGATGACGATGCATCGCGGATCGGCGCGTAATCTACCATATGTACGGGAAAGCACAACCGGGTGACTGTTTTGGAGTTGAGAGAGACTGGATAGCTGCCCGATAGAGGCTTTGATGCTGCCGGGGGAAAGGAAAATTTATCCCAGTGTCTGCAGCACTGCAGAAACTTGGCAGATAATTATGATGGTTAGGACAATCACGATCCCACAGACCATACCATCGCTCAATAGGGGCTCTGCAGGTCTCCTCCTGCTTCCGACAAAGCATTTAACATATATCCAAATAACGTCGAACGGCCAAGTTGCGGATCCGCAACTGCTATCCGCTGATTTTGCTGCATTTCCACGCCCACAAAAACCAATCCCCCGAGCAGCCCAAGCATCCCCAATAGTTGAATCCATGTATCTAATCTAACTTTTTTCATGATGTATTAAACGCATTCATCATTAAGGTTATTGATAATTTCTACAAACCCTGTGGGAAACCAATTCATCCTATAGTCCATTATGACCCTCATGTCGCATTGGTTGTAAAAAAACTCCAATGCTATGAGCTTCGCATCCCAAACTTGTTGCGGCATTAAGCCTTGCATATATTGAAAATAGTCATTTTCATAGGTAAATAGATGGGCATGAAAATTATTACGTCGCACAATTTCGGTTGAAGTATAAGATTCACTTTTCCCGACGTCCGCCTCATAAACTGTTGATTGCCAATCTACTCCAGCCTCATTGTTTGAGCCAATTAGGCCGAAAAATATCGCTGTCCTATCTTGCTGTTGACCCGCTTGCGCTATCATTTGAGATTGTCTCATTTCAAGACCAACAAATATGAGTGAGCCAATAATTCCCACCATACCCAATAGTTGTATTAAATCCTCAATAGCTATATTTTTCATTGATCAAGCTCCTCCCTTTCGATAGCCAATTTTTTCGGCCGTATGGTAATAATTATAATATTTATGTGCCTGCGGCTAATTATTGCTTCTTCAGACGTGCTTTTAGACAGTAATCTATCCTCACTAACGTCTGAGCGATTGCATTTTTATTTTAGGCATCAACAAGAGCAGCCAAGGCGGACGTCAACGGTGTTAATTAACTCCATTGCTAGACCTAGATATCTACAAGACGTTGTCAATTATTCATGCAGCAACCAATCCTTTTCACTCAGCTATCCGTTTCTTATTGAGTACTAACTATTCATGGAGAACACAGCAATGGTCGTCAAATATGACCCTAATGGTACTGATTGGATTTTTTCACAAACTCGCCAAGCAGTATTTCAATAATTATTGTTCGGATGTAGCTGCCAGAGAAATTTCTTCGGGCCTCTCTGGTAGAATCCGCTTGTATAAAAAAATCACAAAACATCTTTCTGCAAAAGAAGAGTGCTGCCTAAATACCACCTATGATTTGGCAATTCGCCTTAAATGAAATCATACGTTTACGCGCGACAGCGAATTGATCCTCAGTAAGTAGAGCTACGTTATACTGATAAAATGTGTTGGTTATCATTGCTATATTTAATCGAATTTGCTCAGAGTTTAGGATCTCAGATTTTGGATTAGCGCTTTCCAGAGATTGGTCTCTGGAATAGATCTCACACATTGACCCTGCCTATCCTTCCATAAGCGCCAGACGCCTGTTTGCGAGCATTATTTTGGGTCTGCTGCAACTCAAGTCCGACAAAAATCAGAGAGCCAATTANTCCAACCACTCTAAGAAAACTAGCCACTTCATTGAATGATATTGCTACGGGTATTTTTGGGGACATATTGCTTCTCCTTTAATCAGAGCATTCGTCGGGAAATGAGCTCATTAGCGCAGTAAATCCATCTGGCATATATCTCGATCGCGACTCATACAAATTTCTCAAATCGCATCTGTTATACCAATCTTGAAAAGCTCTCTTTTTTGCCTCCCAAAAATCCTCATCCATTAAACCCTGAGTGTATTGGAAATAGTCATTCTCAAACAAAAACCATGACAGGTGGTAAGTGTTTCTTCTTGCAATTAGGTCCTTGGAATAATCATAACTGAGGTCATTATCGAGCATGAATGACTGCCAATCTAAACTGGCAGTTGTGAATGCGTCGAAATTTGCAATAGTTGTATTTGTTCTATCCTGCCGAGCATTTGCAAGTGCTATCTTTTGATTCTGTTGAAGCTNTNNCGCAACAAAAACCAGTGAACTAATAATTCCTATCACACCAAGAAAATTAGCCATTCCAGTGAGTGGTATTAATATGGGTATTTTTGAAGACATGACTGGACTCCTTATCAAAGTGTATTAATTACTTTTCGTCCTTTATCGGAATAGTTGAAATAGTGATATCGATTCTTTCTTTCAAGTCAACTCCTTTGTTAAATGTACTAATTGGAAGAATCCTATCCATCAATATCTTTTGGGCGACTGGTTGATTCTTGTGGCTGTCATTAATAGCGATTCCAACAACCGTCTCTATGACCTTGGAAACGTCAAGATGCTACAAAAGAGTCTGCTCTAACTCCAGTTGCCTAGCCCACATTCATCCTTGTCTAACGCGTTTTACGGATGTTTTAATCATGATGTATCATATCTTTAAAATTAAAAAATAAATCGGGAAATGCTAGTGACAATGAAATCAATGGTTCTTATCCTGAGCTTTTGGGCGCTTTTTCTGCCACGTTTTCCGCGGACTTAACTTGCCTTTCAGATATAACGCTTTGTGATAACGTCCTGAATTTTAATGAGAGAAATGCTGAATTAAAAAATGCGCGCGCTCAAGAATTGGATAGGCATGGTCAAGACTGTTCTGCATTTGTACACCTCAAACGGGAGGGTCTCGAAGGTGTCGAGCATCCTAGTCAAAAGCGTCGACGCAGGCCTCCGGGCAAGAATTTCCCACGTTAAGGTGACACAAGACCTTCTTGGACACCTTTGAAGCGTAAGGATACTCCAAAAATGTTTGCTTTAACTCAAGTTGCCTGGCTCGCATGCCTGCTGGCCTATCGGCTTTGGCGGGTGTTTTACTCATAATGTGTCATATCATATTATTCGACTAGTTGATTGGAGACGAGCTTGAGTAGTTTTCTTTGGAAATATCGTTTTTGGGTTTATTCGGCTTTGGCTCTGTTGATTATTACTCTGAACATACAAGGTGTGGAAATGCCTTTCCCAATTGATAGTCTTTATCTTCCCTTGGGTCTGATGGCATTGATGTCTGTTCCCGACAATCTTGATAAAGAAGAAAAGTAACCGTAGGTACCTATTCAAACACATTCTCTTCTTGACTATGAGTGCACCTATGATTTCTTATTCGATGCTAACACAAGAATTTTCATGAAATTTCTCAAGGGGGAATGGGAAGGCCTAACAGGTGTTAAGAGACATCGTATGCATAAAAGAGACGGCATACCGAGACATGGATTAGAGGCTGCAGCAACTGCGCTCACAGAGGCCAACGACAACAATAGTCCAGACTTAGAATTCTTGAAAGAGTTTTACATGAGTCTTGCTAAACGGATGTGTACGCCATATCAATTTCTTGAGGGCTACATTGCCTCATTACACGTTCCCTATTGCTCCGGGTAGGAAAAACAGAAATTTCTGTGCCAACCCATTATGAATAATCACACAACCCTCGGTGGGCGCGTAACATGCATCCAGTGTAATGCGCTATTGAAACGGACTCGGCAGGCCCGCGGCCGATTCTGGTTAAACGTGGTCTTTCCCCTAAACTTAGTTTGCTCTCTCAGCATGGTGATGTCATACATGAAACTATTCATCTTCGCGCTTGCGCCGTTTTTTTTCTCTTCTGCTATCGCGCAGACTATTGATCAAGGTCGCGGTCCTGTCCAGTTAACTGTTCCTCAGAACTATAATGAAAAAAATCCT
Organism: Porticoccaceae bacterium; assembly: GCA_002685195.1. GTDB lineage: Bacteria > Pseudomonadota > Gammaproteobacteria > Pseudomonadales > Porticoccaceae > HTCC2207. The sequence goes on from NYWV01000030.1 coordinate 4,685, forward strand.
ACTCCGTTGATTATTTTACTCCATGGATTTGGAAGCAGTGGTTCGATACAGGATTCCTACTTGGGCTTTAGCGATGTAGCGAATGACAATGGATTTCTATTTATTGCCCCAACAGGGAGCGTAAATCGTGAAGGTAAAAAATTCTGGAACGCGACTCCGGCTTGTTGCGATTTTTTTGGTAGCAATGTGGATGATGTGGGGTATATCAAGGAGCTGATTGATTCGATAAAACTGGAATACAACGTCGATGCAAACCGTGTGTATTTAGTCGGTCACTCCAATGGCGGATTCATGTCGTACCAAGTTGCCTACAACTACCCTTCCGTCATTGCGGCAGTGGTAAGCCTTGCTGGTGCGAGTCACGATGAGGTCCGCCCTGCTCCAGCCGGGCCAGTGCACACTTTGCAGATTCATGGGACGTGGGATTTAACTATTCGCTTTTCCGGCGGANTCANTTTTGGTAGAGCTTATCCTGGNGCNGTAGAGACCGTAAGAACATGGGCCGGCTATAACGGCTGCAGCTTAGTCGCTGAAGAGGGTCAAACACTGGATTTGGTGGCTAACTTGGCAGGCAATGAGACCACCAGTGAAATTTACGACGATGGCTGCAAAGCTGGAGGCTCTGCTGAACTGTGGACCATTGAAGCGGGCGGGCACATCCCTTTATTTTCAAATTCATTTGCGCAGCAAGTAGTGGACTGGCTGTTCGTGCATGCGAAATCCGATTGGCCAGCAGACTACAATGGTGTTACGCCTTCCGCAATGCTGGGGCTAAGTTACAACAACATCGGGAACTTTAGCTCCGCTGACAATTCGATCTATACCTGTGTTCGCACGGTAGAAAATGGAATACCTACTACGATTGGTGGCATTGAAAAATTCGACATCGCAATGAAAATTATTTCATATGAGTTGGGGGTTATTCAGATTACAAATAGTCGGCTGTTCAATTCGGATGATGTGCGTAATGAGAACAACGAGTTGCCAGATTGCAGTGGTATGTTTGAACTAAGCACAAACCTCTATACGGATATTATACAAGTGGGTAATCAAGTGTTCGAAGTTGTGTTTGAATTGCGTGATTCTGTGAATCTCGAGTTTAACTTAGTAAATTTCTTAGAACTTTATTAAAAGTACAAAGAATGTTCTTTGACTGGCACATGATAGAGTTTTATGCCTTTTTTGTCCCAAGTGTCATGCCTCCTTTGTAGCTCTTCTTGATTCGGAGTCGAGAGTTATGCATTTCCCTTAGTTGTTGCTTTTTTGTATTGATAGCCCAGCTCAGTCGGCTTAAACCACTTGGATAAGCGTTCTGTTAGTCCAGCAGGTGATAATTTTATATGCTCGTCTGGCGATTCATCCAGATAGCAGATGCAAGAATTTCCGTCGACATGAACATCGAGTTCAACAAGCAGGCTTGGTAAGTCAGATAATTTCCCGTTGGCGCCGCTATTAAAGTATTTATCTGTAAGATGATTTTGTACTTGCTTCCCCTTTGGTCTAGGGTGTCCATGCTTCTTGCAACCGCCCAGCGGGATTTGTGTTTTAGGGGCTAAATACTGAAATTCCGCAAGGA
>NYWV01000031.1 GCA_002685195.1 Porticoccaceae bacterium
AGGCTTCACCTAATCATATTACCCAGGTTAAGTCTCTGGCAACTGATGGCTATTCAGCTATTCAGGTCACTGCAGGTTCTAAAAAAGCTTCCCGAGTTGCCAAGCCGCAGGCTGGCGAGTTTGCCAAGGCTGGCGTAGAAGCTGGCCGCGGACACTGGGAATTTCGGTCTGAAGGCTCAGAAGAAGCATTTGAAGTGGGTGGTGCAATCACCGTTGAGCGCTTTGAAGAAGGTCAAAAGGTCGATGTTACTGGCACTTCCAAGGGTAAAGGTTTTCAGGGTGGTGTGAAGCGCTGGAACTTCAGCATGCAAGATGCTACTCATGGTAACTCAATCTCTCACCGATCAAATGGTTCAATCGGCCAAAACCAGACGCCGGGACGTGTTTTTAAAGGGAAGAAGATGAGCGGCCAAATGGGAAATGCTCAGGTAACAACTCAGAATTTAGAAATTGTTCGCGTAGACGCAGAGCGTAACCTCTTGTTAATCAAGGGTGCGGTTCCTGGTGCGCCTGGTGGCAATATAATCGTTCGTCCAGCAGTCAAGGCCTAAGGGGAGTGTCCATGGAATTAGCAATCGCCACGCCCAAAGGTAATAAAGGAACCGTTGAGGTTTCTGAGTCTGCTTTTGGGATCGAATTCAATCAGGACTTGGTTCATCAAGCCGTAGTCGCGTTCCTTGCTGGGGCCCGTCAAGGGACTCGAGCTCAAAAGAATCGCTCCGCTGTTTCTGGTGGCGGCCGCAAGCCTTTCCGTCAGAAGGGTACTGGTCGCGCTCGCGCTGGCACCATTCGTGGTCCAATTTGGCGTGGTGGCGGTGTTACTTTTGCTGCCCAGCCTCAAGACCACAGTCAAAAACTAAACCGAAAGATGTATCGATCTGCAATGCGCTCAATTGTTTCAGAACTTGCGCGTCAAGAGCGGTTAGTTGTGGTTAAAGATTTTGAGCTAAAAGAGCCGAAGACCAAAGGCCTTATCTCTAAGCTTGCTGAGTATGGTTTGCAGGAGGCATTAATCGTTACTGAAGATGTAAGCGAGAACTTGTATTTATCTTCGCGCAACCTGCACAAGGTTGATGTTCGTGATGCAGCTGCCATTGATCCGGTTAGTTTGATTAATTCAGACAAGGTTTTGGTGACTGTTGCAGCGCTAAAGAAAATTGAGGAGATTTTGGCATGAACCAAGAGAGACTCTTCAAAGTGTTGTTAGGGCCGCATATTACTGAGAAATCAGCGATGCCTTCTGGCGCGGCGACGCAGGTAGTATTTAAAGTGGCATTGAACGCCAATAAGCTTGAGATCAAAAAGGCTGTAGAGCAGCTGTTTGAGGTTAAGGTTGATGATGTTCGTGTTGTTAACATGAAGGGCAAAACCCGACGCACCCGGACTGGAATGGGTCAGCGGAGCGATTGGAAGAAAGCCTATGTTCGACTGGCGGAAGGTCAAGATATTGACTTTTCAGTAGCGGAGTAAGGGGTTAGTTATGGCTGTTATTAAAAGAAAACCAACCTCTCCGGGTCGTCGCTTTGTAGTTAGCGTAGTTAATCCGGATTTGCACAAAGGTGCACCTCATGCGCCGCTTCTTGCTCCTAAAAAGCGTTCAGGCGGTCGAAACAGCAGTGGTCGAATTACTGTGCGTCACATTGGTGGTGGCCACAAGCAACACTATCGTATTGTCGATTTTAAGCGCGACAAAGATGGAATCCCTGCGAAAGTTGAGCGATTAGAGTACGATCCAAACCGTACCGCACACATTGCACTATTGTGTTATGCGGATGGAGAGCGTAGATACATTATTGCTCCCAAAGGTGTCTCTGCTGGCGACACTCTAGTGTCTGGCGAAAATGCACCGATCAAAGTAGGTAACAGCCTACCGTTGAGAAAAATCCCGGTTGGATCTGTGGTTCATTGTGTTGAGATGAAGGTTGGTAAGGGCGCGCAAATCGCGCGAAGCGCTGCGGCATCAGTCCAGTTGGTCGCTCGGGAAGGTGCTTATGCAACGGTTCGCTTGCGTAGTGGAGAAATGCGTCGACTCCCGATTGATTGTCGGGCAACTCTTGGGGAAGTTTGTAATAGTGAACATAGCCTGCGCTCGTTAGGTAAGGCAGGCGCTGCTCGATGGCGTGGAGTTCGACCTACAGTTCGTGGTGTTGCCATGAACCCCGTTGATCACCCGCATGGTGGTGGTGAAGGACGAACGTCCGGTGGTCGTCATCCGGTGTCTCCATGGGGAATGCCAACGAAAGGTTACAAGACACGCAAGAACAAACGTACTGATAAATACATTATACGTCGTCGCAAGTAGGCGGCCACTTAACTAGATTAAAAGAGGATAGCAAACGTGCCACGCTCTCTAAAAAAAGGACCATTCGTAGATCTTCACCTTGCTAAGAAGGTTGAGACTGCAGTAGCCAATAATGAGCGACGCCCTATTAAGACTTGGTCGCGTCGGTCGATGATACTGCCTGATATGGTTGGTCTAACCATTGCTATTCACAACGGTCGCCAGCATATTCCTGTCACCATTAATGAAGAAATGGTAGGCCACAAGTTGGGGGAGTTTTCTCCGACTCGTACGTATCGCGGGCATGCTGCAGACAAAAAAGCCAAGCGCTAAGCTTGGGTTTTATTGAAAGAGGTAGTTAATTGTGGAAGTAGTAGCAAAATTAAAAGGCGCTAGGATGTCGGCTCAGAAGGCTAGACTAGTTGCTGACCAGATTCGTGGGAAGTCAGTCGAATCTGCTTTAGAGATATTGCAGTTCAGTACCAAGAAGGGTGCAGATATCATCAAGAAGGTGCTTGAGTCAGCTATTGCTAATGCTGAGCATAATGATGGTGCAGACGTCGACGAGTTAAAGGTATCAACAATTTTTGTTGATGAAGGTATGACGATGAAGCGCATTAAACCGCGTGCTAAAGGTCGTGCAGATAGAATATTTAAACGCAGCTGTCACATAACTGTAAAAGTCGCTGAAAAGTAGAATTAGGTTCAGGAGACCATGCAATGGGTCAAAAAGTACATCCAACCGGTATCCGATTAGGGATAGTAAAAAAGCATAGCTCTACCTGGTACGCCGGTAACAAAGACTATGCCGATAAGCTAAACCAAGATTTAGCGGTGAGAGCATTTATCCAAAAGAAGCTTTCTCACGCTTCGGTGAGTCGTATCGATATTGAGCGTCCTTCAGATAGCGCACGAATTACCATTCACACGGCTCGTCCGGGTATTGTGATTGGCAAGAAAGGTGAAGATGTCGAGCGTTTGCGCAACGAGATTGGCAAGGTCATGGGTTGTGCTGTGAATATTAATATTGAAGAGATCCGCAAACCTGATCTTGATGCATCGCTGGTAGGTCAGAATGTTGCTCAACAGTTAGAGCGTCGAGTGATGTTTCGACGCGCCATGAAGCGCGCAGTGCAAAATGCGATGCGTGGTGGAGCGTTAGGAGTGAAGATTCAGGTCGGTGGTCGTTTAGGTGGTGCTGAAATCGCGCGATCTGAGTGGTATCGAGAAGGTCGAGTCCCATTACACACACTGCGAGCGGATATTGATTATTCTGCTGCTGAAGCTAATACCACTTATGGGATTATCGGTGTAAAGGTCTGGATCTTTAAGGGTGAAGTTCTGGGTGGTGAGGAGCCGGTAAAGGCGCCCGCTAAAGAAAAACGAAACAAGAATTAAGCGATAAGGGTAAAGCGAAATGCTGCAACCGAAACGTACAAAATTCCGCAAAATGCACAAGGGCCGAAATCGTGGTCTAGCACAGCGCGGCAGCAAAGTCAGCTTTGGTGAGTATGGTCTCAAGGCGTCTGGGCGCGGTCGATTGACTGCTCGGCAGATTGAGGCAGCTCGTCGTGCTATGACCCGACACATCAAGCGTGGTGGTAAAATTTGGATTCGTGTGTTTCCAGATAAGCCGATAACCAATAAGCCGCTTGAGGTGAGGATGGGTAAAGGTAAAGGTAACGTCGAGTACTGGGTTGCTTTAATCCAGCCTGGCAAGGTTCTTTATGAAATGGAAGGTGTTAGTGAGGAGTTAGCGCGAGAAGCATTTGCGTTAGCGGCGGCCAAGCTGCCAATTTCTACAACCTTTGTTAAGCGAACGGTGATGTAACTATGAAAGCAAGTGAATTACGTGAAAAGTCTGTTGAAGAGTTACAGACAGCGTTAGGCGATGAGCTCAAGCAGCAGTTTAAGTTACGCATGCAGTTGTCCACTGGACAGCTCAATGAAAGCCACCTGGTGAAAGCAACTCGCAGGAATATTGCTCGCATTAAGACTGCCATGGCTCAGAAGGCCGGAGAATAAATATGTTGGAGTTAAAAACCAGTTCAAGAACGTTAACCGGTCGAATTGTTAGCGACAAAATGGACAAGACTATTACGGTTTTAGTTGAGCGTCGAGTTAAGCATCCTGTTTATGGGAAGATTTTAACTAAGTCAACTAAGATCAAAGCGCATGATGAGAGCAATGACGCACATGCAGGCGATTTAGTAACAATCGCAGAATGCCGCCCTGTATCGAAAGATAAAGCGTGGAAATTAGTTAATATTGACGAGCGCGCTGCTGCAGAGTAACGCTGTAATTAGTGATCGGTTCGGGGTAAGAAAATGATTCAAACAGAAAGTTATCTTGATGTAGCAGACAACAGCGGTGCACGTAGAGTGATGTGTATTAAAGTGTTGGGCGGTTCTCACCGTCGCTATGCGCGGGTTGGTGACATTATTAAGGTTACCGTTAAAGAGGCTATTCCTCGTGGCAAGGTAAAGAAAGGTCAGGTGATGAGTGCGGTGGTTGTGCGCACTAAGAAAGGTCTGCGTCGACAGGATGGTAGCTTGATCAAGTTTGATGACAATGCTGCTGTTTTATTGAACACCAACCTTGCACCTATTGGTACGCGTATTTTTGGGCCCGTAACTCGCGAATTGCGTACTGAGCGGTTTATGCGAATTATTTCCCTAGCGCCTGAAGTGCTGTAAGTGAGGATTTAGAAATGGTAATGCTAAAAATTAAACGTGATGACGAAGTTGTGGTTATCGCTGGAAAAGATAAAGGAAAGCGGGGGAAGGTTCTTAAGGTTTTGGAGAACAACCGTGTTTTAGTGTCAGGAATTCAGATGATTAAAAAGCATCAGAAGCCCAATCCTAATGCAGGTATTCCTGGTGGAATTATAGAGAAAGAAGCGCCGATCCAGGTCTCTAACGTTGCTATCTTTAACAGCGCGACAAACAAGGCGGATCGAGTTGGTTTTAAGGTCCAGGAAGATAACACAAAGATTCGTGTTTTTAAGTCTAGCGGCGAAGCCGTCGACGCTTAAGTATATAGGTAACCCTAATGGCAAGGTTGAAAGAAGTATATAAGAACGAGTTAGCACCTAAGCTCAAGAAAGAGCTGAACTTGGCTAATGTGATGGAGGTCCCACGCATTACTAAGATCACTTTGAATATGGGTGTTGGCGAGGCTATCGGTGATAAGAAGGCACTCGAAAATGCAGTCGCAGATTTGACGTTGATTTCGGCACAAAAGCCAGTGATCAATAATGCGCGGAAGTCGATCGCTGGATTTAAGGTCCGTCAGGGTTGGCCGATTGGTACAAAAGTTACATTGCGTTCAGACAGAATGTATGAGTTTCTCGAGCGGTTGGTCGGTATTGCGATTCCACGAATTCGAGACTTCCGTGGTATAAGCCCCAAGCAGTTCGATGGGCGTGGTAATTTCTCTATGGGTGTAACTGAGCAAATTATCTTCCCGGAGATTGATTACGAAAAAATTGATAAGTTGCGCGGTTTAGATATAACGATTACCACTACCGCACGAAACGACGATGAAGGCCGCGCGCTACTGCGTGCCTTTAACTTTCCGTTGAAAGGTTGAGGACAGAAATTAATGGCTAAAGTATCGATGGTTCAGCGTGAGCATAAGCGCGCCAAAACAGTTGCTAAGTTCGCTGCAAAACGTGCTGCGCTCAAAGCTATTATTAGTAATGTGGAAGCTTCAGATGAAGATCGTTGGGAAGCTCAGCAGAAGTTACAAAAATTGCCGCGTGATGCGAGCCCTAGCCGTCAGCGTAACCGCTGTCGTGTTACTGGTCGCCCACATGGTGTTTACAGCAAGTTTGGCCTGTGCCGAAACAAACTACGCGAATCAGCTATGCGTGGTGAAGTTCCGGGACTGGTTAAATCCAGTTGGTAGGTTAAGGAGCCAAACACGATGAGTATGCAAGATCCAATTTCAGATATGTTGACCCGCATTCGTAATGCGCATCACCGCAGTAAGCCAGACGTTGTAATGCCGTCTTCCAAGCTTAAGGCTTCGTTGGCAAAGGTGTTGCAAGATGAAGGCTACATTAGCGGCTTTAGTGTTAGTGATGAGACTAAGCCAAGTTTAACGGTCGAGTTAAAGTATTTTGAAGGCAAGCCCGTTATTGAAGAGATCAACCGAGCAAGTAAGCCAAGCTTGCGTGTTTATGCAGGCACAAAAGATCTGCCAAAAGTACGTAGTGGTCTAGGTGTAGCTATTGTATCCACAAGCCAAGGCGTAATGACTGATCGTGCAGCAAGAGCAGCCGGAATCGGTGGCGAAGTGCTTTGCACAGTATTCTGATAGGAATTAGAAATGTCTAGAGTTGCAAATAATCCAGTTGAATTACCTAGCGGTGTAGAAGTCACGCTAGGTGGGTCTGAGATTTCAGTGAAGGGTGCCAAAGGTACCTTGGCGATGTCAGTTAATGAAAAAGTAGAAATTAAGCAAGATGACAATGTGCTTACTTTTTCTGCGCGTACTGGGGATACCTTCGCGAAGGCTATGTCTGGAACGACCAGAGCTTTGGTTAACAACATGGTGACTGGTGTCTCTCAAGGTTTTGAGAAGAAGCTAGACCTAGTCGGCGTTGGTTATCGAGCGCAGGTTCAAGGCAAAAAAATTAATCTGACGTTGGGTTTTTCCCATCCAGTTGTATACGACTTGCCTGAGGGTGTATCTGCTGAAACACCAAGTCAGACAGAGATTTTGTTGAAGTCGTCGGACAAGCAGCAGTTGGGACAAGTTGCCGCTGAAATTCGTGCCTTCCGTCCACCAGAGCCATATAAAGGCAAGGGCGTTAGGATTTCCGGCGAGTACATAAGACGTAAAGAAGCCAAGAAGAAGTAACAGGGTAAAACGATGAACGATAAAAAAGTTTCACGCCAGCGCAGAGCTAAGCGATCAAGGATGAAAATCCGAGAGCAGGGTGTTACACGTTTGTGTATCAACCGAACTCCACGCCATATTTATGCGCAGATCATTGCTGCTGAAGGGGATAAAGTCCTTGCAACAGCCTCCACGTTGGAAAAAGACTTACGTGAAGGTAGTACTGGTAATATCGATGCGGCGTCAGCGGTTGGTAAGCTAGTAGCAGAGCGCGCAGTTGCTGCGGGCGTTACTTCGGTCGCATTCGATCGCAGTGGTTTTAAATATCATGGCCGTGTTAAAGCACTGGCAGACGCCGCGCGTGAAGCCGGCCTCGAATTTTAATAGGTAGAAAATATGGCTCTTACAGATCAAAAAGATGCAGCTGCTGAAGGCATGATGGAGAAGCTGGTTCAAGTTAACCGCGTTGCTAAGACGGTTAAAGGTGGGCGAATTTTTGCATTCACTGCACTCACTGTTGTCGGTGATGGTAATGGGAAGGTCGGGTTTGGTCGTGGTAAAGCCCGTGAAGTGCCTATGGCGATCCAAAAAGCGATGGAAGCTGCGCGTCGAAATATGATTGACGTGGCCCTAGATGGAACAACCATTCAATATCCTACCAAAGGAATTCATGCTGCTTCCAAGATATATATGCAGCCGGCGTCTGAAGGTACTGGAGTTATTGCAGGCGGAGCGATGCGTTCTGTTTTGGAACTGGCTGGCGTTCAAAATGTTTTGGCCAAGTGTTATGGGTCAACTAACCCAGTTAACGTTGTACGAGCTACTTTTAAAGCACTTGAGGCGATGAGCTCGCCGGACGATGTTGCTGCTAAACGTGGTAAATCAGTAGAAGAAATTCTGAACTAAGCGATGGTTGCGAAAGCTCCTCAGTTATTGGAAATGGATCATGGCAAAAGCTAAAGTTAAAAAAGTAAAAGTAACTCAGATAAAGAGTTCGATAGGACGTTTAAAGAACCACAAAGCCTGTATCAGTGGTTTGGGGTTGCGTCGCATTGGCCACACGGTTGAGGTAGAAGATACTCCCTCAGTACGCGGAATGATTAATACAGTTAACTATATGTTACAGGTAGAGGAAGCTTAAGATGCGACTGAATACCCTTAGCCCGGCACCGGGAAGAAATAAAGAAGGTAAGCGCGCTGGCCGTGGAATCGGTAGTGGACTTGGTAAAACAGCGGGCCGTGGTCATAAAGGCCAGGCGTCTCGAACTGGTGGCAGTATCCGCCCAGGCTTCGAAGGCGGACAGATGCCATTGCAAAAGAGATTGCCTAAGTTTGGCTTCACATCTCGACTAGCTGCAGTAACTGCTGAAATCCGATTGTCAGAACTAGATCTGATAGAGGGCGAGATAGTGGATATAGACGCGCTTCGCAATGCAGGTCTTATTAATAATAATATTTTACGCGCCAAAGTCTTTGCTTCAGGCGAAGTGACTAAAGCGGTTACCTTGAAGGGTATTGGTGCTACCAAAGGTGCGATTGCCTCAATTGAAGCAGCTGGCGGAAAGGTAGAAGAGTAAAGATAATGGCGAAACCTGGTGGCATGCCTGTAGGCAATCAAAAAGGACTAGGTGAGCTTTGGGCTCGTCTTCGCTTTTTGTTTCTGGCCATCATAATCTATCGAATTGGAACGCATATTCCAGTTCCTGGGTTTGACCCAGATAGGCTGGCGGAGTTGTTTAATCAGAATCAAGGGACGTTCCTTGGCCTGTTCAATATGTTTTCCGGTGGTGCTCTTGAGAGGCTATCGATTCTGGCCCTGGGGGTTATGCCTTATATTTCTGCATCTATCATCATGCAGTTGTTGTCAGCTACGGTGCCAAGTTTAGAGCAGTTAAAGAAAGAAGGTGATAGCGGCCGGCGCACGATAAATCGCTATACACGCTACGGCACAGTAGCGCTAGCATCGGTCCAAGGGACTGCGATGGCAGTTGGCTTTGCATCCCAGGGGCTAGCTTATGAAGTTACTCCGATGTTTTACGCAGTGGCTATATCGTCATTGGTTGCAGGGGCTGTATTTTTAATGTGGCTAGGGGAGCAGATTACTGAGCGCGGTATCGGTAACGGAATTTCAATGCTTATCTTCGCTGGAATTGTTGCTGGTATGCCAGGGGCAGCTGGTCAAGCTCTAGAGTCAGCTAGGCAGGGAGATCTGAATCCGTTGATGTTGATATTTGTTTTGATCATTGGCGTTGCAGTTGTTTACTTCGTGGTGTTTATAGAGCGTGGTCAGCGTCGATTGACGGTGAACTACGCACAGCGGCAAGGACGACAGGCTTATAACGCTCAAACGTCTCACCTACCGTTGAAAGTGAATATGGCCGGCGTTATTCCGGCGATCTTTGCCAGTAGTTTGTTGCTGTTTCCAACGTCAATAAGCACCTGGTTTGGACAGGGGGTCAACGCCCCGGCTTGGTTACAAGATGTTGCTCTACTGATAGGGCCAGGACAGCCGCTTTATATTTTGCTGTTCTCAAGTTTGATTATTTTCTTCAGTTTCTTCTATACGGCGTTGATGTATAACCCCAGAGAAGTAGCTGATAACCTGAAGAAAGGCGGTGCATTTTTACCTGGGATACGTCCTGGGGAGCACACGGCTAAATATATTGATAGTGTCACCACGAGGTTGACGTTGATTGGCGGTATATATATTACCCTGATTTGTCTAATGCCACAGTTCTTGAATGTGTACTTTAATGTACCGTTTTATCTGGGTGGAACGTCACTGTTAATTGCGGTTGTTGTAACAATGGATTTCATGGCTCAAGTGCAGTCACATCTAATGTCTCAACAATATGATTCGCTGATGAAAAAGGCCAACCTTAAAAACGTTGGCCGTCGATAGAGAGGTGATGCTGTGAAAGTACGCGCATCGGTTAAAAAGATTTGTCGAAATTGTAAGGTTGTCCGCCGTAAAGGTGTGGTTCGTGTTATCTGTAGTGTTGAACCACGTCATAAGCAGCGCCAAGGATAATTGGTTGATTTTTGACAGATCTATCGGTATTCTACCGCGCCTTTTTGCAGTGTTACTGCAGGGTGTGAGTTTACTGATTAAACCCTTAGTATAAGTGGAGTAATGTGAATGGCCCGTATTGCCGGTGTCAACATTCCTGATAACAAGCACACAGTGATTTCACTGACTTATGTGTTCGGTATCGGGCGCCCAACTGCAAAGAAGATTTGTGCGGATGTGGGCATTGCAGAAGACACTAAAATTTCTGCATTAGACGAAGGTCAACTTGACCAATTGCGTGCTGCCGTAGGGCAGAACGAGGTTGAAGGTGATCTGCGTAGAGAATCTAGCATGAACATTAAACGGTTGATGGATTTGGGCTGTTACAGAGGCCTACGTCATCGACGTAATTTGCCGGTACGTGGACAGCGTACCAAAACGAACGCGCGCACCCGTAAAGGTCCCAAGCGTCCGATTAAACGATAATTAGGATCGGTTTGTAATGGCAAAAACAGCAACTAAAACGACTCGTAAAAAAGTCAAAAAGACAGTTATAGATGGTGTGGCACATATTTATGCATCGTTTAACAATACTATTGTGACTATCACTGATCGCCAAGGAAATACGCTCTCCTGGGCCACCTCTGGTGGATCTGGATTTCGTGGTTCGCGTAAAAGCACGCCATTTGCGGCCCAGGTGGCAGCAGAGCGTGCCGGTGAGGCAGCGAAGGAATATGGTCTTAAAAACCTCGACGTTGAAGTTAAGGGTCCAGGCCCAGGTCGTGAATCCGCTGTTCGTGCGTTGAATAATGCCGGATACAAAATTACAAACATCACGGATGTGACTCCAGTGCCTCATAATGGCTGTCGTCCTCCCAAAAAACGCCGCGTGTAAGAGAGAACAATAATGGCTAGATATCTTGGACCAACTTGTAAACTGTCACGTCGCGAAGGAACTGATTTGTTCCTTAAGAGTGGCGTGCGCCCCTTAGAATCAAAATGTCGTGCAGAGAGCGCACCTGGTCAACATGGTCAGCGTCGAGGACGCTTATCAGATTATGGCGTGCAGTTGCGTGAAAAGCAGAAAGTACGTCGTATTTACGGTGTACTAGAGAAGCAGTTTAGAAATTATTATAAAGCTGCTGCTCGGATCAAAGGTAATACTGGTGAAAACCTGCTTGTTCTTCTTGAGACACGTTTAGATAATGTGGTTTACAGAATGGGGTTTGGTTCCACTCGTGCTGAATCAAGACAATTAGTGGCTCATAATGCTATTTTGGTTAACGGCCAGAAGGTAAATATCGCTTCTTACTGCATTCAGGAAGGTGATGTAGTTGGTCTGCGTGAGAAATCGAAAAAGCAACTTCGTGTGCAGACTGCTTTGCAGTTGGCTGCGCAACGAGGGGAATCTGAGTGGATTAGTGTTGATGTTAATAAGATGGAAGGCACTTACACTCGCAATCCAGATCGATCTGACTTACCGTCAGAAATCAACGAAAATTTGATCGTTGAACTTTACTCTAAATAATCGCTGTTAGCTCTTACAGGTAATATTATGCAAAATTCTGCAACCGAAATGCTTACACCGCGAAATATCGATGTAACATCGTACAATTCTACACATGCTAAGGTTGTTTTGGAGCCGCTCGAGAGAGGGTTCGGACATACTTTGGGAAATGCATTGCGACGCATTCTGCTGTCTTCTATGACTGGCTGCGCCATTGTTGAAGTTGAAATCGACGGTGTTGAGCATGAATACAGTACTATTGAAGGTATTCAGGAAGACGTAATGGAGATATTGCTCAACCTCAAGGGTGTTGCAGTTGTTATGGAAGGGAGAGACGAGACGACGGTAACTCTTAATGCCAAGGGGCCAGGCGTAGTTACCGCCGCAGATATTGAGTGTGACAGTCATTTAGAGGTAATCAATCCTGAGCACGTTATCGCGACAATCTCCGGAAAAACTTCTCTTAACATGCAGCTTCGAGTTTTGCGTGGGCGTGGATATCAGCCATCGGACTCTAGAGCAACTGATGATGAAAGCCGCACTATTGGTCGTCTTCAGTTAGATGCATCCTTTAGTCCTATTTTTAAAGTCTCTTACAGTGTAGATAATGCGCGTGTTGAAAACCGCACAGACTTGGATAAGCTGATTTTAGAGCTGGAGACTAACGGTACAATCGATCCTGAAGAGTCTATTCGGCGCGCAGCGACAATACTCCAGCAGCAGATGGCGGTATTTGTTGATTTACAAGGCGAAACTGCTGCAGAGCCTGAAGAGAAAGAAGAAGAAATTGATCCAATCCTTCTCCGTCCAGTGGATGATCTTGAATTGACTGTGCGTTCAGCAAATTGTTTGAAAGCAGAGAGCATCTATTATATTGGTGATTTGATTCAGCGTACTGAAGTTGAGTTGTTAAAGACGCCTAATTTAGGTAAAAAGTCGCTCACCGAAATTAAAGATGTGTTGGCTTCACGAGGACTCTCACTAGGTATGCGTCTTGAGAACTGGCCACCGGCTAGTATCAAAAGCGATCGCGAACTAGGTTAAGTTATTACATTTAGAAATCTTTGCTCATAAGGCAACGAATTAAGGAAAAGAATCATGCGTCATCGTTACAGTGGCCGCAAGCTGAATAAAACAGGTACTCACAAAAGAGCAATGTTCCGCAATATGACGGCATCGCTAGTTGAGCACGAGTTGATTAAAACAACTCTTCCAAAGGCAAAAGAGCTTCGTAGTTTTGCTGAGCCGTTCATAACTCTAGCGAAAGAGGATAGCGTTGCCAATCGTCGGCTAGCGTTTGATCGTCTGCGTAACAAAGCTGCTGTAGGAAAGTTATTTTCTGACCTAGGGCCCCGTTATCAGGAGCGTCCAGGTGGTTATATGCGGATCCTCAAGTGCGGTTACCGTACCGGAGACAAAGCCCCCATGGCTTATGTAGAGCTCGTTGGTCGAGAGATAACCGAGGTTGAGGAAGACGTTCTAGAAAGTGTCGAGTAAGTCTTCTTGCAATAGATTACTAAGAAAGCCGAGTTACCACTCGGCTTTTTTGTGTCTGGTAGCCTTTAACACGGAGTGTTCAGGGCTGTTATTTTGAGTATTCTGTATAGACTTGATTGGTTAAGTTCATGACTCTTAGGGGACCACCCCAAACACAGCCTGTATCTAGCGGGAATAGATTGGGGCCACAGTATCGACCTTTAAGTGCCGCCCAGTGGCCAAAAATAATCTTCTGACTCGTAGTTTTACGTGAGGGGTGATCGAACCAAGGCCTATAGGATGTTGGTGGCGATCGGGTGTCCTTAGTTTGAAGATCTAATATTCCATCTGATGTGCAAAAACGCATCCGCGTAAGATAGTTTGTAATTACCCTAAGCCTGGATGATCCCTCTAAATCTTCAGACCACTTTTCTGGGTAGTCGCCATACATTTGACGAAAGTAATCACTGGCTCCATCTGAAAGCAGTGCATGGTGCACTTCCTCAGCCAAGGACTGAGCTCTCGTTAAGGTCCATTGAGGGGGAATACCTGCGTGGACAATAGTATATTCCCTAACGTTCAGCATAAGCGGTTGCCGTTGCAACCAATCTAACAGTTCGTCAGCATCCGGCGCTTCAAGAATCTCACTTATTGTATCCTTTGGTGTCGGCTCTCTGACGCCGTGAGCAATGGCGAGTAGGTGTAATTCGTGATTACCCAGCACCATAGCGAAGGCGTCACCTAGGGCCATACAGTATCGCAAGGTCTCTAGCGACTTGGGGCCTCGGTTAACTAAATCGCCTGCTGCGATGAGCCGATCTTTATCTGGATCGAAGTGGATCTTATCTAGTAACGAGATTAAGTGTTCGAAACATCCCTGAATATCCCCAACAGCATAATCAGCCATCTAATGCACAGCGTTTGGGGCAGAGAGCAGGAATGGTTGAATTGGAGCATCAAACGCCACACCATTATCATCAAGCAACTGGTAGGAACCTTCCATGGTACCAATTGGCGTTTCTAAAATGACCCCGCTGGTGTACTTGTAATGATCACCAGCAGCAATAATAGGTTGCTCCCCGACTACCCCAGAGCCATGAATCTCTTGTCGTTCTTGATTGGCATCAACAATAATCCAATGTCTAGTGAGCAATTTTGCAGCCAGGGTCGTCTGATTTGTAATTGTTATATGGTAGGCAAAGGCATATCGGCCTTCTTCTGGTAAGGACTGTTGATGTAAATACTCAGATACGACCGTCACGTCAATAGAAGTTCTAGGGTGAGTCATCAACTGTTCTCCACAAATTGGTCGATGGCATTAGTGATAGCGACAAAGTCACTCACTGTCAGTCGTTCAGGACGCATTGCCAGATCAATCAGACTCTCTATATCGACTAGGTAATCTGAATATAGCTTAAGACAGTTTCTTAATGTTTTACGGCGTTGCTGGAAACATAGATTGACGATCTTGCCAAGTAACAACTCATTGGTTGCAACAAATGGCTTAATTTTATGAGGTTTCAGTCTTACTACTGCAGATTGAACCTTTGGGGCTGGCCGGAATGACTCGGGGGGAACGGGAATAAGTGGCATCACTCTGCAATGGTATTGAATCATTACAGAAAGTCGGCCATAGCTCTTGGTACCTGGAGATGCGCCTAAGCGATCGACCACCTCCCGTTGTAGCATGAAGTGCATATCTTTAATCAGGTGGCCACTACCAAGCAGATGAAAAAGCAGTGGCGTGGATATGTTATAGGGTAGATTGCCAACTAATCGTAATTCACGCCCCCCGTAAAATTGCGAGAAATCTGTTGTTAAAGCATCACCGTTGACGATCTTCATCTCAGGGTACTGTGAAAATTTTGCAGTTAAAAATTTAATTAAATCCCGATCCAACTCAATCACAGTCATAGCTGGGCACTGCCTCACAAGATGCTCAGTAATAGCTGCGGTGCCGGGCCCGATTTCGATGAGGTTATCTTCTGGGGATGCGCCAACTGCAGCAACTATACGACCAATAATCTGCTGATCTACTAGAAAGTTCTGCCCAAATCGCTTTCGTGCCTTATGCTCTACGCTCATTGCGTGCCAGCCATCTTTGCTGCAACGTTAATCGCAGTAAGTAAACTCCCCGGGTCCGCAGTACCGGTTCCGGCTAAATCAAGGGCTGTACCGTGATCAACGGAGGTTCTAACAATTGGCAGTCCAAGGGTAATATTAGCGGCTTTACCAAAACCTTGATACTTCAACACCGGCAGGCCTTGGTCGTGATACATAGCTAACACGGCGTCAGCACTCTTGAGATATTTTTGCGTAAACAGAGTGTCAGCGGGCAAAGGGCCAATCAAATCCATACCTGCCGCTTGGAAACGATCGATGACAGGCTGGATAATGTCAATTTCCTCTGAACCTAAGTGACCCCCTTCTCCGGCATGAGGATTTAGGCCGCTGACCAGAATTTTGGGTCGCTCTACACCAAATTTATTTCGCAAATTTTCATACAAGATATCAATAGTTGATGATAATAGATCCTGGGTGATAGCCCCAGCAACTTCCCGGAGAGGGAGATGGGTGGTTGCAAGTGCAACCCGAAGCTCTTCTGTGGCAAGCATCATGACGACGGTTTTAGTCTGTGTCTTTAGGGCTAAATATTCAGTATGGCCGCTGAACTTGATTCCCGCGTCGTTGATAACCGATTTTTGCACCGGGCCGGTGACCATTCCCTGGCAGAGCCCACCCTGGCAGGCCTCGATTGCAGCATCCAAGCAGTCGATGACATAGCCTGCATTGGCTTGATTTAATACTCCTGGTTCAGCTGCCTGACTCAACTTAACAGGCGCTATAGCTAATTCTGAAGGGGCAGAGCCAATAAATTGATCAGAAATGTCCACCAGACTCAGCGGCAGATTCAGTTGTTTAGCTCGGCTCATGAGCATATCTGGATCGGCAAAGACAATTAATTGCTGATTACACACCGTCTGGGCCAGTTGGATAAGGATATCTGGACCGACACCTGCGGGTTCCCCAGGTGTCAGAGCCAAGTTCAGGGTCATGATTTACCAGACTCTTTTATTTCGATAAATGCTTCATCGCGAATCTCCTGAAGCCATACTTGAAGTTCTTCTTCATACTTTCTTTGGCGCAACATGTTTTCTGCTCTATTTCTGAGTATCTCTTCACTGAAATCTTGTTGACGGCGCTCAGTAACTTGAAGAATATGCCAGCCAAATTGTGATTTGAAGGGTGCACTAATATCATTGATTACAATAGTATCCATCGTCTGTTCAAACTCTGGTACAAACATTCCGGGAGTTGACCAACCAAGCTCACCTCCATTCAAGCCTGATCCTGGGTCTTCTGAGAATTCCTTCGCTAGAACACCAAAGTCCTCCCCGGAAATTACTCGCTCTCGGAGCGACTTGAGTTGATCAATGGTAGTTAGTTGGTCTCGAATTTGGTTTGGTTTCAATAATATATGTCTTGCGAAGTGCTGTTCGATCAGCTGCTCTTCACCACCGCGACGCTCATAAAGTTTAATCAAATGATAACCAGCATCGCTGCGGATAGGATTAGATACCTCACCAATACTTAATGTTTCTACAGCCTCGATAAAAACACCGGGTAATTGAGCCATTTTACGCCATCCTAGATCACCTCCTTGGAGAGCAGACTGATCTGCTGAATTGGCGATCGCAAGAGCCCTGAAGTCACTCCCGTCCTTAGTTTGTTGATAAAGGCTTTCAGCGCGGTCTACGATGGCTTCAATAGCCATCGTATTTGAACCGGTGGGTACAGAGAGAAGAATTTGTCCAATGTTGACATCTGGGGACGTTACAAAGCGACCTTCCTCAGAAGTCAAAAAATTGTCAAGCTCCTGAGCGCTAATTCTGATCCGCCGCATAACACTGCCTTGTTGAACGCGCATAATGATAAGTTCATTGCGGATCTCTTCACGGATAGCTTGAATATCTGATCCTTGCGCCATCATTTGAGCTATATATTGTTCTACAGATATCTTATTGCTTGATGCAATTCTGGCGATGGCTTGATTAAGTTCCTCGTCAGCGATTCTAACACCGGCGTCATAGCCAATTGTTAATTGTAAGCGTTCAGAGATCAGTCTATCCAAAACCTGCTGCTGTAATACATCTTCAGGTGGGGCTTGAGTGCCAGATTGTGATATTTGAATACGAACCGAATCTATTCTTTGCTCTAGTTCACTTCTCAGCACAACATCATCATCAACGATAGCGACTATTTTATCCAAAACTCTGACTTGAGCTAACCCCGAAAGAGGCAGCAGCGATCCAATAGTGATCACAATTACAGGCACTATTACCTTTTTAAAATTGTTCATTATGTTCATAACCATAAATACCATTTTTTAACATTGCGTCTAGCCGGCGACCAGTGCCTGCTAAACCCTTAAATTCTATTTTAAAAACCACACCATTTTTAGCTTTTAAATCCTTTTCAGGAAACAATAGCTCATCATTTCTATCCAGCCATCTCCGAGCGACAAGAGAAGCTCGCCAACAACAGTTGTTGTATTCGAACCCAGCAAAGACCTCAAGTTCCCTTTGATTGGTAAAATCATGATTCCAACGGCCAACCAGATTAAAATTGTTAGATAACGGAACAAAAGCTGATACGTTTGCTTGTTTTATATCTTGGTTGATCAATTGCCCATCGTATGCTCGAGCTATTCTACTAGTATATCTATAAGTGAGATTAAAAAGCCGTTTTTTTCGGTCGTTATAACGGAGACTTAAGCTGCCTTTCTCCATGTGGTGATCAACATCGTTGTAGACTATATCGCTGTTGAAGCGCCAATTACTATTAATGCGAGCTGCTAGTTCCATAGCAAGAAGAGATTTGTCGCGGCCCATATTGGCCAGTTCTTCAGTTGTTGGGGCAATGGCTAACGACACTAGCCGATCGGCGTAGTAAATAGATTGGGCGATACTGGCTCTAAATTTCTCTTGGCCAGACTCTTGGTCAAGGAAGCGTGTTGTAAACCCAATTGTTAAGCGCTCGTCATCAGATATACGGTCGCCACCAACAAAACGAGTGTCTTCGAACAACAAGTCGTATGAGGGCGTGAATTCTCTTGTATCAAAGTCTGGCAATGTTGATTGATCTTTGTAGGCTGATTTTACATAAAACAACCTTGGTTCTAAGGTTTGGGTATGACCTTGCCACCAATTAGAGCTTCTTTCCAAGAAGATACTAGTATCGAAACTGTATACGGGCACAGTAATTTCTGGAGTTGTATCATTAAGCCCATAAGCTAAGTGTTTAAGTTGTACCTTGGGCCTTAAGTAACCCCAGCTCCATCTTTTATCCCAGCTTATACCGTAGTCGATGCGAGAGCGGCTACCCTCAACTTTGTTTGGATCGTTATGCTTAAAAATGGCGTACTGATTATTAAGATCGACCACTAAATTATTGTCAAACCGATAATAACCTTCAATTGAGACATAAGGTAGAACTGAGTATTGGTCCTTGAGCCCTTGTGTTACTACTTGGAAGTCTTGACTTCCAATACGATAATTCCAGTGAGAGGTTTTATAGCTCGCATGGGCAGTTTGTTGAAGATGAGTACGACTGGTTTCATCAATTGTTAGATTCCCAAAGTCTCTAACATAATCCAAATCACTGACTCTGTTATAGTCAATAAAAGTAGACCAGGGTTGATTGACTCCACCGACATGATTTAATTTAAACATGTACCGATCTTCATCTTGATTGCGATACTGACCGGTGATTGGATCAATTTTATCTGAATCATTGCCACCTTTATCATTTGGTAGAAAACCAGTTGAAAAATCAGTTCTTGACCAGTTGTTGAGGTACCTAAAGTCAGCTTCTAGGCCCACGCCTCTATGTTGGATATAGCGAGGTGCAACAATAGCGTCGTAATTTGCGGCGATGTTCCAATAGATTGGCTGGGTATAATCGAGCCCATTTTTTTGGTTGATATCGACATTTGGAATCAAAAGTCCCGAAGAGCGTCGATCATCTATGGGCACCTTCAAGTAAGGAAAGTAAAAAACGGGGATATCCTTTACTTCTAAGCGAGCGTTTTTCACAGTTGCCCAGCCGGAGTCTTGATCAATTTCTATTTGTTTAGTCACCAACTGCCAACTAGAATCACTTGGCTCACATGTTGAGTAAGATGACTCGTTGATAATAATTGTACCCTGATCAGTTCGGTCTAGCTTCTTGGCGGTGCCTCGCAGCGAGGCCTCATGAATCACATAAGTCACATTATTCATGGTTACGTTTCTATTATCGATATCGATATTTGCTCGGTCTCCGACGAGCAATAGCCCTGGTTCACGGAATTGGACATTACCCTGAAAAGATACCTGCCTTGTGTCATTGTTTACCTGAGCTCTATCTGCTCGGATCTCTCTATTACCCTGCGAAATCTGGACATCTCCTCGTAAAGTAACCGATGACTCTGAAGGAGCCTCTGAATCCTCAGAGTAGACTAACAAGGGGGCAGCTTTCATTTCGATTGTTGCGTCTTTATCTCGGCGGTGCGGGTCAATATATGCACCACAGGAAGAGCTACTTAATTTCTCTTTTTGTGAATCGGTCATGTCGTCAATATGAACCCAGTCCAGAGTCTTGAGAAGTAAAGTGTTGGGAGATAGCTCTTTTTGACTAGGTATAACCTCGTTATCCATAGCAAATACAGAGCCATAGAGGCCTGCAACTATAGCCAAGGAAAATAAAAAATAGCCTCTTTTTTCAATAGACATATATCGATCTTCTGGTGATGGGACCAGAGTCCAATAGAGTTATAAACTATCCAACATTTTACCTGATATATTTAGAGTGTAGCGGGATGATTTGATGNAAATGAGCTAAAATTAAGGTTTTTTACAATAGAATAATTAATACCGCAGTGTTAACAAGGTACAGAGCTCCCTAAAAAGGTCAGAAATCAGTGACGAATAAACAAAAAAAACAGTTTATAGATTGGATATTGAGATACCTACCTGAGNCCAATAAAGTGGTAGGCACTCTAACCCTTGATCCCTTAGATGGTGATGCTGGTTTTCGTCGTTACTATCGAGTGAATACTATTCCAAGTTTAATTGCTGTTGATTCGCCGCCTCTTCAAGAAGATAACCCTGCATATGTAACCGTTTCTTTGGCGCTCTTATCTGCTGGAATAAAAAGACCCCAAATACATGCGGTGGATTTCACTCAAGGGTTTCTATTATTGGAGGACTTTGGGATGCAACTTTTGCAACCCCTCTTAGAGAGTGGAGCATTGGAGGACAGTTATGATCTAGCTGAATCAACCTTGATTTCTATACAAAAAATGACCTCCAATCCAGAGATCTTCTCAGTTTATGATAGAGGACGGCTGAAGGAAGAATTAGACTTATTTAGCAGCTGGTTTGTCACCGAGTTATTGGGCGTAGCCATGGGTGCTCAGGCTAAGGTCATACTGGAAAACCTTACTGAAATGCTAGTAGAAAATGCGCTATGTCAGCCGCAAGTCGTGGTTCATAGAGACTATCATTCACGAAATTTGATGATCTTGAATGATGGCCANCTGGGAGTCATCGACTTTCAAGATGCGGTCTTCGGACCTGTTACCTATGATTTGGTGTCTCTGCTAAAAGACTGCTACCACTGGCTACCAAGGGGAATGATTATGTCAAGGGCTCTAGACTATAAAAGGCGTTTAGAGGCAGATGCCCTTATCACATCAGTTGATGATCAGGTCTTTATGCGTTGGTTTGATCTAATGGGATTGCAGAGGCATATCAAAGTCTTGGGTATCTTCGCTCGACTGGCTCTGCGAGACGGGAAANATAAATACTTACAGAATCTACCGTTGGTAATTGCTTACGTTTTGGATGTGTGTAACCGATATCCTGAAATACAGGAATTTTCCCAGTGGTTTGACTCTAGCATAGTCCCTGCATTGCCAGANCAAAAGTGGTACAAAGAGACTCCTAAANGGGATTGACTAATATGAAAGCAATGATTTTAGCCGCAGGGTTGGGGTCTCGATTACAACCATTGACAAAGACAGTCCCAAAGCCAATGCTTTTGGTATGTGGAAAACCTTTGTTGCAATGGCATATCGAAAGATTAGTTAGAGCTGGGGTCAGAGAGGTTGTAGTCAATACTTCCTGGTTAGGTGAACAAATTCAGGATTACTTTGGTACTGGTGTGGACTTTGGGATCACCATAACCTGGTCATCAGAAGCCGAGCCTTTAGAAACAGGTGGCGGCATTTTTAAGGCTCTACATTTATTCGGAGATGATCCATTTATTCTGATGAGCGCGGATATTTGGACTGACTTTCCCCTTGAAAGTTTTCTTAAAAAGAATATAGACTCACCGCTTAGCGCCCACTTAGTGCTTGTAAAAAATCCCGAGCATAACAATGGAGGTGATTTTTCATTAGAAAATTATATTGTGGGATACGGTCAAGAGCGTTACACATACAGTGGAATTAGTATCGTATCTAGCCAACTGTTTAATTCTCTCAAGATCACCTCTGAGGTATTTCCATTAAGAGAAGTGCTTAAACCGGCGATTTCATCCGGTCGAGTTAGTGGTGAGATTTATACCGGCGATTGGTGCGATGTGGGAACTATAGGGCGCTACAATAATTTAAATAAACGATTACTAGAGACGACTAATGGTATCTGATAAAACATATAAATTAATCTTTTGGTGCGCCGTGTTAATCGTTTTATTGCTGTCACTACTTCCAATTTCTGCGCCCGAGCTCGGGCTCTTTCAATGGCAGGATAAGCTCCACCATTTTATAACCTATAGTGGATTATGTTTTTTGGGGATCCAGGCCTATGGGCAGAACCATTCAGTCTGGGTAATCGGATTTATATTAGTACTTTTTGGCCTGGTAATTGAGCTTGCTCAATCTTTAACTGGCTATCGATTCGGCGATCCCATTGACCTAGCTGCCAATACATTGGGTATCATCGTTGCGGGAGTATTTTTCCACAAGCAAAGGAACAAGCTATGATTTCTGTGTATCGCGGCAGTAATTATTTTGAAGCCCAACTGCTTGCTAATCTAATAGAGATGGAAGGCTTAGAGGTATTTTTACATGGTGCTGCCCTTCAAGGTGGTGTTGGCGAACTGTCGGCATTGGACCACCTTTCCATTATGGTTAATGATGCTGATCAATCTAAAGCTAAAGATGTTGTTATAGCTTATGAGCGTGGGGATTTTATCTTGGAGGATGATAGGTGATTCAAGACTCTAAGCAACATATGCTGTGGATAGGGCCTTGTGCTGGGGTCATTATGACTGGCGTCATGCTAAGTTATGGCTGGGCATTAGAGGGAGCCTTGACGGCAGGTATTACTCTTCTTTGTGCTCTTTGGTGGATATTTGAGCCGATTCCCATTCCCGCGACTTCGATGATTCCGCTGGGGGTGATGCCATTGGTAGGTATTTTGGATGGCAAGCAGGTCGCGCAGGCCTATGGTGATCCTCTCATTATTCTGCTTATGGGGGGAGCAATGTTATCCAAGGCGATGGAGAAAAGCGGAGCTCATCGCAGATTAGCTTTGGCTATGGTGAATCTTTTTGGCGGCGATAGTTTTAGAAATTTGGTTTTTGGATTTATGGTAGCCTCTGCTGCATTAAGTATGTGGGTCTCAAATACGGCTACAACATTGATGCTTGTGCCTGTGGCTTACGCAGTACTGGATAGTATTAAGAATTCAGATGACAGTGTTAAATTAGCTGTACCTCTTTTTTTGGGAATAGCCTACTCAGCGAGTATTGGAGGTTTGGGGACGCCGATTGGCTCGCCGCCAAATGTAATATTTCTAAAAGTCTATGCTGAAGCTACGGGCACTATGCCGAGTTTTAGCCAATGGATGATATGGGCATTGCCAGTAGTGCTCATTATGATTCCGATTGCAGGATTTTGGCTAACCAGAAATCTCAGTCGTACTGAAGGAGTTCAAATTCCAAAAGTTGGGCAGTGGCGTAAAGAAGAGTTCAGGGTCATCTTTATTTTTGGTCTAACAGCCCTAGCTTGGATTACATTGCGAGAGCCCTTTGGTGGTTGGACTTCTTGGTTGGGGGTACCATCAGCGAACTATGCCGCAGTTGCTTTAACTTCTGTGATTCTTATGTTTGTTCTTCCTGACGGTAAGGGTGGAAGATTATTGGATTGGGATACTGCTTCAGGTATTCATTGGGGCGTACTCTTGTTATTTGCAGGTGGTATTGCAATCGCAAAAGCTTTTGCTGTGACTGGGATTAGTGAAGCTATTGGAGAATCCCTATCAGGAGTAACACGCTTGTCGTTAATTGTAGTCATTGCCATTATTGCCATTGGGGTAACATTTTTAACTGAAATTACCAGTAATACGGCAACAACAGCTTTGTTAATGCCGATTCTCGCAGCCGCTGCTCTTGGAGCTGGATTTGAACCTGCATTGCTAATGTTGCCTGCAGCTCTATCAGCAAGTTGTGCATTTATGTTGCCTGTGGCGACTGGACCTAACGCTATAGTTTTTGGAACCGGAAGAATAACAGTGAAACAGATGGTTAGAGAGGGTTTCGCTCTAAATATAATTGGTATATTGGTAATCAGTAGCGTCGTTTATTATTGGTTGGGATGATTGCAACGCCTAGTGGTCGATTAGCAGTTTTATATTACTTGGTCTTAGCGTTTGGCTGCCGGCAAAAGATAGTACCAGAGTTGTTATCTCATCCCATACATCAGCTTTGCGCATACCTTTTATTCCTCGATCAATAGCTCCTGCTTGATATAAAAGCATTCTTAAATGGGCGGCGCTGCAGCGTTGCAGTGCCTTACGAAACAAAGGCAAGCGTTTTTCCCAAACACCGGCATTTTTGAGAGCCCAGTCCCGTTGTTCTCCATTCGACACCTGCTCGCTAGCCTTGACTAAGATACGGAGTTCTCGCGTTATAGCCCAAAGCAAAGGAATTGCATCAGTCCCTTCACTGTGAAGGCCTCTTAGAGAACGCGCAGCAGACTGAGCATCTCCAATGAGAATTTTATCGACAAATTCAAAAATATTATACCGAGCGCTATCAGCCACAACCGATGACATCTTAATGGCATCAACGTTGCCGTCAGTAGCAAGCAACTTTAGTTTTTCAATCTCTTGAACCGCTGCTAGCAAATTGCCCTCGACTCGTTCAGCTAATATTTCTACAGCTTCTTGGTTAGCATTTATATCTGACTGTAGCAGCCTTTGTTTAATCCAGCGTGGGAGTTGATCGCCTGTGATAGGCCAAACTTGAATATGCGCACCGAGGGCTTCAAGAGTTTTCATCCATTTACTATTTTGTGCACCACGTTCTAGCTTTGGGAGGATAATCAGTAACAAATTATCTGGATTAGGGTTGGCGCAGAGCTCACACAGAGCCTTGCTACCTTTGTCGCCAGGCTTGCCATTGGCAATCTTAACTTCAATAATCTTCTTTTCGGCGAACAATGACAGGGCATTTGCTTCATTGTGGAGGCTACCCCAGTCAAAATTCCCATCTCCATGAAATACTTCTCTGCCAATAAAGCCTTGTTTTCTTGCTTCATGCCGAACAGCATCAGCAGACTCTTGAGCCAGAAGGGGTTCGTCACCACTAATTACATAAACAGGTAAAAGATCTTTTAAGAGATGGCTTTTAAGCTGTTCAGGTCTTATCTTCATAGGTTGCCTAATAATTGGAACTAGGGCGTTGCATTATCAGAAAATACGCGTAGCCGGTTTAGGATTTGGCGAACAATTTCTTCGTGCATACGATCTCGGACTGATCTTGATTCATTAGTTGAGGAAAGAATATCGTCTTCGTTAAATTCATAAACTCTTTCTACTGATGCTGTTGACAGTGGAATCATCTCATTGCCCTGAGCATCAGTAATAATGAAATCAACATCTTCATTTAACTGATATTCTGCAACTCTGCCGCTTGGGTTAATACTGGCGGTACGAGAGTTTTGACGATAGTCGACGATAATTACAGAATAATCTGCCGCCGCCTTGTCAGCGATAACCTTAATACCATTAATACTCAGAGCTCTTTCTAGCTCTGTAATAAGTGCACTATTGCGGTCACTTGAGGAGAGATAAAGTGTCCCTATAGCTGAAGGGACTAATTGTGTGTCACGAAGTTGCCATCCACAGGAGGACGGGAGCACAAACAGCATACTCAGCACTAACGCTCTATATTTCATCAATAGCCTCTCAATTAGCAACTATGTTAACTAGCCTGCCAGGGACAACAATAATTTTACGGATCGTATTCCCTTCCACAAATCGTTGCACGTTTTCATCAGCAAGTGCAATTTTTTCTATGTCCTCTCTTGAAATATCTGCAGCAACCTCGATTTTGCCACGGACCTTTCCGTTAACTTGAAGAACCAATGTAATAGTACTGCGCACTAAGGCTTCTTCATCCAGCATAGGCCAGCTTGCGTCTATCACTGAATCTGTGTGTCCTAAGGCATGCCATAAGCTATGGCAAATATGAGGGGCCACAGGGGAAAGTAACAAGACTGCACTAATCAAGGCCTCGTGACGCACAGCGAGAGTCTGTTGGTCTTTTTCGTTGTGCTTCCCAACCTCATTCAACAACTCCATCACCGCCGCGATAGCCGTATTGAAGGTATTGCGCCGGCCATAATCATCGCTCACCTTTCGGATTGTCTCATGGGTTTTGCGGCGCAGATCTCTCTGTCCGTCACTGAGTTTGTCAACGTTAAGATCTTCAACTGAGCCAATCTCCACATGATCGTGCACCATCTTCCATAGTTTTCGTAAGAAACGGTGGGCGCCTGAAACACCTTCATCACTCCACTCCAGAGTTTGTTCAGGAGGTGCAGCAAACATGGTAAATAATCGAACCGTATCCGCACCATGTTTATCGATAGTAGTTTGCGGATCAACACCATTATTCTTTGATTTCGACATCTTAGTGATACCATCACTGATGACGCTCCTGCCGGTTTTAGTTTCAACAGCACTTATAGTGCGACCCTTATCATCCTGTTCAACAGTAACGTCATCGGGTGAGATCCATGTTTTGCGACCTGCATCTTCAGTGTAAAAAGATTCGGCTAACACCATTCCTTGGCAGAGTAAGCTCTTAAATGGCTCACTACTGTTAACTAGTCCTTCATCACGCAGTAGTTTGTGGTAAAAGCGGGCATAAAGAAGATGTAGAATAGCGTGTTCGATGCCACCTACATACTGATCTACGGGGAGCCAATAATCGGCGCGCGCAGGATCAAGCATTGCGCTATCAAGATCAGAGCAAGTAAATCTGGCGTGGTACCAAGAGGATTCCATAAAAGTATCGAAGGTATCCGTCTCATGCTCAACTACCTGTCCATTGAGTTCAGCCATGCGCCAATTGTCATCTGCCTTTATTGGCGACTGTATGCCGTCCATTTCTACATCAGTAGGCAAGATCACTGGTAACTTATCCAGAGGAACGGCAATCTCTCCACCGTCAGCGAGGTTGTACATAGGGATTGGCGTCCCCCAGTAGCGTTGACGACTGACACCCCAGTCACGCAAGCGATAATTGGTGGCGACTGAACCGTGGTTTGAACTCTCAAGATCGGTTGAGATAGCATCGAAGGCAGAGCTAAAGTCTAAACCATCATATTTACCTGAATTCGTTAGGATTCCCTTTTCGGTAAATGCTTGGGTATCGACTGAACATTCTTGACTATCATTGGGAAGAACGACCTGAGCAATAGGCAGCCCATATTTTTTGGCGAATTCAAAATCTCGTTGATCATGCCCCGGCACAGCCATTACCGCACCAGAGCCATAATCCATCAGCACGTAATTACCCACCCAGACTGGAACTGTCTCACCAGTTAGCGGATGAACAGCCGTGATACCTGTATCCATGCCCACTTTTTCCATAGTAGCCATTTCGGCTTCAGAGACCTGTTGGACCTGACATCTCTCAATAAAGCTTGCCAAGACTGGGTTCGTCTCCGCGACTTTGAGAGCAATTGGATGTTGGGTAGCAAGGGTTAAATAGGTGACGCCCATCAATGTGTCAGGACGAGTAGTATAAACCTCAAAATGCTGAAAGGTGTCAGTAGGTTGAGACAAATCAAACACCACATTTACCCCGCGGCTTTTGCCTATCCAGTTACGCTGCATGGTCTTGACCTGCTCAGGCCAATGATCCAAATCCTCCAGATCTTCGAGTAATTGCTCAGCATATTCAGTAATTCTGATAAACCACTGAGGGATTTCTTTCCGCTCAACTGGTGTATCACAACGCCAACAGCAACCGTCTATAACCTGTTCATTTGCCAGCACAGTGGCATCATGTGGGCACCAATTTACTGCGCTTGTCTTTTTATAAACCAGACCTTTTTCATAAAGCTTAGTGAAAAACCACTGTTCCCATTTGTAGTAATCAGGTTCACAGGTGGCCAGTTCTCGAGACCAGTCAATACCAAAACCTAAGCTTCTAAGTTGGGCCTTCATGTAGGCGATATTTTCATGAGTCCATTTTGCGGGCGCGGTATTGTTCTGAATGGCTGCATTTTCTGCTGGCAGACCAAAGGCGTCCCATCCCATAGGGTGAAGAACGTTCTTGCCCTGCATCCTTTGATACCGAGCTATAACATCGGTAATCGTATAGTTTCGGACGTGACCCATGTGTAGTTTGCCACTGGGATAGGGGAACATGGCGAGACAATAAAACTTTTCTTTACTCGGGTCTTCGGTGACCTCAAATGTATTGTTGTCGTTCCAGAATGTTTGCGCTTCCCGCTCTATTCTTGCGGGATCATAGATTTCATCGAAGGCCATTAATATTCACTGCTTGTAGGGTTTGGTTATCAGCGTGAATTATAGGGGAATGTGAGTCGCTCTAACACCCATCAGAGTGGATTAGGCGATTAGCCTATCCACTCCAATAAAAACACCGTGTTTCGATATAGGCGATTAACTGGCTCGGCGAGCGGGGATTCCCAGCTCAAGGAGTTTAGCCGCTATATCTTCTGCAGATGTGGCTGCCTGAATTTCGCGGTCAACAAATAGCACTTTGCCATCTTTACCAATATAAATAGTGTGCCTCTTCGGAACACCATAAAAAGCAAGCACATCGTAGGCTTCAGCGACACTCTTTGATGGATCACTCAGCAGAGGAAAATCAGCATCATTTTCTTCAGCAAACTCTTTATTTGTTTCCAGAGGATCAACGCTCGCCATAAAATAAGCCACCTCTAACCCTTTCAATAAATGACCATTTTGAGCAAGTGACTTACATTCTATGGTACACCCGCTAGTAAAAGCTTTTGGATACCATGCGATAACAACAGCTTCCTTGTCTTGAAATTGACTTAAGGTATAAGTTTTACCATCGGTGGCTTGGAGTTCAAAGTCTGGCGCTTGATCGCCCACTTCCAGAGCGGTTACAGAAAATGAAATTGTTAGGCTAGCCGTGAGAGCTAATAAAATCTTACTTATTGTCATGTCTAGGATCCTCTAAGACGTTAGTTTTAATTCCTTTAATCATTAACCACACGCAAAGTAGCGTGGAGAGCAGAACGATGGGCCATGATCCAGTTGTAGAAAAAGGAGTACTTCCTTCGCGAGCTTGAACAACACCATTGAGTTCTGAGCTACTATGCTGATCAAGACGTCGGCGAATCTTTCCTTTATGATCTACTAAACCTGAAATCCCATTGTTAGTCCCACGTATGATTGGTTTTTCGTTCTCCAATGCGCGCATCTGCACCATTTGCATATGTTGCAGTGGACCAATTGANTTACCNAACCAAGTATCATTACTAACGGTTAATATTAATGAAGCTTCCTTACTATTACGCGCCACAAGGTTTGGATAGACCACCTCATAACATATCGCTGTTGCTATTAACTGGTCTTTAATAGAAAAAAGAGGTTGGCCAGAGGCTCCAATAGCAAGAGAGGACATAGGTAAATCAAAAAATTTAATTAAACCTCTTAGAGCTGATTCAAGCGGAACGTACTCTCCAAAAGGGACTAGGCGGGTTTTGTTGTACTGCCCTCTATTCTCGCCAATGGCCAGAACCGAGTTATGGTACTTTTCTTGGTTAATGTCGTAGGTGATGATACCAGTTAACAATGTGGAACCGCTATCATTGGCTCGATCTGTCATCTGGCTCATGAAGTTGGGAATGCGCTGAGGCAAAGTGGGCACAGCAGCCTCAGGCCAAACAATAATATCACTACCCCAATGAGCGTTAGTCTGACTAGCCAACTGCTTGAGTATTAGTTTTTGCTTTCCAGGGGACCATTTTTCATTTTGAGGAATATTGGGCTGTATCAGAGTAACCGTTAGGGGTTCGCCGGTGTTTTCAGTCCACTCGACGTTCTGGAAAAAATATCCTGATACCACCAAAATGGCAATAGTAGTCATAAGAGATTGAGTTGAGCGAGATCTTATTCGTCCATTAACTATTGAGGCTAAGAGCATGGCGCCTAGGCCCGATATAAAGCTTAACAAAAGCACACCACCTATTGGAGCCCAGCCATTTAACCAAGTGGAGGTATGGCTGTAACCTGCATAAAGCCATGGAAACCCAGTTAGTATCCAAGTTCTCATCCATTCGCTGATGACCCATATTGCGGGTAAGCCTAGCATCCAGGAGAGGGGATTCTGTGGTATCAACGCAGTAATCATGAAGGGAGCGGCAAATATAAGGGCTAAAAGTAGACAAAATAAAGCTGTTGCTAAAATTGCTAAAGGTGCCGGAATAAACCCATACTCATGAATACTCACATAAAGCCAGCTGGCACCTGCAATGAAAAGACCAAAGCCATAGACTAGGCTATTAAAAAAAGCATGTTTGGCTGAAGTCTGCTTTAGCGATTGAAATAAGATGGCCATGCTGATTATTACCGCGGGCCAAACATCAAAGGGGGCTAAACCCAAAGGGAAAATACCGCCTCCAACAAGAAGAATCCAGCGATGATGGATTTTATTGTTAAGCCTCATGGAGTCTTTTTGGATACTTCCAGTAGAGTTATTTTTCGACTATCTCCTGCGGTCACGGTAAAGTGAAAATTACCAATTTCTACTGTTTCAGACACCTCGGGGAGACGCCCTAGCGCGTGAATGATAAGACCGGCGATGGTATCGAACTCATCATCAGATAAACCAACATCAAAATACTCATTGAAGTCAGCAATGTCTGTAATGGCATCCACTGTATAACGATTCACATCTATTTTTCGAATTTGCTCAGGTTCATGTTCATCGGTTTCATCTTCAATTTCACCAACAATTTCTTCCAAGACATCTTCAATCGTAAGTAGACCGGAAACCCCAGCATACTCGTCAATAACAATTGCCATATGGTAGCGTTGTTCTCGGAACTCCTGAAGCAGAATATTGATACGTTTACTTTCGGGAATAATAGTTGCTGGACGCAACATACTTTTCAGATTGAAGGATTCTTTGCCGGATAGAACCAGAGGGAGAAGCTCCTTGGCAAGGAGAATACCTTGAATATCATCAGAGGACTCGCCAACCACAGGGAACCTTGAGTGCTGTGACTGAATGACAATATTGAGTATTTCTTCCAGAGATAGATCAGCTTCGATAAACTTCATTTGTGAGCGAGGGATCATTATTTCCCGGGCCTGAAGATCGGATACCTTTAGAGCACCCTCCATAATTTGAAGTGCACCAGCATCAATAATAGACTCGTTCTCAGCGCTCCGCAGCATGTCAGCCACTTCATCGCTGCTAGTTGGGTTAGGAGAGAATATACGAGTAATTTTTTTCAGCAATGACGTCTCTGAAGTGTTCGTCGATGAGGATTCGTCGTTCATGGTTAA
This sequence comes from Porticoccaceae bacterium, assembly GCA_002685195.1. Classification (GTDB taxonomy): domain Bacteria; phylum Pseudomonadota; class Gammaproteobacteria; order Pseudomonadales; family Porticoccaceae; genus HTCC2207. The sequence goes on from NYWV01000031.1 coordinate 30,972, forward strand.
CTCAATTATGCTCAGTTATTTCAATGTAGGGATCTGGGTAATTTAGGCCGCGCAAAATCGCTCTCTCTAATGTTTCCATTTCCTTTGCTTCATTATCTACGCAATGGTCATAGCCTAACAAGTGTAATACGCCATGCACAACCATATGCGCCCAGTGTGCATCATTTTTTTTATTTTGCTCTTTGGCTTCTTCTAACACTACAGGACCACAGATAACTAGGTCTCCTAGTATTGGCATAGGCTCTGGGGTGACTGCGTCAAAGGGGAATGAAAGTACATTAGTGGGACCTTCTTTACCCCGATATTGAAAATTTAATTGGGCACTTTCTTGTTGATCAACAATTCGAATATTGAGCTCAAATGGACCTGTTCGATTACCTAAAGCGGCATTAACCCAAGATTCAATACTTGCGGCACCAGGTGTTTCCTGCAACGTCCAGGCTCTTTGAATATCTACTAAAATAGCCATAGTTAGATTAGTTAGTGATCTTTTTCAAAGGCATCATAGGCATCGACAATACTTTGCACTATCGGATGGCGAACCACATCGCGCGATTCAAAGTGAGTGAAGCTGATTTCTTCAACATCTTTTAAAACATCACAAACATGAGCTAAACCCGAGCTAACGCCTCTTGGTAAATCAATTTGAGACATATCACCTGTGACGACTGCCGTGGAGCCAAACCCAATACGCGTCAAAAACATTTTCATTTGTTCGCGCGTGGTGTTTTGACTCTCGTCCAAAATAATATAGGCGCCATTTAGGGTACGTCCACGCATATAGGCTAATGGAGCAATTTCAATAACATTCCTCTCCTGCAATTTTGCAACCGTCTCAAACCCTAGCATTTCATGCAGAGCGTCATAAAGTGGTCGTAAGTAGGGGTCTACTTTTTGTGCAAGATCACCCGGCAAAAACCCTAATCTTTCACCGGCCTCTACCGCTGGCCGCACCAACAAAATACGCTCTACTTCGTCTCTAAGTAATGCCTCCACGGCACAGGCGACTGCCAGGTAAGTTTTACCTGTGCCCGCTGGACCAACACCAAAGTTAATATCATGGGTTTGTATCGACCGAACATAACGTTGCTGGTTAATTCCTCGAGGTTTAATATTTCCTTTTTTAGTACGAATAATTGAAAAATTATCAATATCATTGACGGATTGAACACTGTGTGCAGATTGATCCATAGGTTTTGGTCTCTCAAATTGGCGGAGATGGAGGTGCACCTCTTCAGGTGTCACATCGCTGTAGTGAGCTGTCTCTTGGTAAAGGTTAAAGATGACATCAATAGCATGCTTTGCATCGTCTTCATCACCAAAGACTGCAAAGAAGTTGTCTCGGGAGCGTATTTCAACTTTAAGTCGCTGCTCGATTAGGTGCAAATTATNATCGAATTGACCGCGGAGTGAGGCAAGCCGGTGAGCATCATTTGGCTCAAGGGTGATATTAAAAGCAGAAGACTGACTTTCCAGTTGTTTCAAGGGGTGTATTAGCGCCTTTATAATTGTTNACTATTCTTAGCATAGCTCGATCAAGGGATCAGCGTAAACTCTTTTTTAGTGNTTCGGAATGCAAAGATCGGAACGACNGTGAGTTAAGCCAAATGAAAAGGTTATTTCTCTAACCTAAAGTTCATCAAAGTCTCTTATGCCAATTGGCCTCGGAGGGAGTTGGGCAAAGCCTCAGTAATAATTGTTTCTACAAATTGTCCGATGAGGCTCTGATCGGAACAGCGAAAATTAACGACGCGATTATTTTCAGTTCGCCCTTGGAGTTGTCCGGGATCTTTCTTTGAAACACCGGTTACTAGCAAATTTTGTTTAGAGCCCACCATTCTTCGACTTATTTCAAATGCATTTTGGCTAATACGGCTTTGGAGGATTTTCAGTCGTTCCTTTTTTACCCGATCAGAAATATTGTCTGTCATATCAGCTGCGGGTGTGCCAGGTCTTGCGCTGTAGATAAAACTAAATGAAGTATCAAAACCAACTTGTTCGATCAATTTCATCGTTGCAGCAAAGTCTTCATCAGTCTCGTTAGGAAAGCCAATGATAAAGTCAGAAGAAATGCTTATATCAGGTCGCAACTCTCTAAGGCGTCTAATTTTAGACTTATATTCGATGGCTGTATGACCTCGTTTCATTGCCATAAGAATCTTGTCTGACCCACTTTGTACCGGCAAGTGCAGGTGGCTAACTAATTCTGGTACTTGAGCATAAACATCAATCAAAGCGTCAGAGAACTCCACTGGGTGGGACGTTGTATAGCGGATACGATCAATACCTTCGATACTGGCGACAAAAGGGATAAGTTCNGCAAAATCACAGATGCTTCCGTCTGGCATGTCTCCCCNATAGGCATTCACATTTTGNCCGAGCAAGTTAACTTCTCGCACACCCTGATCCGCAAGTGAAGTGATCTCAGCGAGAACATCTGCTACCGGGCGACTAACTTCTTCTCCCCGAGTATAGGGGACTACACAAAATGTGCAGTACTTAGAGCAACCTTCCATAATGGAAACAAAGGCACTAGCACCATCAGCCTCAGGTTCTGGAAGCCGATCAAATTTTTCAATTTCAGGAAAACTGATGTCCACAATTACAGTACCATCAGATTTTCGGGATTCCATCATCTCAGGCAGACGATGGAGGGTTTGTGGGCCAAATATAACATCTACAAAGGGCGCTCTTTTAGCAATAGCTTCACCTTCTTGGCTGGCGACACACCCACCAACACCAATCACTAGATCAGGGTTGGCTTTTTTGAGGTGTTTCCATCGACCAAGTTGATGAAACACTTTTTCTTGAGCCTTTTCCCTGATTGAACACGTATTAAGCAGGATAACATCAGCATCTTGAGCGTTATCCGTAGCTACCATATGGTGGCTTTCGCCGAGCAGATCACGCATGCGAGCAGAATCGTACTCATTCATCTGGCAGCCATGAGTGACGATATGGAGTTTTTTAACAGGCTTCTGCTGCATTGCTAAGGCTTTTGTCTTTAAAGTTCGCGCATTATAGCTCTGAGTACCTATTGCGCAACATTTTGCGATGTTATTAGGGTTGATTATGATATTATATTTATTCTTTTTAGGCGTGTAATGCAGAGAAAATCCATGGCCAGTGAACCTATTTACAGAATTACCTTTCTTAACCAAGGGGAAGTTTACGAGATCTATGCTCGTCACGTTTTTCAAAGCGACCTTTGGGGCTTTTTGGAGGTTGAGGAATTTATCTTTGGTGAGCGTTCTCAGATGATAGTGGATCCAGCGGAAGAGAAGCTCAAGAATGAGTTTTCGGATATAAAGCGAAGCTTCATCCCCATGCAATCTATCGTTCGCATTGATGAAGTTGAAAAAGAAGGTNCTGGAAAAATCACTCAGGCCAGNGGGGGTAATGTGAGTCCGTTTCCGTTTCCATCCATGGTTGGTGGAAAGCCCTCTGCAGATNTGTGATCCCTGTCTAATTGGCAGGTTTAGCACGGTCTAGTGTTTTACGGTGTGCGGCGAAATGATCAGACTGCAGGCCGCTGCTTTTTTCAAGGATTTAAAGATGGCACAACCAAACGCTAAATTACTCCCTTTCGAATTTGCTCGAAGTAACGGGTTGTTAGTGCGTGAATCTGAGGGTGATCTTGTACTGTCTCCTGATGCTAGTCAGTGGGCGATTACTGAAGTTAGTCGCATAAATAACGGGTTCTCTTCGATTAGCAGAGTTGATAGCAAAGTTTTCGATAAAATGCTGTCAGAGATTTATAGTGGCAGAAAAAATTCTTCTGAATCGGTGATGGAAGATATTAAAGACTTTGTTGATATGGAGTCAGCCGCGGCCGATCTTGAAGATACGGGTGATTTGTTAGATTCTGAAGATGATGCTCCTATCATTCGATTACTCAACGCTATTTTGGCTGAATCATTAAAAGAAAATGCCTCGGATATTCATATCGAGCCCTATGAAAAAGAGTCATTGGTGCGTTTCCGACTGGATGGTGTGCTGAGTACTGTGTTGAGTCCGTCCGCACAGATTACCCCCTTACTTATTTCTCGTATCAAAGTGATGTCAAAATTAGATATTGCCGAGAAGCGGCTGCCTCAAGATGGACGGATGAGCGTCAAGCTTGGTGGTCGCAGCATTGATCTAAGGATTTCTACGATGCCTTCAAGTCATGGCGAGCGCGTGGTAATGCGTCTGCTGGATAAAGACGCTGGTAAACTCCAGGTGGATGATCTTGGTATGCCATCTGCGACCTCTGCTCAGTTAGATGATTTAATTCGTCGGCCTCATGGCATTATTTTGGTGACAGGGCCAACAGGTTCCGGAAAGACCACCACCTTGTATGCTGCTCTACAGCAAATGGATCGTCAGGGACGCAATATTATGACGGTTGAAGACCCTGTTGAATATGATCTTCCTGGAATTAGCCAAACTCAAATTAATTTGCGCGCAGGTATGACTTTTGCTCGTGGTTTGAAGGCGATTCTGAGACAGGACCCAGATGTTATTCTGATTGGAGAGATNCGTGATGGAGAGACGGCTGAGATTGCCACTCAATCNAGTTTAACAGGTCACTTGGTGCTATCTACCCTGCACACTAATACAGCGGCTGGTGCTATCACAAGACTTCAAGATCTTGGGGTAGACAGCTTCTTATTGGCGTCCACTATTCGTGGCATTTTATCTCAACGTTTGTTGCGAAAGCTCTGTCATNACTGCCGCCAGCCGGTTGAGCCTAATGAATTTAATCGAGATCTTNTAAAATTGGAAGTAGGCTGCAAAATATATGAGGCTGCTGGTTGTGAAAAGTGCAACAGTACTGGTTACGCAGGCCGCCAAGCCCTGTTTGAACTAGTTTCTGTGGATGCTCAGCTGCAAACCTTGATACATGAAAATGCTGGCGAAATCGAATTAGAATCTAAAATTCGAGAGCATGTTCCAAGTATTCGCGAGGCGGGATTCAGTCTTGTGCGTGATGGCATGACCACTATCGAAGAAGTTCTTCGTGTCACCAGCGTGTAGCTACGATGCCAACTTTTGATTATTCAGCGTATAACACTGCCGGAAAATTAGTTAACGGGGTTATTTCTGCCGACTCTGAGCGTCAGGCGCGACGACAGCTAAAGGATAAAAAGTTATTACCTTCTACCTTGGATGAGGTCAGTAAAAAAGCTAGTGGTAAGAGTTCAAGACGAGGGCGCGAGGCCAAGGTTGATAATCTCGATCTGTCTCTACTGCTTCACCAGCAGGCAATTTTAATTCAATCAGGATTGCCCCTTGAAGAATCTCTCCGCATGACCATAGAGCAGGCAGAAACTGATAAGCAAAGACGGTTAGTGGAGAGCTGGCGCAGTGAAATTACTGAGGGGCGTAGTTTTTCTGAGGCCCTGAGGCGCTCACCCTATAAAATACCTGAAAGTATCGTCGCTGGTGTGGGTGTGGGCGAGGAGACAGGGCATCTCTATAAAATTTTGTTACGTCTCTCTGAAGAGTTAGAAACCAGTGCCGAGAATCGTAAAACGGTCACCCGTGCGTTGATTTATCCTGTGACATTGATCAGCGTGTCTATCATTATGGTATCGATTATGATGGTCTGGGTAGTACCTAAAATCACGGCGGTTTTTGCAAGCTCAAAGCGTGACTTGCCTTGGATCACTGAGGTTGTCGTCGCTATTAGTAATTTTACTCAGAACTATGGTTTGTTCATTGTGGGGTTTGTGATGCTGGCAATACTGNTCTTTAACCAGGCAATGAAAAGGCCGGAATTAAAGTTGCGTTGGCACTCAATGATTCTGAGCACGCCGGGTATGGGGCGTTGGGTGCGTATGGCTGATATCTCTGACTGGTCTCGAAATTTAGGGGTGCTCCTCAGTAGTGGTGTGCCTGCGTTGGCTGCTTTAAAAATATCGTCTGCGGTGGTCAGTAATCTTGCACTACAAAGTAGGTTCGATCGTATAACTGANGCTATGCGTCAGGGAACCAGCCTTCACAAAGCTCTAGAAGATAATCTAGAAGGCAGTGGGTTTTTAGTACACATGGTGGGNAGTGGAGAGGCCTCCAGTGAACTTGATAAAATGTTGTTGCGCGTCGCAGAATATTACTCAGCACGTCTAAATAACGCAGTGGAAGTATTTTTAAAGCTATTAAATCCCATTTTGATTCTGATAATGGGAGCAATGATTTTGGGCATTGTGGCCGCTATCATGCTACCCATAATGGACATGAATAATACGATATAAAAAGGTCTGGTTAAGAGGATATAAAATGAATATGTCAAACAAACAAACTGGCTTTACGCTCATTGAAATGATGATCGTTGTGGCAATCATGGCAATCATGAGCGCAATGCTGGCCCCTACTTTGTTCAATCAGGTGTCCAAGGCGGAGAAAGCGAGGACGGCCTCAGATATCCGCCAGATCGAAAGTGCGCTGAAATTCTACCGTTTGGACAACTACCGATATCCAACGCAATCTCAGGGGCTGCAGGCTCTGGTAATTGCCCCCTCAGGGTCTGGGGGGACTAGTTGGAATGGACCCTACCTTGAAGCTATACCGAAAGACGCTTGGAAACAAGACTACAGATACGCAAACCCTGGTACTCATGGCAAGCCAGTGGAGGTATTTACTCTTGGTGCCGATAATATCCAGGGTGGTACAGATTCCAATGCAGATTGGGGTAGCTGGAATGTCAATGAATGAAACTTTGATGATTTAATACCAATGCCTGGAACAGAGTAACCTATGAAACACTCCAAGGGTTTTACCCTTATCGAATTACTTGTTGTAGTGGCAATTGTCGTCATATTAGCTTTGGCAAGCATCTTGGCGATCAATCAATCATCTGATCGTCGTTATCCTGCAGAGGCTGAAAAACTTCTTATTTGGTTGCAACAGATAGCTCAGCGGTCATCTCTCGAAGGAGCAGCCTATGGGCTTATCGCTAAAATTGAAGAGGAATCCCAGGCCACCATCGAATTACAACCGGTGATTTATTACCGTAAACGCTGGGTTGAAGTGCTGTCGCCTGAACCCTTTGTACTAGATCACAATGGCACTATTACGTGGGATATGGAGTCCATTGAAGCAGATGAATTAATTGTACAAAGCCGATCGGTGCTTCCCCAGATTAATCAGCGCGGAGAGATTGAAGAGGTGGAGGAAGAAGATTTTTTACTACCCGAGATTGCATTTCTTCCCGATGGGTATGTTGAGCCTGAAGGGGTCATGCAGTTGTCTTTTAATGCCTATAAAAATGCTTTCAATTATCAATGGGACGACACTACAAACAACATCATTATGGAACTGGTGGAGCCATCCCGATGAGAACAAATAGTCGTGGCTTCACGCTCATTGAAGTAGTCATGGCGCTTTTTATACTCAGTCTTGTTCTTAGCAGCACTCTTTTCGCGGTTCATCAATACGCCGATGAAAGACTGCGTATTAGAGACCGTATTCTGGCTAATCAGGTGGCTTGGAATCACCTAATGGACAGCTACCAGTACTCTCAAAAGCTGGCATCTAGAAGTCCAGGGGACTCACTCAAAACTAAAGGAGTGGACACCCAAGGAGGGCAAGACTGGCGTTGGGAAATAAAAGTTGAGAAAGCCATGGGCCAAGATCTTTATCGTCATGAAGTTCAGGTTAGCCTGGAGGGGAGCGACAACTTTCAATCTTCTCTTGCGGTCTACCTAGTCGGGAAGTAAATGGTGAAAAAAATCGCTAACAGGGAGTCCGGATTCACGTTGATTGAAGCAATCGTGTCACTGGCCTTGTTGGCAGTTATTTCAGTAATGTCTTATCAGGCAGTCGAAGTGGTTACCAAAGTTAACGAGCGCAGTCGAAGTGGAGTGGCAAGTGAGGCGCAATTACAAAGGGCGTGGCAAATTATTGGCCGAGATTTAATGCATATAAGACCACGACGATTTCATGACGGATTGGGTGATATAGAGGGCGCTTACCTGACTAACCCTAGTGATTTTGGTGTTCGTTTTAGTCGCGGTGGTGGCCCAATGCTTAGAACAAACCCCAGTGGCATGAGACGAGTTAATTATACAATTAACAAAGATGATCAGTTGATACGAACATCATGGGCGATTACTGAATCTCCTCGACAGAGTGATGGAACGACATTAATCCTGCTAGATAAAGTTCAAGACGTAGAGTTTAATCATCTGGATGGAAATGGTAATTATTCGNTTGACTGGCCTCCACTGAACTCACGTCAAACGGACAAAGCTTTGCCTCGAATGATCAGTGTAACCATAATTACTGAAAATGAAGTAGAGACCTCGAGGCTATTTCCTGGGGTGGTAAGTGATTAGTGCCAAGGCTAAAAAGCAACGAGGTGTTGCTCTTCTTGCGGCAATGATTCTGGTTCTTGCGGTGACAATGATTCTGTCAAATATATTTTATCGCCACCAAATTGAAGTATCTCAGGCTATGGCATCATTGCACAGTGATCAAGCACTGCTGATTGCTCTGAGCGGAGAGGGCTGGGCAATGGAGTTGTTAGCTGAAGATCCAACAGGTGGGCAACCTAATCAATCAGACCATTATGGCGAAATTTGGGCTCAAGCTTTGCCGCTACTGCCAGTTGAGGGTGGCACACTCACTGGCTGTATTAGTGACTTGCAGAGCAAGATTAACGTCAATAATTTTCGATTCTATGGCTCTCAAGGACAAGGCTCAAAACGATCACTGCAAGCAGATCTTAACCAGTTAGAAAACATGAATATTGTTAAGACATGGTTAAATCTACTCAATCTGTTTGAAATTCCAACCAGTCCAGCTAGAGCAGCGACTATTATCGATTGGGTTGATGGAGACTCAGCAGTTACCAGCAGTTGGGGTGCTGAGCAGCCTGATTATGAAAGTTTCGAACCTCCGCGGATGGTGCTAAATGATGAAATTAGTGATGCCTCTGAGCTAGCAGATATAGCGGGTTATAATGTTCAGGAGGTTCAAATGTTATTGCCTTGGATTTCCGCGCTGCCGGTAACAGGCCCCCAGACTTCCGGCCCTATGGTAAGCACACCGATTAACATTAACACTGCATCTAGCGAACTGTTATTAGCCCTTGGTGGAAGCTTCGGCCAACAGTTTGTAGATGCCGTGGTTGAAGGTCGACCTTTTAGTGATATTGATACTTTTGAAGATCACGTCGAAAATTACTTAGGACTGGTTGTTTTGGATAGCAAAGGCAAGACGATTGAAAAGGCCAAGCAGATATGGCATCAAGATTTAGTTTCGGTCGCTACAGCGCACTTTAAGCTTTATCTAAAGGCGGAAATTGGTGAGGCAGAGATCGAAGTAACCAGTATAATGAAGAGATCTGGAAGTTGGCCGTTGTTTAAGCTAGACGTTATTGCTCGAGAAATAACGGTGGTTCCCTCGGTAGTACCCAGCAAAGCTGATTTATCTGAAATCGAAAAAATGTTTGCAGCAAAAGATAAAGAGAGTGATCTAGATCAGCAAATCGACATTGAACGTAATATAGTACAGCCTGCCTGTATGATGATGGAGATATAATTTAAAATGAGTGTCGATCACCTCTTCAACCTTGATCAACGTTTCAGTGATCTCACTGACCCTTTGAAGTCCGTGGCTGGAGCGAATGCCGAGCCTATGACCTTATGGGTACCATCGGAGGCTATTAGTCTACATTCTGTGGACATTCCAACCGCACCCCAACGCAAGTGGGCTGAACTACTTCCATGGATGCTTGAAGACAGAGTTTTGCAGCCTGTAGGTGAGATGCATTTTGTTGTTGCAGGTCGAGATGATGAAAAAATACAGATAATGGCCGTTAGCCGGCAAGACATGCTTGAGTGGATTCGCGTTGCAGAAAATGCCGGTGTTTCTGCTCAAGCCATGGCGCCAGATTTTATGGCGCTCCCTTGGGAGTCAGGAATTCTGAGTATTGGCTGGCGTGATGGGATATTGTTAGTGCGTCAGTCTAGTAATGACGGGTTTGCCGCCACCCCAGAAGTTGCTTGGGCGTTGGTAGACTCCATTTTAAACGACACCAGCGCTCCTCCGCGACTATCTATTTCTCTACCTGATGCGAGCATGGTTCCCGAGCATTTGCGAGACGGCGCCGATATCAATAACTCAACTGTTGATTGGGAGTTTGCTCATTTTCCCGCGGTAAATTTAATGACGGGAGATTTTAAACCAAAGGCCCAGGAAACGGCTTGGACTTTCTGGTGGCCCACCGCAGCTTCTGCTGCGGTTCTGTTGTTTATACTTGTAGGGTATTTCCAAATTGCTAGTAAAGATCTTGAGAGGCAAATAGAGTCCAGAGAGAAAGTTTATGTGACGAGTTATAGTCAACTATTCTCTGGCCCGAAACCTAAGCCTTCTAGTATTAAAGACTTGGCCGAGGCAAAGATTGAACAGCTGTTCAAGCAGCAACAAAGTTTGCAAGCTACNCCGATCGCAGTGCTGTCTGCTTTAGATTCGATCATGATCGCCTGCCAATGCGAGCTAAAGAGTATTAATGTTGATGGTGAGGGATTGGAAATGAAAGTGACTAATGGTTCCAAACTAACCAAGAAATCACTGAATATCCCTGGGTACCAAACAAGTTTAAGACAGGAGCAACAAGATAATTCTCAGTTGTTTGTCTTGTCGATCAGACCTGTAGTGAAAGGGAGGAGCAACTGATGAACGACATCATTGANAGGCTTCGATCAACATTTGATGGGTTAGAATCTCGAGAAAAGCAACTTGCTTCCGGTGGGGTGATTATCCTAATTGTAACTGCCGTATTCGCGCTTATCTCACCTATGGTGGCTAAACATAGCGAGCTATCTGAGCAGGCTGAGCAATTAAATGCAGACCTACAGTGGTTGGAGCAGCAGCGTGAGGTTGTGGTTCGCCTTAAAAATGGTTGTGCTAGCCGGGATATTGATAAAAGTTCTGATAGAGATAAGCTAACTAAATTGGTCCGTCGTAGCCAACTTCGCTTTAACTCATTACAAAATAATAATGGAACCCAGCGGTTGGTCTTTAGTGGGTCAGATGCTAACCGTGTGATGCATCTGGCGCATCAGGTTGCTTGTGCTGGATATACTGTTAAAGCCTTAGATGTAACGAGATCCTCTGTCACTGAGTTGAAGGGTTCTATGGAGGTTGTAGCCATTGAAAGTTGATCTAAACAATTCTCAGAGCGTTATTCGAACAATTCTCCTAGGGCTTATGGGTGTGTTGGGAGTTTATCTTTTATTAATAATTACAGATATTCTAGTTGAAGATNCTGAGCCTCAGCCATCGCCGCTTAAAAGAGTGACTTCAGGAAAAATAATACAATGGAACTGGTTTGGTGGAGAGAAAGCTGCCATTGTCACCCAAGTTGTACAGCAGGGACAGTCCTTACAAGATGCTAAAATCAATGCAGACTTGTTAGGGGTTATGCTATCTGCTCAGAACGCCTCTGCCACTCTAAAATTTAAAGGGCAAGCAGAAAAGGTATACCAAGTTGGCGATAAGCTTAGCNGTTCATTAGAGCTAGTGGAAATCCANGCTTTTNGGATTATCGTTCTTGAGAATGGTGTGAGAAAACAGGTGTTAATGAAAAAGCCCGATGTCATTATGCAGACCGAGACTGTGTCTGATACATCAGGTCGTGATGTTCAAACCCAAGGTTTTGCTCTAGCGAACATGTTTGGGGCAGTACCTGTAAACGTTTCAGGTGATACAGGGTTTAAGATAAATAATCTTTCAACAGAGGTGAAGATGATGGCGGACATCCGTGATGGTGATGTCGTACTTCAGGTTGACGGTTTATCAGTGCAGGACTTAATGGCTAATCCTGTAAAGATGATGAGTTACAGTGCGGCAAATAGTTTGCCGGTCACGGTAATGAGAAATGGTCGAGAAGAAACTATTTATGTCAATGCAGCCAGCCTGTCGGCTAAAATGCTACCAACTTTGGGACTAAAACCCTAAAACGACGAATTTAATAGGAAAACGGAATAAATAGATGATAGTTAATACTTACAAAGCAAAAGGTAAGAATCGCTCTTTGACCAGAATTGGCATCATTGCATGTCTTTTTTGGTCTCTGATGTCGGAGACATTTGCTGCTGAAACGGTACAGATTAATTTTCGAGACGCAGACATCCGCAGTGTGATTGAGAGTGCTGCAGAGGTTACTGGTAAATCATTTGTTCTGGACCCAAGGGTTAAAGGTAAGGTTACTATTATTTCTCCCGGGCCAATAGATTCGTCTTTACTCTATGAGGCTATCATTTCCGCACTTCAGGTTGGTGGGTTTCAGGCGGTTGAGGATGGCGCTATCACTCGAATTATTCCNTTTACCCAGGCTTTTAATTTCNCTGGTGGAGATGGTGATAACAAACTAGTGACTGAAATCATTAAAATTAACTATGTCCAGGCGGCTACCTTGGTGCCAGTAATCAAGCCTCTTCTTAGCAATGGAGCTAGATTATTAGCATACGCTCAAAGTAATTATCTAGTGATCTCAGATATTAAAAGCAACGTTAAAAAAGTGAAAACCATCTTGCAAGAGATGGATGATCCCGATCAAAACGCAGTAGAAGTAATTACTTTGAATCATATTTCTGCCGGAGAGGCAGTACATATCGCGGGCCAACTTAAACAGTTGCAAAAGCAAGAATTGTCTTTGGTTGAGGATGGACTGAATAATCGAGTAATTGTAAGTGGTCCAGGTATGGCTCGGACTGCCTTTAAAAATATGCTGAAACTATTGGATCTGCCTTCTGCAAAAAAAGGCAGTGTTGAAGTTATTTATTTGGACTACTCACGAGCAGCAGAGATCAAACCAATTATTGATGGCATGCTTGGGTCGGATGTTTTCTTGCGCTTAGCGGGTGAGTCAACCGGCGATACAAAAGGAAAAGCCACCTACCAAGTAGAAATTGATGAGCTTAATAATGCATTGATTTTGGCCGCGCCCTCCGCGTTAGTGCGTGAAATTCAAAATGTGGTGAAAAAATTAGATCGGGCGCGACCGCAGGTGCTCATAGAAGCGGTTATTGCTGAATTGTCAGAAGAGCAGGCTCGAGACCTTAGCTCACAATTGGTGATTACCGGTAAGAATCGAGGTGGTTATATCTCTAATTTTGATGGCGTGCTAGCAGGTATATTAGGTACTGCGTTGAGCGGCAGTGCTGATGGTGCCAGTGCTGCTCAAGCGCTACCTAAAAGTGTTATCGGCGTGGTAGGAGACTTCGATACTGACACCAATCGAGGTATTGGATTATTGGTTCAGGCACTTAAGACCGATGGACGTACTAAGATTCTTTCTACACCCTCGGTGATTACGCTTGATAATGAAGAAGCCTCCCTCACAGTAGGTGAGGAGGTGCCTTTTCCTACGGGTAGTTATGCCAATACCAATAATTCTAATAGTGTCAATCCTTTCACAACGGTCAACCGTGAAGAGGTGGGGGTGATGCTCAAGGTCAAACCACAAATTAGTAAAGGTAATGCGGTTCGGTTAGAGATCGAGCAGGAATCGTCCGCGGTCAAAACGGGTACTGCGGACTCCCAGTTGGGAGCCACCACTACAAAAAGTACTATGCAAACCAATGTGATGATCCAAGATGGTGAAATCTTTGTTCTAGGTGGTTTAATTGAAGGAACTAGCGGTAACAGTGCGTCAAAAGTTCCGTTCTTAGGGGATATTCCACTGATAGGTAATTTATTTAAGTCCTCTAACAAGAATGACAGAGAAAAAGTCCTCATGATGTTCATTAGACCGACGATTATTCGCACCGCAGAAGATGCGAAGGCACTATCGAAGTCTAAATTTGACCATCTAATTACCCGAGATTTTGAAGGAGATGAAGAGGGCGCTGTGACCAAGCAAATCAAAGAATTTATCAATCAAGGGAAAACATCAGAAACCACTGAGTAATGGCAGGCTATGAGTATTTATTTACAGCATTTTGCCCTCAAGCGAGAGCCCTTCTCGATTGTTCCTGATCCGGGATTTTTATACCCTAGCCACCAGCATCGCCAGGCCGTTGCACACCTAAAGTACGGGCTTGACCGAGAGGGTGGCTTTATCTTGTTGACCGGTGAGGTAGGGACGGGAAAAACTACACTTACTCGCACTATGCTGCAACGTATCCCAGCCCGTGTTAGGGTTGCTTACGTTTTAAATAGTAAACTCAATGAGACAGATCTTCTTGCCAGCATCTGTCACGAATTATCAATTAAGTTACCAAAAAACAAAGACCTGTCTTTTTCTAAGATTTGCATTGATGCATTGAATCAAAACCTGCTGGCAAGTCATGCAGAGGGAAAAAAAACCCTAATTGTTATCGAGGAGGCGCAAAACCTTAGCAATGACGTTTTAGAGACCCTAAGGTTGTTGAGCAATCTAGAAACTAATACGCAAAAATTACTACATATACTTCTAGTGGCTCAACCAGAGTTGATTGAAATTCTAGGGCAGCAAGATCTTCGACAGCTGAATCAGAGAGTAGTATCACGGTTTCATTTGCTGCCCTTAGATAAAGCTGAGGTAGTAAATTACATTAATCATAGACTGCATCATGCTGGAGCTAGCGCGCCTATTTTTGATGCTGGTTGTATCAGCGCCATCTTTAAATTAACGAAGGGTGTTCCGCGATTGATTAATTTAATCTGTCATCAGGCATTGGTAGCTGCCTACTCTTTGGGAAATAGGAAAGTATCGGCGGCCCTGGTGAAAGATGCAGCATCAGAAATTATGGGAGATTTGGGAAACTCTGGGGGGTCTAACAAGCCCATGTTAGGGTTGCTTGTATTGACGCTAGTAGCGGTGGTGAGTCTCAACGTACCTTTAATCAAAGAAATGATTACTCCTTATCTTGTCGCAGACGCTGTGCTCCCGGCAGGGTCAGGGGGTCTGGATATTGAGGAGCCTGGAGCGATCGAAAAAGAAGTGTTGGCATCTACTGCCGCTGCTCTTCCAGCTAATCTCCAAGATGGCGAAGATGTTGTTCCTGAAAAAGAGGATGATATTGAAGTAATAACTGAAGAGCCCTTTCTCGTTGAAAAAGAATTGATTCAAGAATCAGTTAGCGTACCCACTAACCCTTTGGTTAACCTATTGGCACTTTGGGGCGTAGAGGCCCCTGAGGTATATACTTTTGAAGAACTTTCGGCCCTGGCGGAGGACAATAGGTTGCGCGCGGAAACGCTTTATCAGGCCACTATTTATAATCTTACTGTTGTTGATCGACCTGGTATCGTAGTACTAAAAAAGTCCTCGGGATTAGCAAAAAGCCAGATGTTAATTAATGTAGATGAGTCAACAGTATATTTATTGGAGAATGGCGAAATCGTCTTGTTGGATAAGCAAATTTTTGAAGAGCGATGGACAGGTACATACGTATATCTGTGGCAGCCTCCAAAGGACTTTATTCTTCTTCAAGCTGATGATGTCAATAAGCCTGCTTTAAGTTGGTTGCAAGCAAAGCTTGGCGCAGTGTCGGAGGATTCATACAATATTATCAGTGGCGGCCGCTATACCGAGGCGGTTCAGCAGCAGGTGATCGAGTTTCAGCGCCAGCAAAANATCTTGCCTGATGGCATTGTTGGTCCCCAGACATTGATGAGGTTAAATCAGTTGACGGATGAAACGATCCCCACATTATTCAAGGCTGATAATTAATGTCTTATATTTTAAACGCACTTAAAAAAGCTGAGAGAGACCGTCTTCGAGAGGATCCAAAAGAATTGGACGATTTTGCAAGTGCCCATTGGGATCCCTATAAACCTGAAGCGGTTAAAGATTCGTCTTGGTTAAAAGTTACGGTAGTGTTGGTACCATTGGCCGTGTTAATTGGAGTTTATTTTGGTTCCACTNAGATNNCCCAAGTGGAAGCGCCAAAATTATCACCTGCGATGAATGATTTAATACTACAAGTCGATGAATCTACAAATAGTTCCTCAGGNGAGCCATNACAGACAATTGAGACGCAACCTCTACCGATAGATCCTGTACAGATTAAAAATGAAGCCCTAGCTGTACCTGACTTAGTGATTGCTGGACATATGTATCTTAATCAAGGCTCGACATCGAACCGACTGTTTATTGGAGAAAGAAGCTTCCGTGAAGGCGATGCAATAGACTCGGTCTGGACCCTGGTGGCCATCAATTCGGATAGCTTTATGATTCGTGCAGATGATCGGGTTGAGACGATTCCTTTTCGTTAATCCGCAAAGACTTCTAGCTGAGATACTTTGCCGCGATCAAATCGTTTCGCTCTCCGATAGGGGAACACGTCAACGACATAACCCTCACGAATTCGCTCCTGTAGATCGGTCCAGAAATTGACGTCATAGAGCTCACTATGCATGGACTCGAACATTTTTCTCGCTTTGGTGTTACCTGAGAAAAATAGTCTGAACTCTTCGGGAAAAATATCATCAGGATTCACGGTATACCAAGTACCTGATTGCATCTCTTCTTGCTCGGTACGAGGTTCAGGAATTCGGCGAAAATTGCATTGGGTGAGAGTGGCTATTTCGTCATAATCATAAAACACCACGCGACCATGACGGGTAACGCCGAAGTTTTTTAGAGGCATATCTCCTGGAAATATATTAGCCGCGGCTAATTGTTTTATGCAGTTGCCATATTCTTCCATGGCGCTTTTTATCTCATTATCATCAGCGCTTTCTAAGAAAATATTTAAGGGCGTCATGTATCGCTCGGTATATAGATGCCTTATCAAAAGTTTGTCATCACGAATTTCTATTTGTGATGGGGCAACCTTTTGTAACTCGTCTAGAAGTTCCTTTGAAAATCGATTAAGAGGAAATATAAGATTATCGAATTCCTGAGTATCGGCCATACGGCCAATACGATCATGTCGAGAAACCAGCCGGTATTTTTCACGCACTATCTGATGAGTCACTTCTTTGGGAGGGGCGAATTTGTCTTTGATAATTTTAAATACAATATTATAAGAGGGCAGGGTGAATACAGACATCACCATACCTTTGATGCCAGGTGCAACCACAAACTCATCAGATGAGTTGTTTAGATGACCGACAAGTTGGCGATAAAACTCACTCTTAGCATGTTTTGGAAACCCCAGTGAGTTGTATATTTCATAATCAAGTTTGTTAGGCATCAAATGTTTCAGGAAATGTGCATATTGATATGGAAGAGGGGCATCGACCATAAAGTGATTACGAGTAAAGCTAAATACGACGCTGAGCTCATCGGCATCAAAGAGAGCGGTATCGACGTAGAGTCCATCTTGCTCATTATTTAGAATCACTAGAGCCATTGGGAAAGTTTGGTTCCCATCCACTACTCGACCTACCATATAGGCAGCTTTGCTGCGATAAAAAGTTGATTCAAGTAAATCAAATTTAATCTTGTCAGGTGTATTCTTGAGGTGTGGGGCTACCTCTTTTACAAATACGTCCATGATGCAATCTAAATCTAATGACAGATCTTCCATTGGTAAGGAAAATTCTGCCTCTTCGAGAATGCGCTTAAATGTATCGCGGAAACCCTCCCCCTCGTATCGAACATAAATACTGTACTCAGCCTCGGGCGCTTCGATTAGCTGGGATGAGATCACATAGATAATATCGTCGCTGATCTTGTCATGATCATGAATATCACTGAACACAGAATTAAAAAATGTTTCTGCGATTTCAAAATTAGGAAAATTGAATACCAACTGTGTATAGGCCTTTTTAGCCTCTCGCCAAAGAGTGAGATTTTCTAAATCTTTGTTAGTGACCATACCAAGGTATTGGACTGTCTGTGCTACCTTATCTTTGTATAGCTCCAGACGCTCCACGTTAGCCTCGCGCACACCATGCCAATCGGCCTTCTCAAATCGCGCTTTTGCGGTTAGTGTTGAATTGAGATAGTCAGCAAAATAACTGCGGAATCCATTGAGTATGGTTTTCGCCATACGCCGCGCTGTAGAATTGTGTATTAGCGGTTGCAGTGCCATAAACTAGATCTCGCAGACCTTAATCTAACAGTTTTCTTAGATTATTAAGTTGCTGTTGATTATGCTTCTTAGTCGCCGGTAATTCAGTCAATTCAGCCACTGAGGCTGTTGCATCAACAATAAGCTTCTCTCCAGCCAAAACACGATCGCAGTACTGTTGATAAATTTCAGTGAAAGCAGGAAGCGCCTTTGACTCAATTTCATTGGCCAACATGTGCCAGCCAGCATCACGACCTGTTAGATAAACCGCTGGATGAGACCATTGTTGTTGAGCTTTAGGGCTGCGTTTATTACAGGCTTCTTGATAGGCTTTTCTCGGATTAGGCAGTCCAGCGGGCATGCCAACCCGACGGCAGGCACTTAGCATTTTATGCAGTGTAGGTAGGTATTCACTCTCTGCGATAATTTTTTCTGCGGCACCGCAAATAGTCTCAGAAGAGAAGTGGTCTAGTTTACTCAACCAGAGTTTCTTGGCGAGATTTTCAGACTTTGTGTTGTCACCGAATGCACTGTAGTACTGGTTGTGATAATTCACTCGAAACAAAGCAAAAACCTGATTGACGGCATCAACCAGTTTAGGGTTTATTGGCGAAGCCTTAGGACGCCCAGCTGCGGTCGGAGAGCGCGTCGATGATGCTGCGATCTCGGATGCGACCTTTTGAATGTCCTTGCTGTTTGCCATTTGAAGATTCCGTAGTTAATTTACTTTGGTATGCCCACTGTCGTTTCACATACTGCAAAAATTTGGTACTCCACGAACATTGCGGTGTGCCGTTCTCCTGCCAGTATAAAACAAACTCAGGAATAATTTTTTCAGCAAAGGAACGCTCTATATTTGCCATCTGTAATACATCATATACCGCTTCCTTGGGTTGCCATTGGGAGGTGATTATTCGTGGCATGCTGTCTTGATCCATGATTCCAGTAAAGAACTGCCATTGGCGTCGTACATGATGAATAAATTTAGAGTCCCAAGTACTAGAGAGATCTCCTCGATCACGCCAGTATAGAATAAACTCTGGTATGGCATCGTCAACAAAATTGCCACTGATGCCACCTTTGGTGATGAGAATATCCAAAGCATCAATTGAGGGTCTCCAGGCTTCTGTTACTGAGACTTCTTTGCTCTTTCTATTT
>NYWV01000032.1 GCA_002685195.1 Porticoccaceae bacterium
CGCTAAACTATCCTCTGGTACTTTGCTGGTAACCGTGGACCCTGCTGCAACGAAGCCGCCTTTATCGACATTTATAGGCGCTACAAGCGTGCTGTTGGAGCCAATAAATACCTTATCTCCAAGACTGGTTTTATGCTTGTTAACCCCGTCATAATTGCACGTAATAGTGCCAGCACCAATATTAACCTCTTCGCCTAACTCTGCGTCACCGACATAACTAAGATGATTAATTTTGCTACCCTTGCCGACTAGGGCTTTTTTGGTTTCAACAAAATTTCCAATTTTTGTATCGCTAGCTAACTCTGTACCTGGGCGTAGTCTTGCGAAAGGCCCGATAACCGCGCGATCGCCAACCACTGAGGATTCTATAATCGTATTCGGTAAAATCTGGACACCATCACCAATAACGCTATCAGTAATATGGCAGTTAGCACCAATTGTCACGCCACTGCCCATGGTGACTTTACCCACAAATACACAGTTAACGTCAATAAAATTGTCGGTGCCCGCAATCAACTCACCACGCTGATCGAATCTCTCTGGATCCGCCAGGCTAGTACCCGAAACCATGAGCGCTTCGGCCAACTGCTTTTGGTGCGCTCTTTCTAATTGACTAAGTTGCACTCGATTATTCACACCCTCTACCTCGGTGGCTGATTCTGGGTTAATACTGACTATTTCCACGCCGTGCTGCCTAGCAATGGCAATAAGATCAGTCAGATAATACTCCCCTTGAGCATTATTGTTAGTAATTTTTGGTAGCCATGCTCGGAGATGTTCAGCTTTTAAGGCCATTACCCCGGTATTAACCTCAGTAATACTGAGCTCATCTGCGGAGGCATCTTTCTGCTCAACAATGGCCTCAATGACATCGCCGTTACCGCGAACAATCCGCCCATAACCCTGGGGATTATCTAAATGAATCGTGAGTAATCCCATGGTAGTGGAGGACACCACATCCAATATTTTTGCAATGGTCTTTGGCCGGATTAAGGGAACATCGCCATATAAAACAATAACCGTTGCGTCATCACCTAGCGCTGGCTCTGCCTGCTGTACCGCATGCCCGGTCCCTAGCTGCTCCGTTTGCTGAACAAACTGAGTAGTATTATTTTGAAACGCAGCCTCAACCTGTTCTGCCCCATGCCCTGTGACTATGATCTTTTGAGCTATTCCAAGACTATCTACCGCGTCCACCACGTGGCCAAGCATCGACCGACCAGCCAATTTGTGTAGTACTTTTGGCATAGCAGAACGCATACGCGTTCCTTTGCCTGCTGCGAGAATTACAAAATTAACTTTATCCATTGATCATGCCTTGGCTCTTCGGTGTTTCCATGTTTTACGGTACTTGTTATAAAGCCACAACTCAAGGCTCTTATATCTGCAGTATATGTACTATTGAATGATATTTAGGTTAGACGAAAAAAAAGAGCAGTCAAGCTGCTCTTTTGAACTGGTAACACTAAGTTTATCCGCCAAGTTTCTTCCGTATGGTCTGCACTGTACGCAGTTGTGCGGTAGCCTCAGCAAGCATTGCCGCAGCTTTAGAGTATTCAATTTCACCTGTTTGATTAGCTATTGCGGTTTCAGCGGATTTGACTGCTTCCGCCGCCGCGGCTTCATCAATATCTCCCGCTCTAACGGCCGTGTCAGCAAGAATCGCTATACTGCCAGGCTGTACCTCTAGGTATCCTCCAGAGAGATAGTAAACTTCCTCTTCACCCGTCTCTTTAACCAATCGGACAGGACCAGGACGCAGATCGCTTAGCAATGCCGCGTGACCAGGAGTAATACCAAGCTCCCCTAGAGAACCTGTAGCAACGACCATAGTAACCGCACCCGAAAATAAGGATTCGTCTGCACTTACGATGTCACAATGAACAGTTATCGCCATTTTTTACAGCCCTTGATCAATGGTTTAAACATTCTTACCTTTTTCTACCGCTTCTTCAATTGAGCCAACCATGTAGAACGCTTGCTCTGGCAGATCATCATAGTCGCCATCCAAAATACCTTGGAAGCCAGCAATAGTATCTTTCAAAGAAACATACTTGCCTGGAGAACCAGTAAAAATTTCAGCTACGTGGAAAGGCTGAGATAAGAATCGTTCTATTTTACGCGCTCGAGATACGGCAAGCTTGTCTTCTTCAGACAACTCATCCATTCCCAAGATAGCAATAATATCTTTCAATTCTTTATAGCGCTGTAGTACTGACTGAACGCCACGAGCGACTTCGTAATGTGCCTGGCCAATAATCAGCGGATCCAACTGTCGTGATGTTGAATCCAAAGGATCTACTGCAGGGTAAATACCTTTAGAGGCAATGTCTCGACTCAAAACAACAGTAGAGTCCAAATGCGCAAATGTCGTAGCAGGAGAGGGGTCAGTTAAGTCATCTGCTGGTACATATACAGCCTGTACCGAAGTAATAGAACCCGTCTTAGTCGAAGTAATCCGCTCTTGAAGTACACCCATCTCTTCTGCAAGAGTCGGCTGATAGCCCACCGCAGATGGCATACGACCTAACAGAGCTGAAACCTCAGTACCGGCCAAAGTGTATCGGTAAATATTATCGACAAACAGAAGAACGTCTTTTCCTTCATCTCGGAATTTTTCTGCCATGGTAAGCCCAGTCAGTGCTACGCGTAGCCTGTTTCCTGGCGGCTCATTCATCTGGCCATATACCATTGCTACTTTTGAATCACTTGGTGTTTCAATATTTACAACGCCAGATTCTTGCATCTCGTAATAGAAGTCATTACCTTCTCGCGTTCTCTCACCAACACCAGCAAAAACAGATAATCCTGAATGCTCGGTAGCGATGTTATTAATCAGTTCCATCATGTTTACAGTCTTGCCCACACCTGCACCGCCAAAGAGACCTACTTTACCGCCCTTAGCAAATGGACAAACTAAATCGATCACCTTAATGCCGGTTTCAAGTAACTCATCGGACGCTGCCAACTCGTCATAAGCAGGAGGCTTACGGTGAATTGCCATGGCTTCTTTCGCGCCAATAGGCCCTTTTTCGTCAATAGGGTTGCCTAGAACATCCATGATTCGGCCGAGAGTTTCAATTCCCACAGGAACTGAAATCGGCGCCTTGGTGTTTTCAACACTTAAGCCTCGGCTAATACCTTCCGAAGAACCCATAGCAATGGTTCGGACCACTCCGTCGCCCAACTGCTGTTGAACTTCTAGGGTTAACCCTTTGTCATCAACTCTTAGTGCGTCATACACGCTGGGGACTTGATCTCGCGGGAATTCCACGTCGATCACAGCACCAATAATTTGTACGATTCTTCCACTACTCATGTTCGGTTCCTCTTGACTAAACCTTTTTAAATTTCGTTAGACTTTAAACAGCCGCAGCACCACTTACTATTTCTGACAGCTCTTGAGTAATCGCTGCCTGGCGCGCTTTGTTATAAAGCAATTGCAATTCATCAATAAGCTCACCAGCATTTTCGGTGGCATTTTTCATTGCAAGCATACGCGCTGCCTGCTCACAGGCTTTGTTTTCAACAACGCCTTGATACACTTGAGATTCAATATAACGAATCAATAAACCATCCAGTAATTCTTGAGCATCTGGCTCATAAATATAGTCCCAGTGATGGGAAAGATTACCATCTGTAATTGGTGCCAGTGGCAAAAGTTGCTCTACCGTGGGCGTCTGGGTCATTGTGTTAACAAACTCATTACTAACAACGAACAGCTTGTCCAGATTGCCTTGGTCAAAGGCGTCTAACATAACTTTGACGCCACCAATTAAATCTTGAGCAACAGGCTCATCGCCGACGTCTTTAATCGCCGCAACCACATTACCGCCAACCGAACCGAAGAAGCTTGCCGCTTTGTTACCAACCACACAGATATCAACTTCTACCTCTTGGTCAGACCATTCCTTCATTGAGCGAAGCGCCGCTTTAAACAAGTTAATATTTAGGCCGCCACAAAGACCTCTGTCGGTTGAAACAATAATATAACCGACGCGCCTAACATCTCTTTGCTCAAGATACTGATGCTTATACTCAGAAACAGCATTAGCAATATGGCCAACCACATCACGAATACGCGTAGCATAGGGTTTCCCTAGAGCCATGCGATCTTGGGCACGCCGCATTTTACTCGCCGCAACCATTTCCATGGCGCTGGTAATTTTTTGCGTACTACCGATACTAGCAATTTTCGTTTTTACTTCTTTTCCGATTGCCATCGTATGTGTCTACCTATTTAACCTGGATTACCAAGTTTGAGTTGAAACAAACTTTTCTAATGCTGCTTTGAATCCAGCTGCAATATCGTCGTTATAATCACCAGCTTGGTTGATCTGATCCATTAGATCGCTGTGCTCTGCTTTCATATATGACAGAAGGGCAGACTCGAAATCACCAATCTTGCTCACTTCAATCTCTTTCAAAAAGCCCTGATCTGCGGCGTAAACCATCACGCCCATTTCTGCAATACTCTGAGGTGAATACTGTTTTTGCTTCATCAGCTCTGTTACTCGCTCACCATGATCTAGCTGTGCTTTAGTTGCGTCATCAAGATCAGATGCGAACTGCGAAAACGCTGCCAATTCACGGTACTGCGCCAAGGCTGTACGGATACCGCCTGAGAGCTTCTTGATAATCTTAGTTTGAGCAGCACCACCTACACGTGAAACAGAAATACCGGCGTTCATGGCTGGGCGAATACCCGCATTGAACATATCTGCCTCAAGGAAGATCTGACCATCAGTAATCGAAATAACGTTAGTTGGAACAAAGGCTGACACGTCTCCGGCTTGGGTTTCAATAACCGGCAGTGCAGTTAATGACCCTGTCTGCCCTTTTACTTCACCGTTGGTAAACTTCTCAACATAATCAGCATTAACTCGCGCAGCGCGTTCTAGCAAACGGGAATGNAGATAGAANACATCACCAGGNTAAGCTTCTCGGCCTGGAGGGCGCTTCAAAAGCAACGAAATTTGNCGATATGCCCANGCTTGCTTNGTTAAATCATCATANATNATTAGCGCATCTTGCCCACGATCTCGGTAGTACTCGCCCATCGAACATCCGGCAAATGGTGCTAAAAACTGCATTGCCGCAGGGTCGGACGCAGTAGCAGCAACAACAATTGTATGATCCATNGCACCGTGCTCTTCGAGTTTACGAACCACNGCGGCAACAGAAGCTGCTTTTTGGCCCACGGCGACATAAATACACTTAATGCCCGAACCTTTCTGGTTAATGATTGCATCAACAGCAATCGCTGTTTTACCAATCTGGCGATCGCCAATAATAAGTTCTCGCTGGCCGCGACCAATGGGTACCATTGAGTCAACTGCTTTCAAACCAATCTGAACNGGCTGGTCAACTGACTGACGATCGATAACCCCTGGCGCTACTTTCTCTAGCGCATCTGATAGGGCGGCGTTTACNGGACCTTTGCCGTCAATTGGATTTCCAAGGGCNTCTACAACNCGACCTTCAAGCTCNGGGCCCACTGGAACTTCCAGCACACGGCCAGTACATCGCGCTTTTTGCCCTTCTGCCAAGGCTTGATAGTCGCCCAAAACCACAGCACCGACAGAGTCGCGCTCAAGGTTAAGTGCCATACCGTAAACTCCGCCGTCAAACTCGATCATCTCGCCATACATAACATCGGCAAGGCCGTGTATACGAATAATACCGTCTGAAACGGAAACAATGGTGCCCTCGTTTTGGGCTTCTGATGAAACATCTAAGTTGTCAATACGACTCTTGATGATTTCACTAATTTCTGATGGGTTCAGTTGTTGCATTCTCAGGCCTCNATCCTTAGGAATTAAATGACTCGGCTAANTTGGTCAAACGACCACGAATAGACCCGTCTATAACGGTGTCNCCGGCGCGAATTACTGCGCCCCCCAGCAGGCTTTTATCTAAACTAACCTGCATGTTTACTTTGCGCTCTAATTTCTCACTTAGTGCATCGGCCAACATTTTTTGCTGACCGGCATCCAACTCTTGAGCAGAAGCTATGTCGACATCAACCGCTTTCTCTCGGTTCGCTTTCATAATTTCAAATTGCTGAGAAATTTGAGGCAATAATGCTATGCGTCGATTCTCTGAAAGAATGACGACAAAATTCTGGGCTGCCACATCAAGCGCTTCTCCACATAAATCAATTACGGTTTCAGCTTGCTGCCCTGGCGTTGAGCTAGGAGAGCGCAAAAACTTTATCACCTCTGGCTGTTCTGTCACTGCTGCCGCAATAGATAAGCATCCAGCCCAACCTTTTAGATCCGACGCATTGGCCGCGAATTCAAAAGCAGCTTTTGCATAGGGCCTTGCTAATGTGCTCAATTCTGCCATGATTTACCTCTTCTATAACTGCGAAGCAAGCTTATCAACAAGAGCACGGTTAGCTTCGTCNTCAATCGACGCCTCTAAAACTTTTTCCGCGCCCGCAAGCGCTAATCCAGCTACTGAAGCGCGAAGCTCTTCTTTTGCTCGATTAATCTCTTGTTCAATTTCAGCTTCAGCAGCAACCTTTAACCGATCACCTTCCGTAGTAGCTTGCTGTTTGGCTTCATCAATTATCTGATTGGCTCGTTTGTTAGCCTGATCAACGATTCCAGCAGCTTCCTGCTTAGCTTCTTTCATTTGATCAGTCGCCCTGCCTTGAGCAACCTCAAGATCACGCATAGCTCGGTCGGCCGCATCAAGCCCGTCAGCAATTTTTTGCTGTCGCTCTTCCATGGCCGTTATAATTACCGGCCAAATAAATTTCATGCAAAACCAAACAAAAAATGCAAAGACAACCATTTGGATAATGAGTGTTAAATTAATGCTCACCGTGGTACCTCTACTGAAAAATAGTAACTAATGACAAAGTAAATAAATTACTCGCCGCCCGTGAAGAGAAGCAGCATAGCCATTCCCACACCAATAATCGGTATTGCGTCGATTAATCCCACCAAAAGAAACATTCTGCCTTGCAACATTGGGGCTAACTCTGGCTGCCTTGCGATTCCTTCAAGGAATTTACCTCCCATCAAACCCATACCAATGGCTCCACCTACGGCACCAAGACCCAACATAATTGCAGCTGCTAAAACTTCCATTTTCTTCTCCTAAAAAAGGTTGTTGTAATAAAAATTAGTGTTCTTCGTGAGCCATACTCACATAAACCACCGTTAAAACCATAAAAATATATGCTTGTAGCGTAACCACCAAAATATGGAAAACCGCCCAAGCCCACTGTATCGCTCCTCCACCCAGAGCAAAAACGCCCCCAGCAAAAGCAAGAAGAATAGATGTCCCTATAATTGTGTTTCTTGTTGAAACCTTATCTCTCAGGTTCAACCACAAAAGAACGACCGTAAGGATAAAAACAGGGCTCCAAATAGCAAAGCTGGCTTCTTCTAAGCTACCTTGCAACCCACCTAAAAATCCTGCCCCTGCACTCCCAGCTAACATGGTAGCAATCAAAATAAAAATCATCTCTCCGGCATACATGTTGCCAAATAACCGTAACCCTAAAGAAAAAGGCTTAGCTATCAAACTGACGAATTCCATAAAAAAGTTTACTAAAATCAAGACAGGCGCAAGTATAATCGCCCAGCCTTTAGTTGGTGGCGAAAAAGGATGCAGTGTTAGCTCTTTAATAAAGCCGATGCCCTTCAATTTTATCGAATAAAAAACCATGAGACAAAAAACACCAAGGGCCATCCCCATTGTTACATTGGGGTCGGTAGAAGGTACTATTTTTTGATATTCAACGCCAACCAGTACAAGTAGCTTTGGCACTAAGTCCACTGGCAGAAGATCCATTAAATTCATTAGAAAAATCCAAACAAACACAGTCAGCCCCAACGGCGCAACCATCTTGTTTTTGCCATGAAAACTATCTTTTACAGATTCATCGATAAACTCAACTACCATCTCTATAAAATTAACCATGCCTGAGGGCACTCCAGAAGTGGCCTTTACAGCCGCACTTCTAAATATCCAACAAAACAGAACGCCCAAGCCAATTGACCACGCCATCGAGTCAACATGAATCGCCCAAAAGCCCATTGCTGCGGCTTCTGCTGCACCGTGTGCCATGGTCCATGTGTCTGCGGCCAACACTTCGGTACCTGCTTCAGTATGACGTTCAAAACCTTCCGGCAACTTCCCATAAACTAGGTTTTGCAGGTGATGCTGGATATATTCGGTTGTGCTTGCGGGATTCTCGCCTGCCATTTATATTAACTCTTTTAACCCTAAGTTTCGTTTACGAGCGCTTGCTCATAACCGACTTAAATTTATTTCAACGCCCTTACTACCAAAGCAAGTTGTAGTGGAATCATGGCAATGAAAGCGCCCATAAAACCAATTATGTTTACATCTTCGAACAACACAAAAGTTCCAATACACCCAGAAGCTGTCAATACTATTTTCCCAGCCTCTCCTCGATACATCGAGCTTAAAACTTTCTGTGCCTGACTCGCTCCAGCATGCTTAAATGCTTGATAAGTAAACCAAAACTGCGGCACCCACTGGGTTAAACCTCCTAGCAGGATCGAATAACCAACCACAATATCAAACCAAAAAAAACCTGCGCTCACTGACAGCAAAAACAATAGCTGTATCAATGAAACTTTTAAAACTGGCGGTTTTGGAATAGTCGTCATTAGTCTTTATTGCCACCGTTCTCTAAAGCTAATCCCATCCTTGACACTACCTTTAGAGGCGGAGGCATTATAGGGATACTGATGCTTATATTCAACACACGAATTACTGTCTATGCTGGCTATTTAGTTTAGTGATCCTGAGGTTTAATTATTTGATGTGAGCCAATATCCCCTCTAGCTCATCAACACTGTGATATTTGATGATTAACTTCCCGGATCCTTTTGTGGAGTGTTGAATAGTAACCGCAGCACCAACTTTTTGAGACAGGTCTTCTTGGGTTCTTAGAATATCTGCATTGACCGTGTTTTTAACTCCTGATGCCTTGTTTGAGTCAGGGGTTTGTAACCTCTTTATCAAAAGCTCGGTTTGTCTCACGGTCATTGCATTGGCAGCCACTTCACGTCCAGCTTTTACTTGCGTGCTGCCGTTAAGCGCCAATAGACACTTGGCATGACCAAGCTCAATTTCACCCAATTCAATTTGTTTCTGTACCGCAGGCTCTAAAGTTGCCAACCTCATTAGATTCGTCACCGAAGATCTAGATTTTCCAACCGCGTCAGCAACCTGCTGCTGAGTTAGTTGGAATTCATCTTGCAGGCGAAGCAGCGCTAGACTTTCTTCAATGGCATTAAGATCTTCACGCTGAATGTTCTCTATAAGCGCCATAGCAATTGCCGCTTCGTCGCTAATATCTCTTATTATTGCGGGTATTGAATCTAACCCTGCTTGCTGGCTGGCACGCCAGCGACGTTCACCAGCAATAATTTCATATCTATCTGTATTTGTTTTCCTAACAACAATAGGTTGCATGACCCCTTGCTTGAGGATAGAGCTTGTCAGTTCTTTGAGGGCGTCAGCATCCAAGTCTCGGCGGGGTTGATATTTACCTCTTTGAAG
>NYWV01000033.1 GCA_002685195.1 Porticoccaceae bacterium
CATGGGGTGAACGAAGAAGAGTAGATATCCGCACCGAGGTTGAGTCCATCTGGCAGAGCTTAGGTGGAGCTGAAACAGTTTCTGGTGATGCCGATCTCAGTGACCTCCGCAGTTACTTAGACCTGCTTGAAACTTGGCAGGTAGCAGGATTGCTGACGGACTGGTCTCTCTTTGAACTTGCCGTAGAAAAACTCTACGCAAATCCCTCTCCCCACTATAGCGCTGATCAGTTGAAGAAAACTAAGATCCAAATAATGACCATACACAAATCAAAGGGGTTGGAGTTTGATCATGTAATCTTGCCGTCTTTAACTAGTAAGTCCGCCTCAGATAGTAAACCATTACTTCGATGGCAAAAGATCATTGGCGAAGATAATCAAAGCGCATTAATAATGGCTCCTTTGGGTGCGCACGATGAAGAGGATGATCCTGTTTATGGGTACCTTAAATACGAATCTAATCTAAAGAAACGTCTCGAAGATACGCGAGTATTATATGTGGCTGTAACACGCGCTATCAGTAAGCTATATCTCTATGGGAAATTAATACCTGGGAAAAAAGAAGGGTGGAATACACCGGGTAAAACAAGCTTGATTAGCCCCATTTGGCCATCAGTTCTTACGGGACTTAAGGCAGAAGTCTACAACGTGATTGCTACGCCAGAGCATGAGTCACCCGAAGATCAAAAAAAGCAGCTACGCCACATTCGAAGACTTCCCTCAGATTTTGTTACTCGAAATAACCGTCAATATGCATTACTAACTGTTCCGGCAACAAAGTCCTCAGGCCCCGAATTAATTCCTGATAGTGACTTATCTCTGAGAGCCCGACACCTTGGCACGGTTTTACATAGAAGTTTGAAGCAAATAGCAAACGACGGTCTTAGAGCTTGGCCCAACGATCGAATACATCGACTACCCGCGGCTTGGACTGGACAGTTAAAAGAACTTGGCATTCTGGTCTCTGAGCAAGAGCTTGAGGACCTCAGCAAAGCTATTTATACCATTACTCAAGAAGCCAAAGGACAGTGGATTCTGGGAAATCATAAAGAGGCTTATTGCGAACAATCGCTCAGTCATTCTCTTTCAGGAAGCGATAAAGTAGGCGTTTCTATAATAGATAGGACATTTATTGATGGTGGTTTCCGCTGGATTATTGATTATAAATTTGCCAAACCAAATGATAGTGAAAGTCTAAGCCAGTTTGAACAAAGGCAAATAGACAGATACCTACCCCAGTTGGCGCACTATGCCGGCCTTTACAGGCAGATTGGGTCAGAACCAGTACGCTGTGCTCTATATTTCCCTCAGATAGGACTCTTTAGCGAAGTAACTGTGGATTAATCTTCAAAAACGTCTATTTTTCAGTACAATAGCGCACCCTGAGAATCTAACTTAGCTAGGAAGTCCAAAAATGGATCGTAAAGCCGTAGACAATATTAATATCGAGCAACCAGAAATACTGGTGACTCCAGCCGAGCTAAAGCGAGAAATACCAATATCTGACAAGGCGAGAGAAACCATATTTAGCGGCCGTCGCGCTATTGAGAAGATTTTGGAACGCAAAGACCACCGGATATTTGTTGTAGTAGGGCCTTGCTCCATCCATGACCTAAAGGCAGCTCATGAATATGCTACCAAGCTCAAAGCCCTAGCGGACAAAGTTAGCGACACTCTTCTTATTGTTATGCGAGTTTATTTTGAAAAACCACGCACCACGACGGGCTGGAAGGGTCTGATTAACGATCCGTTCATGAATGATTCATTCAAGATTACAGATGGTCTTCACATTGGTCGGCAGCTGCTCCATGATGTTCTCGAAATCGGACTACCTACCGCAACTGAGGCGCTAGATCCAATCTCTCCCCAGTACATGCAAGATCTCATTGCGTGGTCAGCTATTGGAGCGCGCACAACAGAATCCCAAACACACAGGGAAATGGCATCTGGATTGTCCTCGTCAGTGGGCTTTAAGAATGGCACAGATGGGAGCCTAACTGTGGCCATCAATGCTTTACAATCAGTGGCGAGTCCTCATCGCTTTTTAGGTATTAATTCGGATGGCAAGGTATCTGTCATTACGACAAAGGGAAATCCCTATGCCCACGTTGTATTGCGCGGTGGCAATGGTAAGCCCAACTATGACTCCGTAAGTGTCTCGATTTGCGAACAAGAGCTTTCCGCTGAAGGAATAACACCAAATATTATGGTTGATTGTAGTCATGCCAATTCAAACAAAGATCATAATTTACAACCTCTAGTATTAGACAATGTTGCTAACCAAATTCTAGAGGGAAACACATCTATTGTTGGGGCGATGATCGAGAGTCACCTGAAAGCTGGAAATCAAAAGCTTTCTGGCAATCCTGATGAGATGGAGTATGGCGTTTCTGTCACAGATGCTTGTATTGACTGGGAAACCACCGAGTCTAGCATCCTAGGAATGGCTGATAAACTACGAGAAGTTCTTAAAAAGCGTTAGATTTATCACTCAAGGGTTTGAAGGATCTTTCCTATTACACTAGGATGATCATATCCTGCTTATCTGGTTAATGGAGCCAATCGGCGATGCCTAGACTTATTATTCTGCTTATCTTCATACTGGCAATTTGGTACTGGTGGAACACAGTTAAACGGCTGGAGCCAGAGCAAAAGCGAGCCTTTTTATGGAGAAGCGCTTTTTGGGCTGTATTGGCGGTGACTGTCGTCCTTGCTGTTACAGGAAGAATGCATTGGGTCGGAGCTGCAGTCGCAGCATTACTGCCCCTTGTTAGCTTCTTATTTAAGTGGGGACGGCGTGCCCTACCCTTGATGCAAATTCTCAGTCGATTTAAAACAAGCCCATCGCATTTCAAAACATCATCACTAAGCGTATCAATTAATTTTGCATCTAAAAAGATGGATGGCACTGTTCTAACTGGCGAATTCTCAGGTAGAACTCTATCCGAACTGAGTTCCGAGGAACTCGACAGTTTAGCGACTGACCTAAGAGAAAATGATCGAGAGTCATATGCCCTGCTTTACGCCTACCGAATGCGCACAGGTAACTCAGGACAACAAGCAGGAGGAGACTTTCAGAATGCCAACTTTACTGGCATCTCAGAAGAAGAAGCCTATGAAGTATTAGGCTTAGAGCTGAATGCGTCAAAGGAAGATGTACTTAAGGCGCACAAGCGACTAATGCAACGTTTACATCCTGACCGAGGTGGCAGTGATTATCTTGCGGCTAAAATAAATGCCGCTAAAGACAAATTGGTCTAACGCCGTTCAATTTTTTAATAGTAGTAAATGGATATATCTACCAAGCCATTTATAAGGCTCTATTTCAGAATATTTTAACTCAGTCTCAATCATAGCTTTATCATCATTGTGGCCGCCTCTCTTTGTCATTACGTAATCATGAAAAACTCTGATTCCTGAGGACTTTAGTTTCTTTAATGGAAGGTAGGAGATCCAGTCATCTATTTGTTTAGGCTCAAAGGGTGTATGAGGAGTGAGGCTTCCGGGGTCAGCAACAAAATCATTTTCCAGTACTTTAAAGTTACCACGAATAAGGTTTCGATAGACCAATGCTTTTTGATTATAAAAAGTCAGCGAAAGTACTCCAGACTCTGCCGTAAACTGAGATAAAACTCGGAGCAGATCCTCAGGCTTTGCAAGCCACTCTATAAGTGCATGACAAAGAACGATATCAAAGGTCCCAAGTTCGTCTCTACTTAAACTTTGATAAGGACACTGATACCAGTGAATTGATTCTATCAGGCCTCGATCAGTCGCGGACTCTTGCGCAGCTTCAAGCATCTTTCTGGACATATCATTGTAGGTGACCTCATGGCCCATGGCGGCAAGCCACAAGGAAATCTGTCCCAAACCTCCGCCGATATCTAGCACACGCAAGCGCTTTGAGGTATTGAGATTCGGTAATATAGTTAACAGATCACGTCGAATAACGGCAAGACGTATATCACCCTTGAGACCGGCGTAAACCTTGTGTGAAAACTTTTCAATCAAGTCGTCAAAGTTACGATCATTTATGATGGAATCGGCCATTTTTCTTCTACAATAATCAGCAATTTTGCATTAAAACAAAAAGTCGCCCAGTGTTATATAGCCTGATTAGGCTTTGAGTATTACAATGACACCCAATTGAACTCAGGCCGAACCCATGTACACTCCAACACCCACAGTAGAGCTGGCGATGCAGTTAATATCCCTTCCTTCGGTCACTCCTGAAGATGCCGGCTGTCAGACAGTGATGATTGATCGACTGGAAGCCGTTGGTTTTACTATTTATCGCTTGCCCTACGGAGCCGTGAATAATTTTTGGGCGGTACATGGCTCTCAGGGTCCTATCTTCTGTTTTGCAGGACATACTGATGTAGTGCCCACGGGACCAATCGAGCAATGGACCAATCAACCATTTAAACCGACGATCATGGATGGTCAACTCTATGGTCGCGGTGCTGCAGACATGAAAGGTTCTTTAGCTGCCATGGTTGTTGCTGCTGAGAAGTTTGTCGTGGAGAATCCCAATCACAAAGGTCGCCTCGGCTTTTTGATTACTAGCGATGAAGAAGGTGACGCTGTGGATGGAACAGTCCGCGTTGTTGAGTGGTTAAAATCCAAGGATATGATTCCAAAATGGTGCTTAGTTGGAGAACCATCAAGCTCACTTCGCTGCGGTGATACCATTAAGAACGGTCGCCGTGGCTCTCTAGGGTGCTGCATGCGGATTAAAGGGGTCCAAGGGCATGTAGCCTATCCAGATCTCGCATCTAATCCGATTCATTTGGCTCTTCCAGCACTTTCAGAACTAACGGCAGAAATTTGGGATACTGGCAATAGTTTTTTCCCAGCGACATCATTCCAGATATCAAATATAAATAGTGGGACTGGGGCAACTAATGTAATACCTGGGCAAATCGAGGTGTTATTCAATTTTCGATTTTCAACAGAAGTCACTGATAAAGAACTTCAGGAACGAGTGATCGATATCCTAAATAGGCATAACCTCGACTACTCTTTAGATTGGAACTTAAGCGGTCAACCCTTCTTAACCCCTGAAGGGTTGCTAGTAGCGGCAACTGTTGAAAGTATAGAGGCAGTAACTGGACTAAATTCTCAACTATCAACTGCAGGAGGGACCTCCGACGGCAGATTTATAGCCCCCGCAGGTTCTGAAGTGGTTGAGTTGGGTCCCATTAATAAAACTATTCATCGTGTGGATGAAAATATCTCTGTTACAGATTTAGATGATTTAGCATTGATTTATCAACAGGTCGTTTCGAAATTACTTTTGTAGAGCTTAACGTACCATTTTTTAAACGGCCTTTTAATGAAATATAATCAGCTATTTTTGTACTTTTCTACAGTGACTATCTGGGGGTCTACCTGGTTCGCTATCACTTTTCAGCTGGGCGAGGTAGAACCAATAATCTCTGTTATTTACAGAATGGGGTTGGCTTCGGTCCTACTGTTCATTCTGTGTAAAGTTCGTACTATTTCGCTACATGCGACGAGGCGTGATCATCTGTTTTATGCTATTCAAGGAATTCTCAGTTTTGGACTCAATTTTTGGTTCATTTATATGTCTGAAATGTATATTACAAGTGGGATTATTGCTGTTATCTTTTCTCTAATAGTCTTCTTCAATCTGATTAATAGTAGGATCTTTTTAAAGCGTCCGATCGAAAAAAACACCGTGATTGGCGGATTAGTAGGGATCTCAGGATTGTATTTTCTTTTTTATCCTGAACTTTCCAATGCAAGCTCAGAGTCAACCGCACTAACCGGTTTTGCACTCGCATTAACAGCGGTAGTTTTAGCTTCCCTAGGCAACATAGCAGCCACTCGCAGCGGGCTTCTTGGGCACTCGGTATGGAAGATCAATGCTTGGTCTACCTTCTACGGGACTCTAGCACTAGGGGTAATAGCCAAAGTCTTAGATATCGAATTTAGCTATGACTACAGATTAGAGTACACCGCCTCACTTATCTACCTATCCGTATTCGGGACCATTCTAGCCTTTGGTGCATATTTGAAGTTAATGGTGCTTATCGGACCAGAAAAGGCCAGTTACGGAGCCCTTATGATTCCCTTTGTGGCGATTTTATTGTCCACAGTATTTGAAGATTACCAGTGGACCGCTCCTGCGGCTATAGGCTTTACCCTGGCCGTTATAGGCAATTATCTAGTGATGCGCAGACCAGGCTAGCTGGGGATTTTAGATAAGGCAAAAACATCAAACCTAGTACTCTTGCCTTCTAAAGAGTAGGTAGGTTTTTTGTCGCCTAAAAATTTGGCCACAGAAGGCCTCTTAATGACGACTCGATACCTCGCTATTTCAAGCGCGCTTTCTAAAAGACCGTCAGAATCTATATCCGAACCAACAATATGCTGGAATGCTTGCATCTCCTTTTTAACCTTTGCCGACTTTTTACGATGGGGAAACATCGGGTCTAAATAAATAACATCAGGTCTTTGGTCTATAGTTATATCTGAGAGAATTTCCAGACTGTCGCACTCGATGAGATCTAAACGATTCATTAAGTCTCTTATCGAAGGGTCTGACTCCCCTTCTTCTCGAGCCCTATTGATACCATCACGAAGTAAACTGCAAATTAGAGGATGACGCTCTACAAGACTTACTCTACAACCAAGAGAGGCAAGGACAAAACCATCACCACCTAATCCCGCCGTAAGGTCCAGTACTCTGGGCAAGAAACGTCCTGACACACCCACCGCTTTAGCTATAGCTTGGCCATTTCCACCACCAAACCTACGCCGATGATTGTTAGAGCCGAACATAAAATCGACTCGAATCGGCCCGTGTAGTCGCCGATTACTAGGGAATAGACTTAGCCCATCTTCGCCGACTAAGAGCACATATGAGGGATCAGTCTGGTAATCATCAGGGGATCCTAAATCTGTAACCAGAGGGTAACCAAGGACTGAAGATAGCTCCTTGGCTTGCACTAAATAATGAGGGCTATCAGAGGAAACTTGAATACTTATCATGGTACCATTAAACCATATAACCACTGGCTCTAGGCACTATAAGATGCAACGATTTCGCTTTGTTTTTCCATTATTTTTATTGCTGACGGCCTGTGCCGATTATGTCGTCACTTTAAATAATATGACGATCAGTGAACCTAAGCCCCTCTATCAGCCACTTGAGATCCTTGACGAAAATCTGAGAGGCTGTGTCTCAGAAACTATTAGATCGAATTTAGTCACGGGGGTAGGCGATTTAGAAATGCTTTCCTGTAGCTATGCTGGAATTACTAACTTGGCTGGAATTCAGCAGTTCACTCAGCTATCGCACATCAAACTCGACCATAACAATCTGGTTGGAATCGAGCCTTTACTTTTCTTAGAAAATTTACGCTTAGTGGACATAACGGGCAATAGTGAGGTGGCTTGTAGAGATATCGCAGAACTAAAAAAGCTCATAGGCAAGGATCTGTTGATCTCAGACACTTGTTCTCGTCAATGAAGCAACATAATTTAGCGACATAGATCTCAAAATGGCTTAAAAGTTACTCACAGATTCTG
This sequence comes from Porticoccaceae bacterium, assembly GCA_002685195.1. Classification (GTDB taxonomy): domain Bacteria; phylum Pseudomonadota; class Gammaproteobacteria; order Pseudomonadales; family Porticoccaceae; genus HTCC2207. The sequence continues at coordinate 7,557 of NYWV01000033.1, forward strand.
TGGATAACTTTGTGGATTAACGGTTATTTGGTCTCATAAATCCTTAAAAAATGCAGGTATCCCTTAAATTGATCATTTTTTAACCAGTTAAAAAATATCAATATAATCAATGACTTAGTATAGCCATCGTCAAAAATCAATGACTTACAGTCGTTACTTAAAATAAGATTTAGAACATTAGGCTATCTGTGGAAAAAATATTTATTCGATGAGTAATAAGTTGAAGTTTTTGCAAATAACTCTTGCCATTTATTTTAATAAATGCTTCTTGAAAGGACTCCTATTTTATCGCCATCCAGGGACTGCCGGACTCTTGATCAGCAAAAGATAAAACTATGTCCTCGCCACATAATGGCTCAATAGCTGCTTTTATGAGAGAAACGTCGTTATTCTTAGCACTAATATGACCGATCACAAGAGTTTTTAGTCGAGACAAGTCAAGCGCCAGGAGCAAGTCTGCTGCCTGCCTATTGCTCAAATGGCCAAACATCCCACTCACCCTCTCCTTTAAAAATCGCGGATAAGGCCCATCTAAAAGCATGTCGTCGTCATAGTTACATTCTAGTAGTAAAGCATCACATTTAGAGTAACTGGAGACAACGTGAGGAGTAAAGTGGCCAAGGTCGGTGAGAATGCCTAGCTGAACCTTACCGTTACTTAAGATATATTGTATTGGTTCTCTCGCGTCATGAGGGACAGGAACAGGTTTGATACAAATATCGCCCACATAAAAATCTTTATGGCTATCAATACAATTAAATAGAGCCTCACCGGACTGGATCTGTTTTGCCTTAAGACTTCCTGCAGATAGATACACAGGAATATTATACTTTGCGGACAAGGCTCCTATACCTTTCCAGTGGTCACTATGCTCGTGGGTGACAATTATTGCAGTCAAATCTTCTGGAGATTTCCCTATCCTCTCAAGTCTTGTGCATGCATTTCGCAAACCAAAGCCACAATCTACCATCACACATGCCGTATCCGACTCTACAACTGTTGAATTACCTTTGCTCCCACTGCCGAGCGACGCGAAACGCATCGACACGTCTATGACAAGTTACTGCGAACAATTGCCAGTAACTTAAGCGATTCAGCCTTTGGCAGACTGTTACCCTTAGAGTCCACTAGCCGAACTTCCACATTTTCTTTAACCGACTCAACAAGAATTCGATAATTCACCTCGATGATCTCATCATTAGACCTACCACCTCCAAATAAGCCAGCAAAAAAGCCCGGTTCTGCCTGGTTTGGTTCGGTGTAATTAACAAAAAGTACTCCCTCTGTACGATCTTTATCGATAGTCGTGAAGCCCGCACGTTCAGCTGAGTATACGATAGAGGCCCACGATCTATCATAGCCAAGCTTTATTTCTATAAAGGGATCGGCTACTTCAGGGGATATTATTTGAACCTTGGACGAACCTCCAATTTCTTGCGCGAGTAATGAGACACTTGCAAAGTCTTCAGTGCCTGCTAAATCATTTGCTACGAGCGTTAACATATCGAGTTCCCGCTGATCGCTATTTGATTCTTCAGGCCACTCGCCTGCATCTTCCTCTCCACGTAAAGCCTGGTTATGGACCACCGAAATCTCAGTACTCTCCAATTGAACGCCGGGGGAAATATTAAAACGGAAGCGATGAGAGTTGTCGTTGTCAGAGTTAAAGCTAACCCACACTGTTTCAATAATTCCTGAAGACCCTTCCGCCCTGGCGGATGGAACACCGTTACGGTTTAAAACATTACGGAGTCTAGGCCAAAGCTCACTTGGAGAGATGTTTATCAGTACCCATCGACGATCATCAAAGCTTTGAATCTTAACTAATTGCTCAAAGGTATTTATCGACGCTGGCTGAGGCCTTGGCACATCAAACGAAACGAGTTGCTCACTACCCCCTTGGGCTGGCGGTAGTGGATATAGCTGCCCTAAAGGTATGCTCTTGCTTTCTACTGGTATAAAAGTAGGTTCTGTCTCCTCAGCCAACAGATAGTCGCTACTGCGATCACGCAGACCAAACCAGCCACAACCTGCCAAATTGACAGTTAACAATATAATGATACCGGATGAAATTATTCTCATTTTTAAGTAAGGCCCTTAAGTAGACTATTAAATTTATATAACTTTTGCTGCTTTCAAGGCAACTTCAACAACTTTTTTGTGCTCTTCACTCAAAGCGGTCATTGGCAATCTAAGCACATTTTCCATCATGCCCATTTGGCTGACAGCCCATTTAACTGGAATAGGATTAGCTTCAACAAAAAGAGCAGAATGGAGCAAGTTAAGGTTTAAATCGATCTCTTCAGCCCTATTACTATCACCTCGTAAAGCCGCCGCACACATTTCAGACATTAATTTGGGGGCAACGTTCGCCGTGACCGAAATATTTCCATGCCCTCCCTTAACCATAAACTGCCGCGCCGTTGCGTCATCACCTGAGTAAAACGCAAAATCGAGAGCACAACTAGCCTTGAGTTCATCGAGACGAGATACATCTCCTGTGGCTTCTTTAATACCGACTATATTACTGAATCTACTTAATCTAGCCACGGTATCTGGAACCATATCACANGCCGTTCGCCCTGGCACATTGTAGAGCACTTGATCAATATCTACTTCCGTAGCGATAGCTTTGTAGTGTTCAAACAGCCCCTGCTGTGTTGGTTTGTTATAGTAGGGGGTAACCAAGAGACAGGCGTCAGCACCTACTTTTTTTGCTGTTTGCGTTAACTCTATTGCCTCTGAAGTTGAGTTCGCACCCGTACCAGCAATAACAGGTATTCTTCNGCAAACTTTGTCTACCACAAACTCAATAACTTTACCGTGTTCTGAAACATTTAGTGTAGCTGATTCCCCAGTTGTCCCTACTGCAACGATTGCGTCTGTTCCCTGCTCCACATGCCATTCAATTAATACCTCTAAAGCAGCCCAATCTACCGTCATGGAACCTGACTGCATGGGTGTGACCAATGCAACGATACTCCCAGTGATCATTTTTCTCTCCAAANTAGACGGCGCGACTGCGGCTTCATGGTACTGATGCAGAAGATCAGGCACAAGTAAAACTCTGATAATGGCTCAATTTTAATCATCCTGCACACCATCAGAGTCATAAATATCAGCTTCTCCCTCGGGCCTATTTTTAAATCGCCGGTGAGCCCACAAATATTGGTCTGGTTGCAAAAGAATAAACTTTTCTATCAACTGGTTAATTCTTGTCGCATCAATTAAATCATCGCCCACTGGAAACGACTTGAGTTGAGGATGTATTGTTACTTTATAGCCTCTGGAGCCTGGAAGCCGAATGTGGGTAAAAGGGACCACTGCTGCTCCAGTTTTCTCAGCAAATCGAGCCGTTGCATATACAGTTGCCGCCTGAACACCAAAAAACGGTGCAAATAGCCCTTGTACAAGGCCATAGTCTTGGTCGGGGCCGTACCATAATGTTCGTCCGTTTTTAAGCGCCCTCATACTACCCCTAACATCCCTTCGTTCAAATACCATAGTGTCTCCACTCCCCTTAGATATTCGCCCACAGGCTTGAACATAATCATAAACTGGGTTGCCATGCGCTCGATACATACCGTCCATTTGCGTCGCCATTGCCACAGCGGCGCCACCGATCTCCAAGGTCGTAAAATGAATTCCAAGTAGCATAGTTCCCTGACCACTAGGCACGGATGTCAAATGCTCAAGTCCATCGTAAGTAATCAACTTTTTTAAACGACGCTTCGACCACCACCAGGCCATACCAACTTCCATGATGGCAATACCCATACTGATGAAGTTTTTGCGCAATAAAGCGTATTGCTCGTCTGAACTCAGGTTTGGAAAGCACACTTCTATATTTTTTTGTGCAATTCTCTTGCGACTGCTAGGCAAGCTAAATACCAAAAGGCCCATCCCGGTTCCAAGAAAGACCAATATCGGAAAAGGAAGCATGGTTATTAGCCGCCATAACCCTAAACCAAGCCAAAGAAGCCAGTGCCTGGGATGCAGAAGTTCTGCTCTAAACTTGGTCCCCTTAGAGGCTTTATCAGTCAAGAGGCTAGCCTTTCACCAGATTGGCAATTGCGACCTCTGGATTAACATCGGCTTCATAGTCCACACCAGCAATATCAAAGCCAAACAAACCTAAAAAATCCTGCTTGTAACCTTCAAAATCCGTCAAACTATGGAGATTTTCAGTGGATATCTTAGCCCAAGATTCANCTACTTTATCCTGTATGTTGGGCCGCATTTCAAGCTCATCCATCCTTAAGCGGCCTTCATTATCCAAGCGTGGGTTATCGCAATATAAACCTTCTGNAAACAATCTATAAAGCTGTTCAATACAGCCCTCATGACTTCCTTCTGCCTTCATTTCTTTGAACAACATAGCCAAGTAAAGGGGCATNACAGGAATTGCTGAACTTGACTGAGTAACGACGGCCTTGAGTACTGAAACTCTAGCATCACCTCCTGTCTGGNCTAGTTTCTCCCTGATTGAGAGTACTTTGGTGTCTAAATCCTTTTTTGCTTGCCCAATAGTCCCATCCCAGTATAGATCCCAGGTCATTTTCTCGCCAATGTAGGTAAAAGCAGTAGTTTTTGCACCATCAGCAAGGACCCCTGCCGCGCTAAGTGCATCCAACCACATCTGCCAGTCTTCTCCCCCCATTACAGCGACAGTATCTTCAATCTCCTTGGTCGTGGCTTTCTCTAAACTAAACTCCTGGATAACCTCTTTGTCGGTGTTAATGCCGAGCATCGTTATATCTTTCCCCACCGGTTTTAATGTTGAGTTAAAAACTTCTCCGGTAACTGGATGCTGTCGCCGAGGTGCGGCCAGACTATAAATCACAAGATCAACCTGACCCATATCTGATTTTATTGTTTCAATTGCGGTTTTTTTTATGTCATCTGAGAATGCATCGCCATTGATACTTTTGGCATAGAGACCATCTTCTTCAGCATATTTATGAAAAGCGGCGCTATTGTACCAACCTGCAGTGCCCGGCTTCCGCTCCGAGCCCGGTTTTTCGAAAAACACACCAAGGGTAGAAGCCCCTGAACCAAAGGCTGCTGTAATTCTAGCAGACAGCCCATAACCCGTTGAACTACCTATGACTAGCACTCTTTTGGGAGCATCAATACTCTCTTGAGCTCTAATATAATCAATCTGGTCGCGAACATTCTTTTCACAACCAGATGGATGGCTAGTAATACACATGAAGCCGCGAACGCGAGGCTTAATAATCATTCAAATATCTCCGCTGATAGCNAATTTATCGTCTTATCCGANTCTGTCTATGATAACCCAATGGTCNCCCTTCTCGTATTATTAGCGCTAAAAAAGTCACAAAAGCATAGCTTTTAAGGAATAATATTATTTGATCATAATTGGATCTGTGGCCGTAAACTTTTAGAATGGCCGAAGCTTTTTTAGCATCAACGCTANTATACTTCATCATGGCGAACTAACCCCATATATCCCCTTAGATATTAACATTATTGGATTAAATGAAATGAAGGATTTGTCTTATCCATTTCTCCGCGATACCTTTTTGCAAGCTCTTGAAGATAGTGGCAGTGTTTCTGCAGAAACCGGATGGACGCCAATCCATCTTGAACTTAAAGACAAAGAATTAAATTGTTTCATGCCCCTGTATTTAAAAGATCATTCAATGGGTGAATATGTGTTTGATCACGCCTGGGCCAATGCATACCATCAGAACGGATTAGATTACTACCCTAAATTAGTCACTGCCATTCCATTTACTCCCTCAACTGGAAGTCGCCTTCGAAGTGAGCAAGTTGTAACTCAAACGCAATGGGGNCAACTAGTTGATGAAGTCACTAATATTGCGGAAGAGACCCAGGCATCAAGTTGGCACATTCTTTTCCCCAATGATAGTGACCTATCCCTGCTCCACGACCCCAGGCTATTGAAAAGATCTGGGGTTCAATACCACTGGTTTAACAAAGGTTATGACTCTTTTGATGACTACCTTTTGGCAATGACTTCTCGCAAACGCAAAATGATTAGAAAGGAGCGTNAGGAAGTTATCAATCAAGGGATTGACGTCAAAATTTTGTGTGGCGACGAGATCACTACCGATCTATGGCAGCTTTTCTATCGACTATATGAGCGCACATATGCCAAACGGAATGGAACTCGAGGCTACTTAACGTCTGATTTCTTTCGACAGATAGCGATCAAAATGCCCGAGCAGATAGCGATGGCTGTCGCAAATATCGAATCTGAACCCATAGCGTGTGCACTTTACCTCTTTGACAACGACACCCTTTATGGTCGCTACTGGGGGAGCCTTGGGGAATATCCGTACTTACATTTTGAGCTCTGCTACTACAGCGGCATTGAGTTAGCCATTAAAATGGGGCTGCAGCGATATGATGCCGGAGCTCAAGGAGAGCACAAGTTAGTGAGAGGGTTTGAGCCGGTACGAACCTTTTCACTGCACTGGATACGGCATCCTGAGTTCAAGGACGCTATCGCGCGNTATCTTGAGCAAGAAAACGTTGCTATCCAGCACCATATTGATCAGGCTTTAGAGATGTTGCCATTTAAGAAAAGCTTGTAACAAGACCACCTCTTACCACTCTCCAGTGTTGCTCATGGATGCCCAAGGTTCCGATGGAGGCAAAGCCTTTCCNGCTTGCAGTAGCTCAATAGAAATGCCATCAGGAGATCTAACAAAAGCCATATGCCCATCTCTGGGAGGGCGACTGATAAGAACTCCGTGATCCGCTAATCGAGAACAAGCTGCATATATATCATTTACTCGGAAAGCTAAATGGCCAAAGTTTCTGCCACCCTCGTAGTGCTCTGGATCCCAGTTATGCGTCAGCTCTAACAAAGGCGCATCTTTTTCAATTGCTGTCTTTGAATCGTCCGGTGCGGCTAAAAAGATTAGTGTAAAGCGACCTTTTGCAACCTCATATCGCGAGACTTCAATCATACCGAGCGCATCACAATAAAATGCCAAGGAACTTTCGACATTTGATACTCGCACCATGGTGTGCAAAAACTGCATGTTAGCCTCCTCGAGGGTCTTCGAAACTATAGAGCTAGGTGCCTAATATCACTTAACAATTTAACTATCTGAGTCATAAATCGACCCGCATCACCACCATTGATTAATCGGTGATCATAGGAAAGTGCCAAAGGAAGCATCAAACGTGGNTCAAAGTCATGCCCGTTCCAAACAGGCTTCATTTGAGCTTTAGACACACCAAGAATACCCAATTCAGGGGCGTTAACAATTGGCGTGAATCCATTTCCACCGATGGCTCCTAAGCTCGAGAGCGTAAAACAGCCTCCTTGCATATCGGAGGGCTTAAGTTTTCCTTCTCGCGCTTTTTCTGCCAACTGTGCCACTTCCCCAGCGATCTCCCAGATCCCCATAGATGAGGCGTTACGAATAACCGGAACCACCAGTCCACGCGGTGTATCTACGGCCATTCCGATATTACAATATTGCTTTTGAATATAACTCTCGCCGTCTCCTAAAAGAGATCGGTTAAAGCCAGGATTATCTTCCAAAGCAGTGGCAATAGCTTTTACAAGAAAGGCTACTGGTGTCACACNAACACCACGCATCTCGCCTTCAGCTTTCAGTGATTTACGAAAACTGTCCATCTCAGTTATATCAGCATCATCAAACTGGGTTACATGAGGAACATTCAGCCAATTGCGCTGCATATTGTTGGCTGTGACCTTCTGAATTTTGGTTAACTTAACCTTTTCAATCTCACCAAACTGGCTGAAATCGATCTGCGGGATTTCAGGAATTCCAGCACCAGTATCTTGACCGCTCTCAGCAGCGCCACCAGACAGTGCTCGCTTCACATAATCATTGACATCGTCCTTCAAGATGCGTCCTCGAGGACCACTACCTGGAACGCTAGTCAGATCTACACCTAATTCTCTAGACAGCATTCTGACCGCAGGTCCTGCATAAATATCATCCGCGCTCTCTGAATCAGCAAGAGGTAAATCAACCGCTGAAGAAGATATAGCGACATCAAACTCAGTCGCCTTCTCTTCGATTTTTGCTACTGGCGCAGCTTCCGGTGCTACAGTAGCTTCTGCTGCATCCTCGACTTCAGCATCCAAAGATTCAGCAGCCTCATTCGACACTTCTTGGCTTGGATCAGCCTGAATTTCAAGCTCTGCTATGGGGTCACCAACTTTTACAGTGTCACCTTCAGCAACCAAATACTTAACCAACTGACCCTCGTGAGGGCTTGGTACATCCATGGTGGCCTTGTCAGACTCCAGAACCAGCAACGAATCCTCCACCCCAACAGTGTCGCCCTGGGCTAGACTCAATTCAATCACATCTACAGATTCGGCCCCGCCAAGATCTGGAACTACTATCGTTTCTATTGCCACTAACAAATCCTCGTACTAGTAAATTTCATGCTACCTTACTAAAGCCTTGATAAACAAGATTTACATGTAAAGCGGGTTCGTTTTCTCCGGGTCAATAGAAAACGATTCAATTGCCTCAGATACTACAGATTGCTCAATAATCCCTTTATCAGCCAAACCTTTCAGCGCTGACACTACAATAAAGTAACGATCTACCTCAAAAAAGTGACGCAACGTCTCGCGACTATCACTCCGCCCAAACCCGTCTGTGCCTAACACATGCAGGGAACTGGGTAAGTATCGCCTCAGTTGTTCAGCATAGGCTTTCATATAGTCAGTCGCGATAACAATAGGATCTGAAATATTACCCACCTGCTGTTCCACATAGCTGAGCTTGGGTGTTTCTGTAGGATGAAGTAGATTCCAACGATCAACCGCTTGACCTTCTCGAACTAATTCATTGACACTGGTTAGACTCCAAATATCGGCTTCTACTGAGAATTTTTCTTTTAGTATTTCCGAAGCCGCAACAACTTCATTAAGGATAGTACCTGCCCCCATTAAGGTAACCTTCTTTTTAGACGTCACTTTTTGGCTACGTTTTAAAGGATAAATACCTCTAACAATTCCTTCCTCAACACCTTCAGGCATAGCGGGCTGAATATAATTTTCATTCATCGTAGTCAGGTAGTAAAAATAATTTTCTTTGTCCTCAAACATACATTTGAGACCACTTTGAATAATCACAGCCAACTCATAGCTATAGGTAGCATCATAACTTTTGCAGTTAGGGATGGTATTGGCCAATATTAGGCTGTGGCCATCTTGATGCTGAAGCCCTTCTCCGTTTAACGTAGTTCTCCCAGCAGTAGCGCCGATTAAAAATCCTCTAGCCTGACAATCTCCCGAAGCCCAGGCAAGATCTCCGATACGCTGAAAGCCAAACATTGAATAAAATATATAAAATGGAATCATTGGACGAGAGCTAGTACTGTAGGCCGTCGCCAAAGCTAGCCAAGCTGACATTGCGCCCGCTTCGTTAATACCTTCTTCTAGAATCACGCCTTTTTTGTCTTCTTTGTAATACATGATCTGCTCTCGATCATGAGGCACGTATTTTTGTCCTGCAGAGGTATATATACCTAATTGGCGAAACATACCCTCCATTCCGAATGTGCGAGCTTCATCGGGAACAATCGGCACTACGTACTGGCCTATATCTTTATTTTTGATTAGGGTAGACAAGATTCTCACAAAAGCCATGGTCGAGGACATTTCTCTCTCGCCACTACTATCCAGCTGTTTATCAAAAACTTTTAGTGCGGGAACAGACATCTCTTCAAAATCAGATTTCCTAGCGGGCAATGGCCCACCAAGAGATGCTCGTCTTTCGTTCATATAAATCAATTCAGGACTATTTTCCTCTGGACGATAGTACGGCACTGTTTCCAACTGATCATCTGAAATAGGAATTCCAAAGCGATCCCTGAATATCTTCAAATTTTCAACATCCAGTTTTTTAACTGAATGCGTGTCGTTGGCGGCTTGTCCACCTGCACCAAGACCGTAACCTTTCACAGTATGGGCCAAGATAACGGTGGGATGCCCTTTGCTCTCAACAGCTTCAGAATATGCCGCATAAACCTTATAGGGATCATGTCCACCCCGGTTTAAAGCCATAATCTGATCATCAGTCATATCTTTAACCAGCTCAAGTAGCTCAGGATACTTACCAAAGAAATGCTCTCGAGTGTAAGCACCTCCGTTGTATTTATAATTCTGGAGCTCTCCATCACACACTTCATTCATTCTTTGCAGTAACAAGCCACTCTTATCTCGCTCTAAAAGCTGGTCCCAATGTCTGCCCCAAATAACTTTGATAACGTTCCAACCCGCTCCTCTAAAAACTCCCTCTAATTCTTGAATAATCTTACCGTTACCACGAACTGGTCCATCCAATCGCTGTAAATTACAGTTGATGACGAAAATCAAATTCTCCAGACCTTCTCTACCGGCCAAAGAGATAGCTCCAAGGGTCTCGGGCTCATCACATTCTCCATCCCCTAAAAAAGCCCATACTTTTCGATTGCCTCGGGCAACCAAATCTCGAGCTGACAAATAACGCATCACATGAGCTTGATAAATAGCCTGAATGGGGCCTAGTCCCATCGACACTGTAGGAAACTGCCAATAGTCGGGCATTAACCAAGGGTGGGGATAGGAGGATAGTCCTGTTCCATCCACCTCGCGGCGGAACTTATCTAGTTGCTCAACACTCAGACGACCTTCTAAAAAGGATCGTGCGTACATACCCGGTGAACTGTGCCCTTGAAAGAAAACGAGATCTCCAGGCGTATCGTCTGAGGATCCGCGGAAAAAATAATTAAAGCCAACATCATAAAGGGTCGCTGCTGATGAAAAGCTTGCTATATGACCACCAATACCCTCACTTTGGGCATTAGCTCGCATCACCATAGCTAGTGCGTTCCATCTGACAAGCGATCGAATTCGACGCTCCATAAAGAGATCGCCCGGCATTATTTTCTCTCGAACTGCTGGAATCGTATTACAAAAATGAGTCGTCACCGACTGAGGAAGGTCTATTCCATTTTCTGTGGCGCGAGCATTCAGCTGCGCGAGAATGTAGCTGGCTCGATCATCCCCCTGTGAGCGGCAAATCGAATCAAGTGCTTCCAGCCATTCGCGGGTTTCTGTTGGATCTAAATCATCCATGTGTGCCACCTTCTTGGTTAACTTTTATTTTTGTACAGACGAGTTATTTAATGTGACATTAGGCTAACTTATATAACTCTAAAGAAAAATCTTAACTGTAGTATGTAGTATAACTACAAAATTATCGAAATTAAAGCAATTTGACATTAATGTTCCTTGGAAAAAAACACATGATATTTCTTTAATTCATTGTTTTATATATATATTTTGAAATATTTAGTTAAATAGTTTAACTACATATTATGCTAAACTCACCCAGAAAGAGCGATAAATAATCCTCTTCTACCGTACGTTACCCGATTACAAGTAAGATTGAACGGTGGACGAAACTCCTTAGGAGAGAAGAAAGACCTAGAAAAATTCTTGCGTCTACGTGGGTGTTTTAAACATACAGCATATAGCCAGCGGCGATGGCGTTAAGAACCATGAGCACAAAGTCGCCGATGAAAATAAACAGCATGGGCCCTTTGAGCACGCGCCAGCCAGGTTTTTCATTGCGCCAATCTTTAAGTGCATTGGGTACATTGCCATAGAACTGAGTAGCATGGGCAACGGCGATGACGGAAAATAATACAATCAGGTTTTCAGCGCTGGTGAAGACATCGCCTAGGATCAGCATGACTAGAGACAAGAAAAGAAAAGCCAGGTTAAAACCACCCACGAAAGGGGCGATTTGCTTGACCAGGTCGTAAAGCGGGTTTTCTCGCATTTTTCGGGATGACATCATCAGAGCTGTTTTGCTTGGGTTTAAGCTGAATAACCAAAACCCGGCGCCAAACCATAGGCAGTTTAAGAACAAAACCAAGTTTAACAACATTGAATATCCTTACTTTTCGAAAAACAAGTAGAAGGCATAAATCCCTCTCAAAGCGTTGTTCGCTCTACGTTGGATCAGAAATCGATGTATCTGGCCAAGCATTAAAAATAGCTTTGACCAATGTTGCCAAAGGAATGGCAAAAAAGACCCCCCAAAAACCCCATAAACCACCAAACAGGAGCACTGCCACTATAATCGCAATTGGATGGAGATTAACGACCTCAGAAAATAACAAAGGAACCAACACGTTGCCATCTAAGAACTGGATAACCCCATAACTGACAAACAGCCACAAAAACTCCGAAGAAAAGCCCCATTGCATATAACCCACCAAAAGGACAGGGAAAGTCACCACTGTAGCTCCAATATAGGGAATCAGAACCGAGAGACCCACTAACAAAGCCAAGAGCGCAGCGTAATTAAGGCCGAGAATCAAAAAAACGAGATACGACAAGGAGCCAACAATTAGTATTTCAATAGCCTTACCCCTAATATAATTAGCAAACTGAATATTCATCTCTGACCATATCGCAGTCATTACAGAGCGTTTTTCAGGTAGCATTCCAGCGATAAAGGCTAACAATTTTTCTCGATCGCTTAGCATAAAGAAAACTAAAACAGGCACTAGCAACAGATAAAGAGCCACTGCGAACAAACTAGGGAAACTACTCAGGGAAAAACTCAGTATTTGCTCAGCAACGTTGGCCACCTCTTGAGATACTCGTACCCAGATCAAATCAAATTGCTCTGCAGTAACATAGTCCGCGTAACGCTCGGGTAAGTCGATCAAGAAGTCGCGAGAACGGCCTATCATGCTCGGCACTTCCCCTAGCAAAAGTGATAACTGTCGCCCTACGATAGGCACGATGCCAATAACAATAGCAACCAGCCCACACAAAAACAAAATATATGAGGTCAAGACTGACACCCGCCTTGACACCCCGGCACGACCCAAGCCATTGACAACCCCCTGCAGTAAGAAAGCGATGATCATAGAGGCAAAAACAGGGCCAAGAAATTCACCTACAGTCGCAAGCATTACTATAAATACAATCATCATGACACCGAGAAACACAGCCTCCTCATTACCAAGGTACCTACCTAACCATTTACTCAGGATTTGCTTCATTGTCCTAACTCGCCTTTAAGGTGATTGAATTCACTTGCCAATTGCTGGATTTGTATATTTAACTATAGAACATGAAACTAGCTAAACTTTCAACTGTCGAACTCTTATAAATTATCCGTTACAGTAGAAAGGATGACTTTTTATACCACTTTACATTTTGGACACTGATATTAACCGACCAGCCACCTCAATCACACAATATTTCAGGCCCCTATGGCTAAAGAGCATCCTGCTCTGCTTTCTGTGTCTGGTAATGCCAGCTTTTAATACTACAAGCGACGAGATAAAGCTTCCTGTCCTTGGAGATAGCCTCTCTGGAATAGTGTCAAAGCAACAAGAATTCCAACTTGGTCGCACATGGCTCAAAGTATTTAGGAGTCGAGTTCGTGAATTTGATGATCCATTAATGCAGCAGTATTTAGAAAATCTCATATACAACCTTGCAACCTACAGCGAACTTGAAAACCCTAATATTGAGCTAGTAATAGTCAATAACCCAACGATGAATGCATTCGCTGTACCTGGCGGAGTCGTCGGAATTCACACCGGACTCTTTGCTTATGCCGAAAATGAAGATCAAATGGTTTCTGTTCTTGCTCATGAGTTAGCTCATCTGAGTCAGCGTCACTTTGCCCGAGGGCTTGAATCACGGCGTAACTCTTCTGCTGCCACCCTGGCAGGGCTGCTCACTGGCCTAGTATTAGCTGCGACTGTTGGCGGTGATGCCGGAATGGCTGCAATGGCCGCAACTCAAGCCATGACGTTAGAAAATCAACTTAGATACAGTCGATCTAACGAAAAAGAAGCTGATCGCTTCGGTCTGAGGACTATGGAGAAAGCTGGGCGCGATCCAGGAGCGGTTGGGGACATGTTTGAAACTATGCTTAAGCGTCTCCGTTATTCTGGCGATCGCCCCCCAGAGTTTCTGCTGACACACCCGGTGACAGAAAAACGAGTCTCAGATGCAAGAGCGCGCACCATGGGCAACTCAATGCGTCACTACCCGGACCATCCGGATTATTATCTGATGAAAGCACGGGCTGAAGTCGCTATGGCAGAGACTCCAGCCGACAGCATAAAACGATTTAAAAAACAATTAGACGACAATACCCAACAAGAGGCTGCGGCATATTATGGGTTAGCTTTAGTCTACATGCAGACGGGTCAATTTAATGAAGCCCAAGCAATTCTGGGCAGGCTCGTGAAAGAAAACCCATATCAACCCGCTTTTCACTACAGCAACATAGAATTAGTTATCGCACAACAAGATTATAAATCAGGACTGAAAAAACTTGAAGCGCAGTTAAATAGGAACCCAGGTAACTACCCTCTTCTATCACTAAAGGCTGAAACTCTGTGGTTAGATCATCAGTATGAGGGAGCCGGCGAAGTTCTATCTCTCTTAGCTAGAGACCGAAACCAAGATCCGATGGTATGGTATAGATTAGCTGAGGTTAGAGGGCTCGCTGGAAATATCTCTGGCGTTCATCAAGCAAGAGCTGAGTATTTTATTCTTGTAGGAGCTTTTTCATTGGCACGAGAGCAGCTTGGGCTTGCTCAAAAACTTACCATGAGTGACTTCAAACAGTCCGCGATAATCAGGCAGCGTTTGAGAGATGTCGTTTCAATGGAAGAGCGAGCAGAAAAACTCTAGGAAAGGTGTAGAGCCTTAAAATTCATCATTCGATCCAATGATTGGATCGCCTGCTGTGCTATTTTAGAATCAACAAAAATTTCATTAGTGCCATTTTCAATACATGACAGCAAGTTGTCTAAACCGTTCATTCCCATCCAAGGACAGCTCGCGCAACTCCTACACGTCGCTCCACTACCCCCGGTAGGCGCCACCAAGAGCTCCTTATCGGGAACCGTTTGTTGCATTTTATAAAAAATGCCCTGATCTGTCGCCACTATCATCTTTTGATTAGGCAGCTTCATAGCAGCATCAATTAACTGAGAAGTTGAGCCCACAACATCAGCTAATCTGACTACGGAATCTGGCGACTCCGGATGAACCAAGACTGCGGCTTCAGGATAAACGTTTTTTAAATCAACAATCCCTTTCGCCTTGAACTCTTCATGAACTATGCAACTTCCATCCCACAGCAACATATCTGCCCCTGTTTCCTTTTGGACATAATTTCCTAAGTATTTATCAGGAGCCCAGAGTATCTTCTCCCCCTGGCTGTCTAGATAATCAACAACCTCTAAAGCAATACTCGAGGTCACAACCCAGTCTGCCCGCGCTTTAACTGCCGCTGAAGTATTAGCATACACCACCACTGTTCGGTCAGGATGTTGATCGCAAAAGGCAGAAAATTGATCTGCTGGGCAACCAATATCAAGAGAACAGGTTGCTTCTAGAGTCGGCATTAAAACACGCTTGTGAGGAGTTAGTATCTTAGCCGTCTCTCCCATGAATTTAACCCCAGCAACGACAAGCGTCTCGGCACTATGGCTGTTACCAAATCGAGCCATTTCCAGAGAATCAGACACTATTCCGCCAGTTTCCTCTGCAAGTTCCTGAATCATAGGATCTGTATAATAATGAGCTATTAAAACGGCGTCCTTTGCTCTAAGTTGAGCTTTTATCTCAGCTTTCAGTGCATTCAGATCACTTACGTCTGACGAATTAGCCGATGGAGAACGGCTTAGGTAGTCCTCCACGATCAGTCGCTGCTCTTCGACCAATTCTCCAGCTGTATGTTGTTGTGCGCTCATTATGCATCAACCTCAATCACAAT
Source organism: Porticoccaceae bacterium (assembly GCA_002685195.1). GTDB lineage: Bacteria > Pseudomonadota > Gammaproteobacteria > Pseudomonadales > Porticoccaceae > HTCC2207. Next base: position 23,357 of record NYWV01000033.1, read on the forward strand.
AATTAAAACCGCGACAACCAATATACCACGGCTGTCACCACCACCAGTAAAACGACAATTGCGGCTACCGCATCCGCTGCAGAGTCACCATTGTTTTTAGATACATTTTCTTCATTCATAGTGTTTGACCTAAGCGTAAATTTTAGGGCGGCATTTTAACAACCTCTGGAGAAAGTGTCTCACTTTTGTTTCGGTTTAATCCCAAAATTCGACTAAAAAGGCATGATTTCGACGAATAACTTGCTGCGATTAAACTGCGCTGGATGCAAGTCCATTAGGAATTAGCTAAACTAGATTAGGACAAGTCAAAACTAGAGGGAACTATCTCGGAGCCTGTTATATGCATGGTGATTTGCTACAGTTATTCTTTTTCATTTTCAGTGGCGGAGCGATTATTGCCTCTCTGGCATTGTTGGGACGGCAGCCCCTTTTAGTTTCCTATATTTTATTGGGTGCAATCTTAGGCCCGTTTGGCTTAGCTCTTGTTACAGATGTCGATTTAATTAGCCAGATTGGCAGTATTGGAATTATCTTTTTATTGTTTCTTCTCGGGTTAGACATGCAACCCCAAGCGCTATGGAAAGTACTTCGACAGGTCACTCATATCACCCTGATTAGCTCGGCACTATTTGCGATTGTCGGATACAGCATCGCCAGTCTATTTGGTTATTCAATAGTTGAGAGTATCATCATCGGAATAGCCATGATGTTTTCAAGCACTATTATTGGAATCAAACTGCTACCAACGACCGCCCTTCATCATAAGCACTCAGGTGAACTCATGGTTGGCATGCTGCTGATGCAGGACTTTCTGGCGATACTTGCCCTGCTATTTATCATTTCGGGCGATATTAGTGGTCAAAATCTTATTCCATTGGGCAAAACCTTGTTGGCTCTACCTCTGCTAACGCTCGTTTGCTTCTTTGTCGTTAAAGGCATTTTATTACCCTTATTTTCTCGCTTTGATCGTATAAGCGAGTATATATTTCTACTCGCAATCGGCTGGTGTCTTGGCATTTCTGAACTAGCGCACTACCTTGGTTTGTCTCGAGAAATTGGTGCATTTATCGCTGGAATTGCCATGGCTACAAGTCCTATCGCCCAATTTATTTCCCTAAATCTAAAATCGTTACGTGATTTCTTTTTGATTTTGTTCTTTTTCTCTTTAGGAAGCGGCTTTGATCTGTCACTCATTCCTTTGATTGCATTACCTGCCGCGATATTAGCCGCTTTAATGCTATCCATTAAGCCTTGGACGTACCACCGACTGCTTCGTTCTCAGAGTGAAAGCGAAAAGTTGGCCTGGGATATTGGCTTTCGATTAGGTCAGAACAGTGAATTTTCTTTAATGATTGCTTATTTAGCGTTTAGCTCAGGCCTAATAGGGACCCATGCATCACACTTAATTCAAGCCACAGCGATTATCACTTTTCTCGTCTCAAGTTACATAGTGGTTTTCAACTTTCCTAGCCCTATCGCCATTAGTGACAAACTTCGACGGGACTAACAAACCCCATCGAGCTAGAGATGCTTGTCTGAGCCTTGCGTTAACCGAGCCCACCATTTGACAAGAAGCCGATCAGCGCTCTCCTCGGCAGCTATTCCCAAACGTTCGTGCAACTTTTTCTTAAATACGTAGCTAATTTCAAATACATCAGCTTCCTCTATCCGCGAGACCAGGTACTCATCGCTGGTCAGTATGTCATCAATGAGGGCCATATCCTGAGCTCTTGCTCCATACCAAATTTCACCGGTCGCAATCTTGTCAATATCAACCTGAGGACGTCGGGTCGACACGTAGTCTTTAAATAGCTCATGGGTTTCTTCTAATTCTTCTATAAATTTCTCACGGCCCTTGTCGGTATTTTCACCAAACATAGTTAATGTTCGCTTATGTTCACCGGCGGTCAGCAATTCAAAATCTACATCATGTTTCTTTAACACTTTATTGAAGTTCGGCATCTGTGCAACTACACCGATAGAGCCAATGATGGCAAAAGGAGCAGCGAGTATCTTGTCTGCTACACAAGCCATCATGTAACCGCCACTAGCCGCGACCTTATCAACGCAGACAGTCAGTGGAATATTTTTTTTACGTAGACGGTCAAGTTGACTACTCGCAAGTCCATAACTGTGGACCATACCCCCAGAACTCTCCAACCTGAGCAGGACTTCATCCTTTGGTGTAGCCTGGGTTAAAACAGCTGTAACTTCTTCGCGCAAATGTCCCACCGCACTAGCGCTGGTATTTCCATCAAAACTAAGCACGTAGACTTTGCTTTTTGTTTCACTAGAAGTATTTGAATTTTTCTTTGATGCTTTCTTCTCATTCGATAGTTGTTTTTTCTTGGCTTTATGGAGTTTCTTTTCTTCTAATTTTTGTAAAGACTCATCCACAGTAGCTAGCAGCATAGTTTCCTTTAAGTGTTCAAACTGCTGATTTAACGGGGTTATCTCTAAATGCCCTCTTTCAGGACTCTGTTTGTTTTTCTGACTCGCGCTAAAAATAACGCTGACAATAATGACAAAGGCAACCACTCCAGTGGCAACTTTTGCAAAAAACAAACCGTATTCGAATAGAAACTCCACTTAAAACTCCCAAATAAAAATAATTTAAATTAATTAGGTCTCACGACGTGATGACTGCTCAACCATATAGCTCAACTGCTTCGTCAATAAACTGTTTTATAAGGCGGCCAGCCATTATAGTCGGTGGCGCCAGAATTGATGGCAAGTTATCGTACCTAAACCAATCTGCTTCAGCTATCTCTATGCCATCGACATTAATGGTCTCGCTTTTTGCTTCAGCAATATACCCTAACATCAATTGACCTGGATAAGGCCACGCCTGACTTCCAATATACCGAATATTGTCAATCTCTACACCGACCTCTTCGAAAACCTCTCTGTGCAATGCCTGCTCTGCACTTTCTCCAGCTTCAATAAATCCCGCAAGAGTACTAAGCCTGCCTTCAGGCCAATTCGCATGCCGGGCCAAAAGACATTTGTCACCAAGAGTTACAGCCACGATTACACAGGGAGAAATCCTAGGATAATGGTTTAAATTACAGTTATCACAGATTAATGAATGCTCAGTTGCTGAAATTTTATTGGGGGAGCCACATTGACCGCAAAATTGATGCTTTCTTTGCCAATCAAGTAGTTGAGTTGCTCTGCTAGCAAGAGAGAATTCCGCATCATTAGAATGAGCGAGCAAAGACCGTAATTCTGATCGAACAAATCCTTCACAGGCCGTCGCTTCAGGAAGTAGGTCCCACACCTCGCAATCACCTCCATGCCACTGCCCTAGACAGAGACGTCGTTCGCAAAAAAATCTAAGTACATCTGCTTCATCTGAGGAGATAGCAAGTCGAGGGTTAGCGCCATCGTCAGAAAATAAGAGAACATCACTACCCACAACGGCTATGACCCACTTTTTCTCGGTATTATTTTTTGTTGAGCCGGCGTAAAACCCACCCAAACCTGAGGGTACTAACAAAATGATGTCTCCTCTAAAGATTATGGATTGGACTGTGACCGCTTGCAATATTCAAGGCGTGAAGCTATGGTTCCGCGGGACCCAGCATTTTTGAGGAGTCTACCATGAAAGACGAAAAAAATTCATCTATTCAGTAGCGGATAAATAGTAAAGCACCGTACAATACAACTGCTGTTAATTTAAAATATGTCAAGGAGATGGTTAATGGAAACAACGCTTACCCAAGCTTTTAAAGAGAATTTTTTAGGTGATTCGCCTGATTGGTACAAATCATCCATCATCGCTTTTTTAGTCATTAATCCAATCCTACTCGTGTCATTGGGTCCTGTAGTTGCTGGCTGGGCGTTAATTGCTGAATTTATCTTCACCCTAGCTATGGCTCTGAAATGCTACCCTCTTCAACCTGGTGGGCTTCTGGCAATTGAAGCTATCCTGTTAGGCATGGCGAGTCCAGATGCGGTTTATCTCGAAGTATCTGCAAATCTTCAAGTCATTTTACTGTTGATGTTTATGGTTGCTGGCATCTATTTTATGCGAGATATGTTGCTGTTCGTGTTTACCAAGATTCTTCTCAGTGTTAGGTCAAAAACAACCTTGTCTTTCATGTTTTGTTTTTCAGGGGCATTTCTATCTGCCTTCCTCGACGCTCTCACTGTAACTGCTGTTTTAATCACTATTTCTGTCGGATTTTATTCTGTTTATCACAAGATTGCTTCTGGAAAAACTCTGGCCGATGAAGGTCATGATCACACTAATGACTCAACACTCCTATCTGAGCATGAGGCTAACTTAGAAGACTTCAAGGCATTCTTGCGTAGCTTAATCATGCATGGAGCTGTGGGTACCGCTTTGGGTGGTGTTTGTACCACAGTAGGCGAGCCACAGAACCTGTTGATTGCCGAACGCGCGGGCTGGGAATTTATAGAATTTTTTGTCCGCATGTCTCCAGTCACTATGCCAGTTCTTGTATGCGGTCTAGCGACTTGTATTCTCTTAGAGAAAATCAAAATATTAGGGTATGGCGCTCAATTACCAGAACAAGTTCGCCAAGTACTGCAAGCATCAAGTGATCATGAGTCCGCAAAACGAACTCAGCATGACAACGCATCTCTTATCGTACAGTTTATCGTCGCGGTAATACTTGTGTTAGGACTTGCGTTTCACTGGGCCGCGGTAGGACTTATCGGTCTTATGGTAATCATCCTATTAACAGCTTACAACGGTGTTATTGATGAACATCGTATCGGTCACGCCTTTGAAGAGGCTCTCCCATTTACCGCATTGCTCGTTGTCTTTTTTGCCATCGTTGCAGTAATTCATGAGCAGCATCTTTTTTCTCCTGTTATTGCCTGGGTTCTTGCGGAAGATCCGGCGGTTCAACCAGGTATGTTCTTCCTTGCAAATGGAGTTTTGTCCGCAATCAGCGATAATGTGTTTGTAGCGACAGTGTATATTAACGAAGTTAAAGCAGTATTAGATGCTGGGGATATTACTCGAGACCATTTTGACAAGCTTGTGGTAGCAATTAATACTGGAACAAACCTACCCAGTGTTGCAACACCAAACGGACAAGCAGCCTTCCTGTTTTTGTTGACCTCCGCCTTAGCACCGCTGATCCGCTTATCTTATATGCGCATGGTAGTAATGGCCCTTCCCTATACCGTTGTGCTGACCACTGTTGGTTTACTTTGCGTTTTATATAGACTGTAATTTAGGGACTTGTCAAAAAGGCCAGCACCAAGGTGCTGGCCTTTTTGGATAACATACAAAATTTAAGATCGGGCTAATTCTTCTGCTTTGAGATCTTTCCTGAGAACTTTTCCCACATTGGTCATGGGTAACTCAGCGCGAAATTCAACTAGCTTAGGCACCTTGTAACCTGCCATATTCGCTTTGCAATATTCAACAACTGTTGACTCTGTAAGTGACGAGTCGGCTTTTACAACAAACATTTTTACCACTTCTCCAGCCTTGGAATCAGGGATGCCAATAGCTGCGCACTGCGCTACCTGTGGATGCATAGTCAAAGCTTGCTCTAACTCATTGGGGTAAACGTTAAAGCCGGACACAATAATCATGTCCTTTAATCGATCTACGATGGTTATATAACCTTCTTCGTCAACCGTCACTATATCTCCGGTGTGCAGCCATTCATCAATGATAACTTCTGCAGTCTGCTCAGGTTGCTTCCAATATCCAGCCATCACCTGAGCGCCCTTGATGCAGAGTTCACCAACCCCACCAACAGGCTGTTCAACGCCCTGTTCATCAATTACTTTAATTTCTGTGCCAGATATCGGAATTCCAGCGGTCCCTATCTTTTCAAAACCCGAGGGATTCATGGAAATAACAGGAGAGGATTCTGTCATGCCATAACCTTCGCTAACAACACAGCCAGTAACCTTCTGCCAGTCTTCAGCAACTGAAGTCATTAATGCCATGCCACCAGACAAAGTCATCTTTAGCCCTGAAAAGTCCAAGCGTTTAAAGTCTTTATCTTGCAACAAAGCGACGAATAGGGAATTCAGTCCGCAAAATATATCGAATTTGAACTTCCTTATCGCTTTAACGAACAGGGGAATATTACGAGGGTCAGGAATCAAAATAGAATGTCCGCGAATAGCCGGAAGCATTCCGAAACAAAGTGAATATGCATAAATATGGTAGAGCGGTAAGGGGGCTATGGCAGTACTGTGCTTAAGAGAATCTTCACCTACGGAAATAACCTCTAAAGCCTGAGCGATATTAGAGAGCAAGCTTGTTTGGGTTAATTTAACACCTTTGGACGCTCCCGTGGTTCCGCCGGTATATTGAAGAGCACATATATCATTTAACGAGGAACTGTAAGGGGTATAACTCGTTCCCACTGTCAAAAGGTCCTTAAACGCAATAGTACTATTTTCCTTAATTGCTGGCCTTTTCCCCAAAAGTCTCATCAAAATTGCAAGGGTCTCTTGCTTCGGCGAGGGCAGCAGATCTATCGGTCGTGTGACAATAACATGTTCGATACTCGTCTGAGGCAAGGCCTCTGCCAGAGTTGAATAAAACTGATCTAGAGCAACAACGACCTTAACACCGGAATCATTAAACTGATGCACCAGCTCTCGAACGGTATACATGGGATTTGTATTGACCACAACCAACCCTAGCTTCATTGCAGCAATGACAACAATTGGATACTGAATCAAATTAGGCAATTGGATCGCTATTCGATCCCCGGTCTTTAAATTAAGTCTTTTTTGGAAATAACTAGCGACTCTTCGGGATAGCTGGTCAATTTCGCCATAACTTAGAGTTTGACCAAGACACGTAAAAGCAGGATGTGAGGGAGAGTCAGATACCGCATTTGTCCATATCTGAAGAATTGATTTAGCTGGCAATGGTGGTTGCTCAGAAGCTATACCCACCCTCTTTTGAGCCTTGGTAACCGCATCTGTTATAAACATATTAGTCTTCTTTTTAATTACACATTACTAGCCGGACGGCGAACTACTGGGGTCAAGTAAACTATCGAGACAAAAGAGCCATTCCCTTCTCTAGCCCACCCAATGTCAGTGGAAACATCTTATCTTCGGTTAAGTCTTTAAGCATAGTGATAGACGGAGTGTAGTCCCAATATTTTTCTTGAACAGGGTTCAACCATACCAATTTGTCAAAGGTTTCAGCCATACGCTGCATCCATACAGCTCCAGATTCTTCATTATTGTACTCTACACTCCCACCCGGGCTTGTGACCTCATAAGGTGCCATAGAGGCATCCCCCACAAATATCACCTTGTAATCCGATGAGTACTTGTGGATCAGATCATGGGTCGCGATCTGCTCTTCTCTGCGTCTGTGGTTATCTTTCCAAACGTAATCATATAGGCAATTATGAAAGTAAAAGTACTCTAGGTGTTTGAACTCTGTCTTAGCGGCTGAGAACAATTCCTCACAGAGTTTCACGTAGGGATCCATTGACCCTCCTACATCAAAGAAAATGAGCACTTTAACGGCATTATGCCGCTCTGGAACCATCTTAATATCAAGCAAACCAGCATTTCTGGCTGTGCTGCGAATAGTATCGTCAAGGTCCAACTGATCAGCAGAACCCTCCCGAGCAAATTTTCGTAATCGGCGCAGAGCGACCTTGATGTTTCGAGTACCAATTTGAACTGAGTCATCTAGATCTTGGTACTGCCTTTCATCCCAAACCTTTACTGCAGTACCCTTCCCACCTGGCCCACCAATTCGAATACCCTCAGGATTATAACCGCCATGACCAAACGGTGACGTACCATTGGTGCCTACCCATTTATTGCCACCCTCATGTCTTTCCTTTTGCTCTTCAAGTCGCTTTTTAAATTCTTCAATTAACTTTTCAAGACCGCCAAGACTCTCAACTTTGGCTTTTTCCTCATCAGTGAAATGCTTTTCAAATTCTTTGCGCAACCAATCCTCAGGAAGTAAAGCTTCGACAATACCGTCAATGTTTTCTAAATTTTTGAAATATGCTCCAAATGCGCGATCAAAGCGATCATAGTATTTTTCATCTTTAACCAAGCAGGTGCGCGCCAAAAGGTAGAAATCATCTACCGAGCCAAAGGCAAGGTTCTGCTCCATAGCACTCAAAAGATCAAGAAGCTCCTTAATTGAAACAGGAACTCTGGCCTTTTTAAGTGTATTGAAAAAATTAATTAACATAAATTCAGCAATTTAATTTGAGGTTATCGCGCTTCGCGACGCGTCATAAATGCCAACCGCTCTAATAGATGAACATCTTGCTCATTTTTCAAAAGTGCTCCATATAACGGCGGTATAGCTTTAGTTGGATCACGATTAGTCAAAATATCCTCTGGAATATCATCCGACATAATGAGCTTTAGCCAATCTACCAATTCAGAAGTTGATGGCTTTTTCTTTAAGCCTGGGATCTTTCTTACATCAAAGAATATGTCCATGGCGTCATCAACCAACTGCTTTTTAATCTTTGGAAAGTGAACATCCACAATCCGCTGCATTGTCATGCGATCAGGGAAATTAATAAAGTGGAAGAAACAACGGCGTAAAAAAGCGTCTGGTAACTCTTTTTCGTTATTACTAGTGATAATGACGATTGGTCGTTGCACAGCTTTAATGGTTTCACCAGTCTCATAGACATGAAACTCCATGCGATCAAGTTCAAGTAGCAAATCATTAGGGAACTCAATATCAGCTTTATCAATTTCATCAATTAGAAGGACGACCTGCTCGTCTGCAGTAAAAGCCTCCCAAAGCTTACCCTTATCAATATAGTTGCGGATGTCTTGGACCTTATCACTACCTAGCTGAGAGTCTCTCAATCTTGAAACTGCATCATATTCATAAAGGCCCTGCTGAGCTTTGGTGGTGGATTTTATATGCCACGCTAAAAGAGGTTTACCTAATGCTTTAGCAACCTCTTCAGCAAGCATGGTTTTTCCTGTTCCAGGCTCTCCTTTAATGAGGAGAGGTCGTTGCAGCGTAACTGCCGCATTAACGGCCATCTGCAACTCTTCTGTCGCTACATAATTGTCAGTACCAGTAAATTTCATCGCATTTATTCCGCTATTTGAGAGTAATTTAATTCCAAGGCGGCTAGTTTAATCTATTCTGATTATTATTTTGAATCTAAATTAGGTCATTAGAACGTCTTAAATGAGAAAACTAACACTAAGTATGACCAAACAGTACTTACGAACAAAAATGCTAACATATTACTGAAGTAGCACACTTCAGCGCTTTGATCACATTTTATGGAGAAAATCATGAAAACTAGACGCCTGAAACCTTTTTTATTCGTTATTGCCTTGTACCTCATTCCCATTGGGATGATATCAACAGCATTAACAACCCCTGCTTTTGCTAATGAAACAAATTTGAGTGAAGAGCAAGTTTCAAATACGCCAGCGACCATACCTCAAGATGCAGAAGAAGATAAAACATGGGAAGAAACTCACAACCATGGAAGCAATGATAAAAATACCACAATAAGATTTAAACTAGGGGAAGATGAAGGAACATCAGAGGAGCATGTCTTTATTTCGATAGACGGAGTAGATAAAGACATCACTGCTATCAGCACAATATTTAATAAACTCATTGAAACGGAATGGGATGATCTAGACGACGCAGAAAAAGAGGAGATTCTCGAGACTTTAAAAGAAATCGAAGCAGGCATCGAAGTCGAAGTTGATGTTGATTCCAGTGGACCCAGCGCAACTGAAGCAATCATTGCCATCGTCGCTATTATGTTTACCATAGGATCCCCAATTCTAATTATTGGAACAATCCTTTACTATAAACACCGAAAACGTCGTCAGCGCAATGCCTTAATTGAAAAGTTCCTTGATTCAGGGCAAGAGGTACCTGCAGAGTTAATGGAGTCAGGAGATCTTGCTGACAACTCTAGCAACACCCTTAGTCGCGGAATTAAATTAACAGCCATAGGACTGGGTTTGTTCATCTTTTTAGGTTCAATGATTGACTGGGATATAGCAACTGTAGCACTTATTCCATTATGTATCGGAATTGCTAGAATAGTGATTTGGAAATTATCAGATAAAACTTCTTCAAGTACTGAGTAAAAGAGATGATATCAGCCACGGACCAGGCGCTCATCAAAAGAGTTCAGACACTTCAGTGTCAGGACTCTTTTAGCGTTCTTGTAGAGAGACATCAATCTAACCTGCGATATTCTCTTCGTCAAATGACGAATTGGGATGAAGGGTTGGCCGATGATTTATCCCAAGAAACATTTTTAAAAGCCTACCAATCAATTAAAACTTTTAAAGGTAGCGCTAAATTCAGTAGCTGGTTGTATAGAATTGCCTACAACCTAATGATTAGCCATTTTAGAGTGGCTAGAAATCGTGAAGTAACCGGCGTAGAGATATTAGACGATACTCCGTCCTCACAGACGCGGACAGAGACCAGCCAGCAGGATCTTCATCGGGACTTGGCTAGAGCTATGAAGGTACTGCCAGCGACACAGAGAATGGCGCTGCACCTAAATCTCCATCGGGAGTTAACACATAGCGAGATATCAGATATCATGGAAATCCCGTTGGGCACTGTCAAAACAGCAATTAATCGAGGAAAGATAACCTTGCGCCAAAATCTTGCAGGTTGGAATTCTGAGGAGACAAGATGAGTAAACCAATAAATTTAGATGATCTTTTTAAGCAAGCCAGACAAAAAGAACCCTATTACGGCGGGAAAGACTTTGTCAGTCGCGTAGCAGTCGATATAGATCGGCGGAAAAAACTATCTAAAACTAAGGAAACTATGATTACTGGCAGTGCCGCTATTATTGGTGCAGCTATGACCTATGCCTACTTTCCTCTTGAGATGATCATGCAACAAGTCCCGACGTCTTTTGTCATTAATCCGATGACTGTGCTGATGGCCGCTGGGATCACGAGTATTAGCTGCGGGTTTGCTTACTGGTTGGCAGAGGACAAGAGCCTATAACGAAAGGTCGATAATGGTGGTAACGATTAATGCTCGGCCTTTAATGCCTTGGGTTTTTTTACTTTCCACACAAGCAGCCTAAGCAGCAGATAACCTACGGAACCGAATACCATTAATGCAACGATAGGTGCGGCACCCCGCTGGAAGCCCGTATCGGGGTTGGACACGAAACCTTCATAGAAACTCACAAAAAACGCAGGGGCGAGCCGGGGGTCATCAGTATAAGCAGCTACTGGCGTAAGCAGAGATATAGCGGTCAATATAATAAGGATATGCCTGACCCAAGAGAATCGAAGATTTCTCATGAGGTACCAACTCACAAATAATAGGCACAGCGCACCAGTTATATATGCTGTCCAGCCCCAAAAATAGTCCTCTGCACTGTACATAATCAATCAACCCACTGAATAATATGCTCTTGAATATCTTCTTGTCTCACATCAAGCTCTGATACTACCCATCCCCGCAAAGAAGCGCCATAGCTATGATGAGATTCTGGATCGCCCGTCACTAAATGGTGCCAGTCAGGCAACGGCTTTTTCTCAGAGATCAATCTATAAGAACAGGTTTCAGGTAACCACCCCAAGGTATGTATATTGTCTTTATCTAGAGTAATACAATCATCAACAATCGAATGGCGTTGCTCATAATTGCGACATCGACATGAATCCACATCCAATAACTCACAGGCAACATTAGTATGCTCTATCTCACCCGTTTCATAGTCTTCAAGCTTCACTAAGCAACACTTAGCGCAACCATCACAAAGGGATTCCCACTCAGAGCTAGTCATTGCTTGAAGCGTTTTAGTCTGCCAAAACTTATCCACCTAAAAACCTCTTTGTAGCTTGCTATTTTCCGCCAACGTATCATCTAAGGGATATACCGTTGGAGGCATTTGCAAAAAGAATCCCGTACTAGCAATATCTTGTAGTACCTTTTTAACATCTGAGCGAGCAAGTGTCTTATCTTCAGTCAATAAAAGAGTAGTTACCAATTTAAGCTCACCAAACTTTACTAACAGAGCCTCAGGCACCTTACTTAGGCCCTCATTGTGATCAACAAAGATATACATCTCCTCCTTACGACTACCTTTGTAAATATCGCATAGTAACTTGGTTTTTGACATGCTCATTGATACTCTTCACTCTCAAGTATTTTTTCCAATGCAGGCCTAACGTAGGGTGCCCTCCAACCTTGAGTAAATCGCACAGGCCATTGACAGTCGTTATCAATAGCACTGCGTAAAATAGCCTCTAACTCTTTTTTATTGGCCAAATACTCTTGGGGGATACTTAATTCTTCAGCCATATCACCTAAACAATTTCTCATGACCTTCAACACACTAGCATTAGCTTTATTTAATGGCTCAGGCAGCGGACTTACCATTTCATCTGCCCCTGCTATCTGAATTTCACTCAATAATTCCAAACCATATCGCTTTATCTGTCCAGGATGTAAATCATTAATCCCATTAAAGTTAGCGAGTGTCGTTGGCATTCGTCGAGCTAACTCTAATAAAACGCCATCTTTAACCACATGACCTCTTGGTTTGTCTCTCTGCCGCGCCTTCATCTCACGCCAATTGCAAAGACGTTTTAATACACGTAGAGATTTTTCTCCAAGCTTCCAGGCTCCTTTGACTCTGGCATAGTAGTCATCAGTATTTTTTCGACTAGAAACCATCTCATGCAAGGCTATGGTCTCTTCGTCAAACCAATCACTGCGATTTTGCTTTTCTAATTCTTTAACAAGCAATGAGTGCATTTTGTGTAAATAAAAAACATCGTCTGCTGCGTATTGCTTTTGTTTATCGGTCAATGGCCTAGCGAGCCAATCAGACCGAGTCTCCTGTTTGCCAAGCTCCACATCAAACATCTGCGCAACTAGTCGAGCATATCCCATAGAATAGCCAATATTGGTTATTCCAGCCGCAATCTGCGTATCAAAAATTGTTGACGTCTTAATGCCGAGAGCATATTCGAGGACCTCCAGATCCTCGGCGCAAGCATGAAATATCAGCTGCCTATGAGGTGCCTCCAACAATTCTTTAAGATTTTCAAAAGTCTGGAATGCCAATACATCGACAAGCCAACATTGATCCCCATCAGAAATCTGCACTAGCGCAATTTTGGGATGAAAGGTGTTTGTACGAATAAACTCGGTATCCACTGCTAGCAAATGACAGCCCACTAGATGACTGAGCATCTCTTTTAGTGCCTGGTCGGAATCTACCCAATGATACAACTAGATTACCTTTCTGCTTTGTAATGCCAGGTTGAGAGTTCCACCATCCACATACTCCAACTCTCCACCCATAGGCACACCATAAGCAATTCGAGAAACAGCTACACCAAGCGATTTAGCTTTATCCGCGATAAAATGAGCAGTTGCTTCTCCCTCCACAGTTAAATTTGTAGCAAGAATCAGTTCTTTAACCTGGTCGGTTCTAAGCCGCTTCATTAACTCATCAATTCCAAGTTGCTCTGGGCCAATTCCATCAATGGGCGACAAGTGGCCCAAAAGAACAAAGTATTTTCCGCGAAAACTACCTGCTTGCTCAATGGCGTATAGGTCAGCAGGGTTTTCCACCACACAAACCTCGCTAGAAAGCCGCGCACTATTACTACAAATACCACAAATAGCATGCTCGGTTAATGTTCTACATTGCTCACATCGACCAACTTTATCAACAGCTTCGTTGATAACCGCTGATAAATGCGCAGCACCAGCCTTATCGTGCTCAAGTAGCTGAAGTGCCATACGCTGAGCCGATTTAGCGCCAACCCCAGGCAAGCACCTTAAAGCATCAATCAACTGATCAATTAAATTTCCGTACACAGACTAACCTCGAACTGGAACAATCATTTAAAACGGCATCTTAAAGCCAGGAGGCAGATCCATGCCGCCTGTCATTGACTTCATGGCTGATTTGGTTTCCGATTCTACCTTTCTAACCGCATCGTTAACTGCTGCAGCGAGTAAATCTTCCAAAAAATCTTTTTCCTCGGTCAACAACGATGGATCGATAGTCACTTTTTTCACATCATGCCTACCCGTCATTACCACTTGTACCATACCTGCTCCGGACTCACCCGTTACCTCTGCATTGGATGCCTCTTCTTGCATTTTGGCCATCTTTTCCTGCATTTGCTGGGCTTGTTTCATTAAATTATTGATATCCATTATTGCCTCAATCAATTGATTCGACGGACTGCTCATCGAGTCCGCCATTAAATAACTGTTTAAACTGCATTACCGACGGATCTGCATTCAAACGCTCCACAGCAGCAGCCTTTCTTTCATTATTTTCTCTTATATTGGCTGCTCTAGGAGTCTCATCTTTTGCTACCCCTGAATTAATAGATACTGTTAGGGGATGATCAAAATAGTCACTGAGAGCGACCCCCAAACTTTCTTGATGACTAGCATCAAAAAGGCTATTTTCTTGATCATCTATTATAAACTGCAACACGTCATCGACACGAGCCTTGAACAGACAGTGACTCGCTATTTCACCAAGAGAGGCCCCGATTTTTAACTGTCGCCGCACTTCAATCCAATGGGACGGAAGAAATTCGTTCAAGCTCACCTTATTGACGCCCTCACAGACTTGAGAGTCGGCACTTATGCTTTTATCTAATTCAGTAACGTTGTCAGCAAGAAGTTCGACCTTGTCATCATTCGTGATCTCGACAGCAGGCTCTTCATTTAACAGATCAATATCAAGAGCTTCTAATGTTTCCTTGAGCTTATTTTCTTCAACCGTTGCGTCAGCATCGAGACTCTCATTTGGATCTTTATAAGCTATCCCAGCCGAGTGATGTGAAACATCGGCGGTTGGTGCAGGCTCAAGCTTTTTTGCAGGTTGCTCCACCTCGGGAGGAGGAGATTTCAGCGGAACAGGTCGTCCGTTCTCAGCGGGCCTAAATGCCATAGCGCGTAACATTACCATTTCAAAGCCGGCCCGTTGTTCTGGAGCTAAAGGTAGGTCTTTGCGCCCAAGCAAACAAATTTGGTAAAACAATTGAACATCTTCTCGGGAAACAGTTTCAGCTAAATTTGCGAGTTCATCAAAATGACTAATACCGCGATCCAGAGCCTCTGGTACTGTTTGTAGAATCGCCACCTGATGCCATATCGACAACACATCGCCAAGGGCAGCATCATAATCTGGTGAATGCTCAGCCATCTGACCCACTGAGGACAAAAGCTTTTCCCCATTTTGACTCGCCATAGCAATACAAATGTCCACGACAAAGTGTCGTTCGATAGTGCCGAGCATTGAGATAACATCAGATTCAGTGATACTACCCCCGCCATGGCCAACAGCCTGATCGGTCAAACTCAGGGCATCACGCATACTTCCATCAGCTGCTCTACCCAAAGACCATAGCCCTGCTTCTTCAAAGGGTACCTTCTCTTCACCAAGGACATACTTCAAGTGTTCGGTAATTCGCTCAGCACTCAAATTTTTTAAATTAAACTGCAAACATCTTGATAAAACAGTGATTGGTAGTTTTTGGGGATCAGTGGTGGCAAACAAAAATTTCACATGGGGAGGAGGCTCTTCCAGCGTCTTTAGCAAGGCTGCAAAACTAGACTTTGACAACATATGTATTTCGTCGATCAGGTATATCTTAAAGCGTCCTCTTGAGGGAGCATATTGAACATTATCCAATAGATCTCGCATATCATCGACACCAGTGCGAGATGCTGCATCTACTTCAATAAGGTCAATAAATCGTCCCGCATCGATCTCTGTGCAACTGCTACACTTTCCGCAAGGCACAGATGAGACGCCTTTCTCGCAATTCAAACACTTAGACAGGATACGCCCAATAGTGGTCTTGCCTACTCCTCGAGTACCTGTAAATAGGTATGCATGATGCAGGCGGTCATTATCAAGAGCATTAATCAATGCTTGCAGGACATGCTCCTGACCGGCCATTTCGGAAAACGATTTAGGGCGCCATTTTCTGGCAAGGACTTGATAGCTCATATCAACTTCTATGTTCGAACAAAGTTGTATTATAGGCAGATAAAGGCTGGGCTGGAAGAACTAATGGTGGCGACCCTCAATAGCCACACCTCGGCACACGATGGCACTACTACCGTTGCTCCCTTCCGGGCCTGGCGGGGTTTGCAGATAATCGTTGCGAGGGAACCAAAGAGGGCCGCCGTCAAACTAGCGCGGGGATTATCCGAGGTTTGACAATTAAGTGCAACAGATCATCGATTTAATTTTAAGTATTGTGACCTGAAGCTATATACAAAATGGACCCTTGATAATAAACCGTCCTTTCCTCTTCACATCTGTCTCTCCCTTGTCTACACTGCTCGGCAGATAAGAAACCAAGCGCCATTATTTAAGGGTACATAGATGATTTTTCATCCCGAAAAACAATCAATCCACCAAACCTTTTCCATTTTCAATAAGACTTTTAGTTTTTTGATGCTAATGCTGTTTATAAGCCTAACTGGCTGCGGTAGTGGTGAGAGCAATGTATCTCTTGGCAATAAAACTGGAATTCTTCACTGGGGCAACGGTACTGAACCAGCAAGTCTCGACCCGCATATCGCTACGGGTGTCCCTGAGCATCATATTATGTCCTCTGTAATGGAAGGCTTGGTGCTTAAAGATAGAAGAAGCTTAGAGCCTCGACCAGGGGTAGCCGAATCATGGACCATAAGTGATGATGGAAGAGTCTATACCTTTAAATTACGTGATGATGCTCGTTGGTCAAACGGTGACCCTCACATCGCCAATGACTACGTGTGGTCTTGGTGGCGAGCACTTCAACCAGCCCTAGGTAATCAATATGCTTACATGCTGTTCCCCATTAAAAATGCAAAACGATACTATGATCGTGAAACCGAAGATTTTGGAGACGTTGGCGTAAAAGCTTTAGATCAGAGAACCCTGCAGGTCACCCTAACAAATCCAACTCCATATTTTCTTCAACTTCTCGATCACTATTCTTTATTTCCAGTTCACCAGGCTACTATTGAAAAGTTTGGGAATGCCGACCAACGTGGAACTCGTTGGAGCTATGAAGGTAACTTAGTTAGCAACGGCCCCTTTAAATTAGACGAATGGAAAATTAATCGGCATATCACTGTGACTCGCAATCTGCATTATTGGGATAACGATAACGTTGCCCTGAATGGAATTGTGTTTAAACCTGTTGAGAACACTGTTACCGAAGAGCGCATGTTTAGAGCTGGTCAGCTTCATGTAACCTCCAGTGTCCCCGCAGATAAGATAAGCACTTATCGCAAATCAAATTCGACTGAACTCAAAATTGCGCCCTACCTTGGAACCTATTTTTATCGTTTAAACATCAAAACACCGCAGCTCCAAGATCGAAGAGTTCGTCGGGCACTGGGAATGGCAATCGATAGAGAGAAATTGGTAGAAAATATAACTAAAGGCGGTCAAATTCCGGCTTACACAATGACACCTCCAGGAACTATGGGTTACTACCCCAAAAGCACTCTTGCTTTCGATCCGGAGGGCGCGAAAAACTTGTTAAGCGAAGCGGGTTATCCCAATGGTGAGGGTTTTCCTACGATTGAAATTTTATACAATACTAACGAAGGTCATAGAAAGATTGCAGTTGCTCTACAAGAAATGTGGAAAGAGTACCTAAATATCGATATCAAATTGCTGAATCAAGAGTGGAAGGTATATCTTGCCACTGAGAGTGCTGGAGACTACCAGATCTCTAGAGGCGGATGGATCGGTGATTATGTAGACCCTAATAACTTCCTCGATATGTTTTTATGCGGCGGCGGCAACAACCGTACCGGATGGTGCAACGAAGAATATGATCGTTTGATTCTCGAAGTCGCTCCTTCGCAATCTTCTCACGAAGAACGCCTCGCAGTTTTCCAGCAAGCTGAAACGATGCTTCTGGATGACATGCCGATCATTCCCGTATATACATACACAAGCGTAAAGCTTGTTGACTCGTCGGTAGAAAACTTGGATGGCAATATTATGAATCAAGCAATGTATAAAGATATTTACCTTAGCCCAAGACAGTAAAGACAACTAAAAGGAATTAAATCAATGTACCGATTTGCTTTAGGTCGACTGGCACAAGCTATACCCGTGCTCTTAATGGTTATCACCGTTACCTTCTTTTTGATTCACTCAGCTCCCGGCGGGCCATTTTCAGCCGACAAGGCTGTGCCGCCCGAGGTCATTAAAGCGCTAGAAGAGCAGTACAATCTTAATCAGCCAATATGGCAGCAATACCTCAGTTATCTAGGTGATGTAATTCAAGGAGACTTTGGCCCATCATTTAAATATTCCGGCAGGAATGTTAATGAGCTTATAGCCGCGGGGCTGCCAATCACCGCCGAACTTGCCTTTTACGCAATGCTTGTGGCTTTAAGCGTCGGCATTTTCGCTGGCGTTGGAGCTGCTATGCGACCAAACACAGCCCAAGACTACATTCCCATGACTGGAGCAATGATTGGTATTTGTATGCCTTCGTTCTTATTAGGGCCGCTGCTCGTTCTTGTGTTTGGTATTTATCTCGATTGGTTGCCAGTATCGGGATGGGGTGATATTCCGGGAGATAAGATTCTGCCTTCAATTACACTGGGAACTGGATACGCAGCCTACATTGCAAGATTATCAAGAGGCGGCATGCTTGAAGTTTTATCTCAAGACTATATTCGGACAGCTAGGGCTAAGGGGTTAAGAGAGCCGATAATTATAATTAAACATGCTCTAAGAGGTGGATTAATACCCGTGGTAGCCTTCTTGGGGCCAGCATTCGCCGGATTACTATCAGGATCATTCGTAGTAGAAACTATTTTCCAAATACCCGGTCTTGGTCGTTTTTATGTTCAGGCAGCCTTCAATCGAGATTACACACTAATCCTTGGAATGACCATTTTCTTATCAACACTCATTATTTTATTCAATTTGTTGTCAGATATGCTGGCCATTTGGTTAAACCCTAAATTACGACAAGAAATTAAGGGAGCTAACTAGTGAATAGCATAGAGACAGACAAAGGCAGTTCTCTCTGGAAAGATGCCTGGATAAAACTAAGTAAAAATCGATTGGCATTATTAGGCCTAGGCCTTCTCGTCATCCTGATAGTGACATCTTTGCTTACTCCATTTATTGCCCCCTACGGATATGAAGCACAAAATTTAGACATGGGAGCAACCGCGCCTTCATTACAACACTGGTTAGGTACTGACATATTTGGCAGAGATATGCTAACCAGGATAATGTATGGAGGCCGCGTATCATTGATGGTTGGTTTTATTGCCACAGCAGTGGCCCTAGTAATCGGGATTCTTTGGGGAGCTACAGCCGGTTTCTTTGGCGGACGCCTAGATGCGATAATGATGCGTATTGTAGATGTTTTGTACGCACTTCCTTTCATGATCTTTATCATTTTGTTGATGGTGGTATTTGGTAGAAATATCCTTTTACTATTTTTTGCTATCGGTGCCGTCGAATGGCTCACTATGGCTCGAATTGTGCGAAGCCAGGTAATGGCTTTGAGAAATCAAGAGTTTGTCGAAGCGGCTAGCTCCTTGGGGCTTTCGCAGTGGACTATTATCCGTCGCCACATCATACCAAATACTCTTGGACCCGTGATTGTCTACACTACCCTCACCATTCCAAGTGTAATGTTACTAGAAGCTTTCTTGAGCTTTTTAGGCCTCGGCATTCAGCCTCCCCAGAGCTCCTGGGGTCTACTAATCAATTACGGAGTAGAAACCATGGAGGAATACCCCTGGCTACTCATATTCCCAGGCTTAGCGCTATCTTTGACGCTATTTGCACTTAACTTCCTCGGTGATGGGCTTCGTGATGCTCTAGATCCAAGAACCTCTAAAGATTAATACAGGATATAAGTAATGGCGATTCTCGAGGTAGACGGTTTAAAGGTATATTTTCATACACGCAATGGCGTTGTGAAGGCTGTAGATGACGTATCTTTCTCAGTAGATAGCGGAGAGACTTTAGCTATTGTAGGTGAATCTGGATCAGGTAAATCAGTTACTTGTTATAGCTTACTTGATCTATTGCCAAAGCCTCCAGCAAAAATTGAAGGCGGAACAGCACTCTTTAATGGCAAGGATCTTTTAACCTGTACTGCAGATGAAATGAGACATCATAGATGTAACGATATTGCAGTTATTTTTCAAGACCCCATGACATCACTTAATCCCTTTTTGACTATTGGTGAACAGTTAATCGAACCTTTAATTTATCATCCTGACAAGTCTAAAATTGAAACCAGAAGTAGGGCTAAGGAGAAAGCGGTTAAACTCCTTGATGAGGTTGGCATCATCGACCCTCTTACTCGTTTCAATTGCTACCCTCACGAATTTTCTGGAGGAATGAGGCAGCGTGTAATGATTGCAATGGCATTAATCACCGAACCGAAATTATTGATCTGTGACGAACCAACTACGGCTTTAGATGTCACAATTCAGGCTCAGATTCTTGAGCTAATAAAAAAACTGCAAGAGACTAGAAATGTAGCTGTAATCTTTATCAGTCATGATCTAGGAGTAGTCGCGGGGATTGCTGACAAAATAATTGTCATGTGTGAGGGCACTATTCGCGAAACTGGTGTCACTGATGCTGTCTTTTACCACTCTACTAACGATTACACAAAGAAACTGCTCGATGCGATCCCAGAGGGAGCCAAGGTTCTTCCGAATAGAGTGACAAGTAATGAGCCTTTAGTTGAGATTAGTAATTTAAAAACCTTCTTCAAAAACGAATCAGGTAAGAACGACGATGATCGCTATATCAAAGCGGTCAACAATGTAAGTTTAACCATTCCTCGAGGAGAGATTTTAGGCCTCGTGGGTGAATCAGGATCAGGTAAATCAACCCTAGGAAGATCCATTTTACAACTTGCTCCTACAACACAAGGTTCAGTCAAGTTCGAAGGCAAAACCTTAACAGGGTTAAGTTCCAGTGAGCTCTTTCCTTGGCGCAGAAAAATGCAAATGATTTTTCAAGATCCTTATGCATCTCTCAATCCCAGAATGACTGTTTTCGAGACTTTGTCTGAACCTCTTCTGTATCATAAATTAGCGACCAAGAAGACCATTGCCTCTCAGATAAAACAACTCATGGATGACGTTGGTTTATCACAGGGACAGCTTAAAAAGTATCCTCACGAATTTTCTGGTGGCCAGCGCCAACGGATAGCTATTGGGCGGGCAATTGCTACCAAGCCTGAATTTATTATAGCTGACGAACCCGTTTCAGCTCTTGATGTGACCATACAAGCTCAAATATTAGATTTAATACTTGATCTTGTTGAGCGACATAATTTGACCATGATGTTTATATCTCACGATCTATCTGTGGTGCGTTATATCTGTGACAGGGTTGTGATTATGCAACATGGGGTGGTTGTAGAGGAAGGAGACACCGAAATGTTATGGGCTAATCCTCAGCAGTTGTATACGAAAGATCTTTTGGCTGCGATACCCCTAGCTGACCCTATTTCAGAACGCTCAAGAATTGCCGAAGCGTAGTAAGATGATATTTCAGGAATCTACAACACACGAAATACCGGTTCCTTTGAGACCGCAGTAACCCATAGGGTTTTTGGCCAAATACTGCTGATGGTAATCTTCGGCATAGAAGAACTCAGGGGCTGAATCGATTTCAGTGGTAATGCTGCCAAACCCCATACGGTTTAATTCTTTTTGAGCATTCTCTGCGGACTTCAGGGCTATTTTTAGCTGAGTTTCATCACTACAGTAAATAGCTGAACGATACTGACTACCCCTGTCATTCCCCTGCCTCATCCCTTGAGTCGGATCATGGGATTCCCAAAATATGACCAACAGATCATCATAAGAAATGACACTAGGATCAAATGCCACCAAAACCACTTCAGTGTGCCCAGTCAAACCTGTACAGGTTTCTTCGTACGTTGGATTAGGTGTAGATCCTCCAGCATAACCGGCCGCAGTAGAGATAACTCCTGTTTTCTCCCAAAAAAGGCGCTCAACACCCCAAAAGCACCCCATGGCAAAGACGGCAGTTTCGCAATGACTTGGAAACGGGGGCTTTAGGGACTCTCCCAAAACAAGATGCCTATCTGTAACTAGCATCACATCATCTCGACCCGGCAAGCAATCTTGCTTCTGCGGAATGGACTGCTTTTCGAAGGATGTTGTATACATAGGGTAAGACTCCAGACTAAATATCTTAGCTTGCACCGCTGCCATTGTTATGAATTCCAATCACCTGGCTGTTCCTATCATCACCATCATCTCCACCCCGTTTTGCTGCGTCGTTTCTAATAGAGTCGATTTTAGCAAGGTAGGCGCTATCAACATCTCCGGTCACGTACTCACCATCAAAGACTGAGCACTCGAATCGTTTAATACTGGCGTTACCCTCTGAGGCTGAAGCAACGAGATCTTCTAGGTCCTGGTAAATCAGCCAATCAGCTCCGATCAACTCTCCAACTTCCTCATCACTTCTACCATGGGCAATTAACTCCGAAGCAGAAGGCATATCAATGCCATAAACGTTAGGATACCTAACACCAGGGGCTGCGGATGCCATAAATACTTTTTTAGCTCCAGCATCTCTCGCCATTTGGATAATCTCTTGGGAGGTAGTTCCCCTGACGATAGAATCGTCCACCAAGAGAACATTTTTACCCGCAAACTCTAGCTTTACCGCATTGAGCTTCTGGCGCACGGATTTCTTTCGCTCTGTCTGGCCTGGCATGATAAAAGTTCGTCCTATATAGCGATTCTTCATAAATCCTTCTCGAAGCTTGACGCCAAGGTGTTCAGCCAATGCTTGAGCCGATACTCTGCTGGTATCTGGTATGGGAATGACTACATCAATTTCGTGATCAGGGTTCAAACGAACCAATTTTTCCGCGAGCTTTNCTCCCATTCTTAATCGACACTTATAAACAGATATATCATCGACTAGGGAATCAGGACGAGCGAAATAAACATGCTCAAATATACAGGGCACCAATTCATGTTNNTTTGCACACTGTCTTATATGAATGTTCCCGCATTTATCGACAAACANNGCCTCTCCNGGCTCTAAATCCTTTATCAACTCAAACCCAAGGCTGTCTANAACCACAGACTCGGAAACAACTGCATACTCAGTTCCCTCGCTAGTCTCTCGCTTACCATAACAAAGAGGGCGAATGCCGAACCTATCTCTAAATGCAAACATCCCGTAGTTTGCAATGAGNCCAACCACAGCATATGCACCGTTACAACGATCATGAACCCCTGATACTGCAGCAAAAATGTCCTCACTATTGGGCTCAAGTTTTCCTCTAGCTTGGAGCTCATGGGCAAATATATTNAGTAGTACTTCAGAATCAGAGTCGGTATTTAAATGTCTGAGNTCTTCACGGAAAATCTGCTCGCGCAATTCGTCTGCATTGGTCAAATTGCCATTGTGAGCGATAAAAATACCATAGGGAGAATTAACGTAGAGAGGNTGTGCCAAAGCCGGCCCAGAACTGCCAGCGGTGGGATATCGAACATGGCCTATTCCCACCTCACCAACTAGTCGCACCATATGGCTACGTCGAAAAACGTCTCGAGCGAGTCCTTCACCTTTACACTGATGCAGTTCGCCCTTTGATTCAGTAACAATACCCGCAGCATCTTGCCCTCTATGCTGTAACATTGTCAGCGCATCGTATAGGCGCAAATTAACATTAGACTTACCTGAAATACCAACGACACCACACATGATTAAATCCAACCCATAATTAAATCCGAAAATGCGGCAGCAGCTTCTCTCCCGACATCTTCAAATGACTGAAACAGAGGAATAAGCTGGGATGCTGTCCACCAGGAATCCTGATCCACCGGCAGTGCTTTAGGCACTACAACAACCAATGCCAAAACAATTAACAAACCTCTGAAAACCCCAAAAACTAACCCTAACGTCCTGTCAGTCCCACCTAAACCAGTTGAAGTAACTAATTTTCCTAATAAAAAATTAACCATTGCACCCAGCAAAAGGGTCGCAACAAAGAGGATGCCCCAAGCCGCTAATTGCCGCATAGATGCCAACTCTATGAGCCCTANGAGNAATTCAGCAAATACTTCTTTAAAACTCATCGCCACAAAAAATGCAGCCAACCAGATGACCAGAGACATGGCTTCTTTAATGAAACCTCGAATCAAACTAATGATTCCCGATATCGCTATGATGATGCAAATGGTGACATCAACTGCTGCTATCTCCATGGTCTACCCTTTCTAATTAGTGCAATAAACCCTGTGCCACTCTACTCAAGGCTGGTGGCTAACTACCATCGAATCAGTATCAAACTTTTCATCAATAGCAGCTTTATCTGCGAGAGCTCTTCGTTTGTCTATTTTTGGCCCAATAGAAACTCTGAACCTGAACTCATCATCAACCTTGACTTTGTCATTAAAAACTTTGTACCCATCTAAACTAAGTTGGCGCTGCAGTTCCACAGCTCTGGCCTCCTCGGAAAAGCTGCCTACCTGNACAAACCAACCAGTAGGTAGCTTGTTATCATCCAGCCCAAATGACTTGCTTTCCTCAGTTACGGGACTAGATGAGCCACCATCAAATAAAGACTGCAATGAGGATACTACTTCAATAGCATCTGGNCGCTGAACCTTCTCCAACTCAGTTGGCTGTATANAAGGTGTGGGAGGAATCTTGGTTGTACGGTCAATCTTTTCAGGATCGGCAAAGTCGATCAATAACGGCAGGACAATCAAGCCAAGAATACCTAAGACAATAGTTCCGGCAATCCGGTGCTTTAAACCTTCACTCACATTAACCCTCTTTAGACATGACCGTTAATACTGCCGAAACAGTGTGAAATGAACCAAAAACAATGACTTGATCAAGCGAAGAAGCTTCAATAATCGCCTGTTGAAAAGCATTTTCAACAGACTGATAGCAACGCCCTTTATGCTCCGCAGTATATACTACTTTGAGCAGAGATCGAGCGTCCAAAGCGCGCTGATTATCGTTTATTTGCCCTATTAACCATTCATCCACGCTAGTGCCCATTTGCTCAACGATGCCAGCCCAATCTTTATCTGCNAAAACAGAAGCNACAGCAAAAGTTTTACCTGACACAACAGGAAGATTTTCCATCAAANTTNTGGCGGCGGCGGGATTGTGCGCCACNTCCAAAATTACNTTGATACCTTTAAATTTTACCTTCTGCANNCTCCCGATAAGGCTCAAAGAACTAACTGTTCTGCAACATATATCNCTATTAAGCGAAAAACCCGCACTGACTAGNGCTTGCAATNCCAGTGTTATATTTTCAGGCAACAGAGAGCAATGATCCATAGGGCCAATCGATTGAGTTAAACTATCATCCTTTACATGAGAGGTAAAAGAGGATTTGTTTTTATCCTNCAAAATTCTAAAGTCTTTCCCAATAAATAAAGCATCAGCGCCAATGTCCGCTACCTTATCAGCAAACCCGTGAGGTAGATCGGGCTCGCCAACTAACAGTGGTTTGTTACGTCGTGCCACACCAAGCTTTGCCTTGCCTATTTCAGATCTTGTGTCACCTANCCAATCCTGATGATCCAGAGCAACACTGGTCACAATAGCCACATCAGCATCAATAATATTAACTGCATCCAATTCACCGCCAAGACCCACCTCAAGTAATACTGCATCCACATTCTGTTGGCGAAAAATCACCAAAGCTGCCAGCGCATTAAATTCAAAGTAGGTAAGAGAAATATCACCCTTAACANCCTCAATCAATTCAAATGCAGTGACAATTTGAGCATCTGATGCTGGCACTCCATTGATGACTATCCTCTCGTTGTAATGCAAAAAGTGAGGTGATGTGAACGCGCCAACTGAGTGGCCATGACTAATTAATAAGGCCTGCATAGCNGCTACGCAGGACCCTTTGCCATTAGTGCCGGCTACGGTAATAAATGCTGGGTTGGATAGTGGGGAAACCTCAGCCGTGAGAAGAGACCAAACCTGCCCCACTCGAACTAAGCCTAGATCTATTTCATTGGGGTGACGAGTTTCAATGACTGCCAACCATTCCTCGAGGGAACGGTTAGGCATCGACAGGCTCAGGAATATTAGTGAATTTGGATAGCGAACTGGCCACGCGATCACGCATTTCATTACGTGCAATAATCATATCGATATGGCCTTTTTCCAAAAGAAACTCGCTCCTCTGAAAACCTTTTGGTAGTTTCTGTCGAACAGTCTGCTCAATGATATTAGGACCCGCAAAACCAGCTCGAGCACCGGGCTCCGCNATATTAAGATCTCCCAGCATCGCTAAACTCGCCGACACTCCACCGTAGACGGGATCAGTCATAATAGAAATATAAGGCACTCCAGCAATACGAAGACGCTCNAGGATAGCGCTTGTCTTGGCCATTTGCATCAACGATATCAAGGCTTCCTGCATTCGCGCACCGCCGGTCGCAGAGAAGCAGATTAGAGGACGTCGCTCTTCTAATGCTAGTTGAGCTGCACGAGTAAATTTCTCACCTACAGCATATCCCATGGAGCCACCATTAAANGCAAACTCAAATGCACAGACAACCACAGGAATAGATTTGAGCGTTCCGGTCATTGCTATTAAAGCATCTTTCTCACCGGTTTTTTTCTGAGCATCTGAAATTCTATCTTTATATTTCTGCACATCTTTAAACTTCAATCTATCTATGGCTTCGAGGTCTTTCTCAATCTCCTGAGCCCCATCTTTGTCCAGAAATATATCTAAACGGCGGCGCGCGCCTATGCGCATATGATGTTCACACTTAGGACAAACATCTAGGTTTCTTTCTAACTCGGGACGATAGAGTGGCGAGGCGCATTTTGGGCATTTTTTCCAAAGCCCCTCTGGAACGGAGTTNGACCGCTCATTCTTTGTGGTCGCAGTCCCNTTGGGTCGTATTCGGTTAAGCCAATTCATAAACTTCCTTTAAAAGAGTTGGTCTATTTCTAACTTCACAATAGCCCNGTACGAGGCATTCTAACATGACATTTAAATGTCCAATAGGCNGTCTTAAAACTATTTAGCAAGCTAATCCTAAATTANCGCGGTTTTCGTCAACAGCCAANGATATGGATNATNCAAAATTCAACCATNCTTTGCGTTNCGGATAAACTCTAAGACTTTAGCNTCATCCTTAACACCTGNGGAAAGCTCAACACCACCGCTAACATCAACCATATAAGGTCTTACCGAACTTACTGCTGCAGCAACGTTCTCTGGGTTCAAACCTCCAGCAAGAATTAAATTAAAATTATGCTCAGAAGGCAGTCTTGACCAATCGAAAGTCTCCCCTGTGCCCCCGTAATGATCTTTATTCCAGGCGTCGAACAGAAATCCACCCTCCGCTTTATACCCTCTAACTTCATCAAGGATATTTAGACCCTCACTCATTCGTATAGCGCGAATGTAGGGGTAATTAAATTGATTACAGAACTCCGCAGTCTCATCACCATGAAATTGGATAAAATCTGGTTTTAACTCGCTAATAACAGACTGGACGAATTTCTCATCCGCATTCACCACCAATGCCACGCAAAGGACATCTGGACGAATAGCACGCCTTAATTCAATCGCATCATGTAGATCGACATAGCGACTACTTTTGTCATACAAAACCAGTCCAATAGCATCAGCTCCGGACAGCTGTACCATCTCAACTTGAGGTAGCGTAGTAACGCCACAAATCTTTACTTTGACTGTCATTTTCTAGCCCTCTCCCTCAGCGTGGTTTGGCAGAAATATAGGGCCCGAAGGCAGCTGTGGAATTTTATGTTCACCGGGGTAACGCACGCCGACCAAATACAAACCAAAAGCTGGAGCTGTGGCGGCACTTTTACANCGGTCNCCCCATGCTAAAAGCTGCTGAATCCAGNCTGGTTTTTGTCGTTGAAGGCCTACCTCCAACAATGACCCAACTATATTTCTAACCATATGNAGCACAAATGCGTTAGCCGTGACTTCAAATACAATCAGCTGCCCAGATTCATACACGCGCGCGCGCTCAACATTTCTAAAAGGCGATAGAGACTGGCAACCCGACCCACGAAATGCAGTGAAGTCCTGCTCACCAAGAAGATGCTGGCAGGCATTATTCATCGCAGNAACATCCAGTGGATATTTAACCCAGGTCAATCCGCCGGCNAATGTTGCCGGGCGCGTCTGCTGCGANGCTATTACATAGCGGTACGTGCGTGCTGCAGCACTAAATCGGGCATGAAAGTCCTCACCAACACTATCGGCCCAAACAAGAGCAACGGAATCTGGTAATTTAGCATTCGCCCCCATCACCCAATTACGGCCATCTCGTTGAGCCAAGCTATCGAAATGTATGACTTGATAGCTCGCGTGAACCCCGGTGTCAGTGCGACCAGCGCAGCTGACGACAACAGTCTCATTGGCAACATATGAAAGAGCTGACTCTAAAGCCTCTTGAACCGAGGGACTATGCTTCTGTTTTTGAAACCCGCAAAATCGAGCGCCGTCGTAGTTAACAATGGCAGCGTAACGTGACACCCCCTCAGGTAGATGTTGACCCTCAGGTATCCGACAATTTGGAATGTAATTCCATTCTAGTTCAGTCACTGTAACGCTCGATGATAAGACGAATTAATCACACAAATTTATTCTGAGAGATCCAAGTTTAATTTTTCTAAAACAGCTTGAGCTCTTGCTATACCATCCTTATTGGACTCGTTAATAATTTCCTCGAGAATCTCTCGAGCACCTGAGATATCACCCAGATCAGCGTAGGTTTCTGCTAGATCTAGCTTAACATCAACTGGGTCAATGCTCTCTGATGGTTCCAAGTAATCAAGATCTTCGCCACTTTCTGGATTAAAGTCATCCGTAAACTCAAACCCAGGAGCATCTGTTGGGTCCTCACTCTTCTCCTCAAAAACATCATCTATAGACGTGTCCTTGCCTGAAAAGATGTCCTCATCAGTAGTTACACTAATATTATCGACCTCTTCGGCTATGTCAGGTTCATTCTCTCGGCCGAGCGGAGGGGTAACATTCTTTTTACTAAGAGTGCGGTTAAAGAGAGATACGCCGAAGATTATAGATACTATCGCAACAAAAATAGATATCTTAGACTCGGTTTGCTCTATCCAAGGCGAGGTCTTCACCCCTGTGCTGAGACGTTGTGCCTGCGCAATAATCTGATTCTTTTTTTGCTGCTCTATTTTTAGTTTATCTTCTAATGCTTTTAGTTCATTGGTGAGTGTATCAATCGTCGCAAGTAACTCTGATGTGTCTACCTCTAGAGGAGAAAAACCCGCACTGCCCTCTTTAGTCTGTAGCTTGGATTCATCGGATACCTCTAACGCTCCGCTTCTTTCTGTAGTCACATCATTGACAATGGTATATGGGATTTCTTGTTCTGCAATCTCCTGAGACTCTGGCTCCTGAAGCTTAGCCTCCTCTATCGGTTCGTTCTCTAAAGCAATTTCATTGACCTTGTTCTTATAAACCTCTATGCCTAGTTGGTCAGCAACCAAAACGCCTGATTGGCTTGCTATAAGATCATTAGTTGGATTAGCCGGAGTTTCAACATAGATATAGGCCAACTTATCGGCTTTTCCAGAATCGACGAGCATTTGCTCCAATTCGTCCATGGGTACTCCTGGATTAAAGCCCATCACCTCTACTCCAAACTTTGTAAGTACGTGCTTTATAAAGTGGTCAGTCCCCCCATAAACAGGGTTTGAATACAAAAGAAG
>NYWV01000034.1 GCA_002685195.1 Porticoccaceae bacterium
TACATCTACCACAATCACTGTCGGTGCAGATGGCTATGAGCTCACGACTAAAGGCAGGGTGACTCGCTTTGATGGTTACTTAGCGGTTATGCCACTCAATCGTAAAAGCGATGATGATATTGAACTTCCAGATCTGAAAAAAGATGACGAAATGTCGATGTTGGCACTTATTCCCCAGCAGCATTTTACCAAGCCTGTCGCTCGGTTCTCAGAGGCGGCTCTCGTTAAAGAACTGGAGAAACGAGGTATTGGTCGACCCTCAACTTATGCGTCTATTATTTCTACAATTCAAGACAGAGGGTACGTCAAAATAGAAAACAAACGTATTTTTGCAGAGAAGATTGGAGATATTGTTACCGACAGACTTTCAGAAAGTTTTACAGATCTTATGGATTATGGTTTTACTGCGACAATGGAAGAGCACCTTGATGAGATAGCCGCAGGCACACTGGATTGGAAAAACCTATTAAACCGTTTTTATAAAGACTTTAGTCAGCAGGTCCAATCAGCAAAAGAACCTGATCAAGGAATGAGGCCAAATAAGCCCTCACAAACTGATATTCCCTGCACTAAGTGTGGAGGACCGATGATGATTCGTACGGCGGGGACAGGGGTGTTCTTAGGTTGCTCTGGTTATGCGTTGCCCCCAAAAGAGCGGTGTAAGCACACCATCAATCTCACAGAGGGTGATGAAGCAGTTAATATTGAAGAAGATGATGAGGCTGAGTCAAAATCACTTTTGCACAAACATCGGTGCAAACTGTGTAATACATCAATGGATAGTTATTTATTAGATGAGACACGTAAACTTCATGTTTGTGGTAACAACCCCGATTGTGTAGGACATGAGATAGAAATTGGACAGTACGTAATTAAAGGCTATGAGGGACCTGTCCTTGACTGCGACAAGTGCCATAGTGAAATGCAACTGAAAACGGGACGCTTTGGTAAGTATTTTGGTTGTACCGGTGAAACTAGCGCCGGTGAGCC
Source organism: Porticoccaceae bacterium (assembly GCA_002685195.1). Lineage (GTDB taxonomy): Bacteria > Pseudomonadota > Gammaproteobacteria > Pseudomonadales > Porticoccaceae > HTCC2207. The sequence goes on from NYWV01000034.1 coordinate 991, forward strand.
CTGCAAGAATACGCGCAAACTTCTTAGAAACGGAGAAGCCGCGCCTCCCAAAGTAGACCCTATTGCAATGCCAGAGTTACGCTGTGCAAAGGTAGAGGATCACTATGTCCTGCGAGACGGAGCTTCGGGGATTTTCTTGGCGGCAAGTCAATTTCCACGCCATAGGGAAACGCGAGCACCAACTGTTAATGAATTGCTGCCTTATAAGGACAAGATAGATTCTAAATATCAATTCCTTTTGACGGCTCCCGTGTCTGACCCTGATGGAAATGAGACTGTCATTCGTTATAGCAGAAAAACGAAAGAGCAATACGTGCGAAGTGAAACTGATGGTAAGCCCACTGGGTGGAGTGCGTTTTACGGCCACGGCAAATGGACTCCAGCAGAAAAAGGGGCTAAGTAATTGCTACTTTAGTTGTCCGATAAGAACGGTCATTGCTTTATACTATGTTAAACTAGAAGTCTCACAGGTAGGGGTATGGCTAACAAGTCGTTGCCAATAGTCGGTTCANTAGGCGCCAGACTCCGGAAAAACATTAAAAGGAATAGGTTATATGGCTTTCACTGAATATGAACTCATCGTTCTAGATGATGGTGAAATTGCTTTGCAGCGTGCTGGATCTGACGAACCATTGGTACGAATCAGCTTCTCACCGTCAATAATGCAATATCTTGATGGAAAACACGTAGAAGTGGCCAAAAGTATGATGGACGCGGGTATTCAGACGGTCTTTGATATTAATGAAGACAGGGCTCCTTCAGCCATAGAGACAGACGAGAAGCATCAGACACTCCACTAGAAATATTTAGATGGATACTCTTACTACGCCAACCGCCAAGCCTTCAATTGCAAAATCTTGGGCTCTCAAGTCAACCAATATTGGNGAGTAATCATGATTCTCTGGTAGCAGATGAATCTCATGCTTACTGCTTGTTCTCTTGAGTCTTTTCACAGTTACTTCTCCATCAACTCTAGCTACCACAATCTGCTGNTTGTCAGCNGTAGGTTGCTGGTGTACAGCAAGTAAGTCCCCATCCATAATNCCNANATTNACCATGCTTTGACCTTGAACGCGAAGAAAATAATCTGCGCTGGGGTGGAATGTGCTCGATGGAACCTCTTGGTAATCTTCGATATGTTGCTCAGCTAGAATGGGTTCACCCGCGGCTACACGCCCAATAATAGGGATTCCCGAGTATTGTTCAACAATACGAATGCCTCTTGATGCACCGGGGATCATTTCTATGACGCCTTTTCGGGCAAGAGCCCTCAGATGATCTTCAGCAGCGTTGGGCGACTTGAAGCCAAGTTTTTGCGCGATTTCAGCCCTAGTCGGCGGATAACCGGTCTCGTCTAGGCAATCTCTGATTAGATCAAATATCTGTTGCTGTCGAGCAGTGAGCCTATCCATTNTGTGTCTCCCNAGTGGTATAACTGTGATTATATACAGTAAAATGGAATAGGCAAGTCTTACTCACAGAAATTCTTAGCAAGAATCTTGATGCTTACTAAAAAGTTGGCGACACTATCGGCGGGGAAAGCAAATTAAAGCTCGTCCCAACCAAATGACTTATCAGGTTTTATTTCAGTTGCTCTGCTGTTACTTGGTGTCATATCNACAATACTGTCGCAGAAAGCTCGATCTTGGTCATTGAGAGTTGCCCATGCCCTCCAATCTTCCGGGGGATTGCTCAGCAGGATACTTAGTTCGGCCCACTGTGCTAACTCAAGTTCGTCTATTTCNGTATTTTCATATTGGATGCTAATGGTGGCGGTATATTCATCGATAGCAATAATCTCTAATAATCTATTAGCGGTGATATCCCGATACCACTGTCCAACAGATGGTATGCGGCGGCCCATGTTCTCTCTCCTTTCTGATTACTGAAATATCAACCTAGCACTATTTGTTATTCAGTGTAGGATGAGAGGNCTATAAGATATTTTGTGAGTTACAGCAGAAACCAAAAGTAGTTTTTTAGCTAATTCTAATAACATAATAAAAAATATCGGTTTATTTTTTCTGGGTTGACGTTGGACAATAAAGTGAAATAATCTAATGGAATATACGTTGCTGGTGTAAAGAAGAAATCTATCTAAACAACCACGCCAAAATTTCTAATTGGGGAGTAGATCGGTTGAATTATTCTGACAAACAACCATACGGACGACTTATGTTAGATTTGGTCGGACGTTCTCTTTGTAGCCACGAAGAAGCGTTGTTGAGAAACCCTCATGTGGGTGGTGTGATATTGTTTTCCCGGAATCTAGGGACTCCTCAGCAGGTCATTGACTTGGTTCGTGAAATTCGTGCCTGTTCGAGTAATCTGTTGATAGCAGTTGATCAAGAGGGAGGCAGGGTGCAGAGGCTTTGCGATGGATTTAGCAAGCTACCTACGATGCAGGCCCTGGGAGATTTTTTAGATAAGGATGCTAGAGCGGGATTTTCCTTATGTCACGATGTCGGCTGGCTTATGGCTGCAGAGGTCCTCGCTTGTGGCTTGGATATTAGCTTTGCACCAGTGTTAGATGTCGATCGCGATACGAGTTCTATTATTGGCAATCGATCCTTTTCGAGCAATCCAGAGACCGTTATTATTACTGCAAAGGCGTTTATTGAAGGTATGGCTGAGGCTGGAATGGCGAGTACGGGTAAACATTTCCCTGGGCATGGGGGAATTTTTGCCGACAGTCACTTGGAAGCGCCTGTAGATTCTCGTGGTTGGGAGCAGATGGAGAGTCATGATTTGAAGCCGTTTCGTGCGCTGGCCAGCAATTTGGGTGGGATCATGCCGGCACATATTACTTTTCCAGCTATTGATCCTAACTCTGTTGGTTTTTCTTCTTACTGGTTGCAAGAGATACTTAGACAAAAGCTGGGCTTTGAAGGCGTAATCTTCAGTGATGATTTGACTATGAAGGGAGCTGATGTAGCCGGTGGATATAAAAGTAAAGCGCAAATGGCATTAGATGCGGGTTGCGATATGATTTTAGTCTGCAATTGTCCAGAGGGAGCAGTTGAGGTATTGTCTTACATGGAGAGAGAGAACGTTCCTCAAAATGACAGGATAGGGGCGATGAGNTCTTCAAAATCNGTGGCGTGGAGCGACCTTGAGCAATCGTCTAGGCGTTCTGCTGTGATTGAGAAGCTCTTAAGTGTTATATAAACAATTAAATTCTTTTGACCGAATATACGATCTTTACAAGACTGGGATATATGAATGAATAATTTTCAAAAATGGTTAGTAGACCTAACTGGTGAGGAATCTCTTTGGATCATTGAATTATTTCTGATCGTNTTGGTTGCTCTTAGNCTGGGCTATATTCTCAACCGGGTTATTGATCGCCTAGAGGCTCACGCGGCCAANACTAAAACAGTATGGGACGATGCGTTTATAGAAGCCTGCAGAAAACCTTTGGTNTGGTTGGTGTGGATACTCGGTATTAATTTTGCTGCCGCGGTTGCCGCAGAGAGAATGGAATCTCCGATGCTTGGTTTAATTGATCCTGNAAATCGATTGGCGATTATTGTCCTTGGCGCGCTATTTTTAAATAACTTCATTAAACGCGCAGAGCGAAATNTGATCAGNCCAGAGTTTATNTCTGATCCNNTAGATCCCACCACAGTTCGAGTTGTTGCNAAGTTACTNCGCGTNTCGGTAATCATTACTGCNGTGCTAATTGCGATGCAGCTTTTTGGTTACAGTATTTCGGGATTNTTGGCATTTGGAGGTATCGGTGGTATTGCAGTTGGCTTTGCNGCAAAAGATNTATTNGCGAACTTCTTTGGNGGATTGATGATTTATTTAGATCGACCNTTTTCTGTGGGCGATTGGATAAGATCTCCAGATAAAGAGATTGAAGGNACCGTTGAAGATGTTGGTTGGAGACTAACGCGAATTCGCACCTTTGATAAACGCCCTTTGTATATCCCCAACGCAGTATTCGCCAATATTTCTGTGGAAAACCCATCTCGAATGACCAATCGTCGAATCTATGAGACGGTTGGTATTCGATATTCGGATTTAACGTCAATGGGCACAGTTGTAGATCAGGTAACAGAGATGCTTCTGCAACATGATGATATTGATAATAATCAGACCATGATCGTTAATTTTAATAAGTTCTCATCAAGCTCCCTAGACTTCTTTATCTATACGTTTACTAAAACGACTGACTGGGTTGCTTATCACAAAATTAAGCAGGACGTGTTACTTCAAGTCGCGGGTGTAATTGAAGCCAATGGAGCTGAAATCGCGTTCCCCACCTCCACAGTTCATCTCGAAACTCATGAGCAACTATCGTTAGAAAAGAGTCAGTAGGTGACTCTTGTTGTTTTTGAGAGAACCATGAGAAGAGTTCGTAATGGGTTCCTAGGAATGCTGTTTGTTGGTCTTNCCAGTTGTACGGGCCTTCCCCAGGGCGTTGAGCCAGTGAAAGATTTTAAGATGGAGCGATATCTAGGACAGTGGTATGAAATTGCTCGGTTGGATCATTCATTTGAGAGAGGATTGAGCGCAGTTACTGCTAGCTACTCTGTTAGAGATGACGGCGGCATAAAGGTGGTCAATAGAGGATTTAAAGACGAAACCGACCAATGGGAGCAAGCAGAGGGTAAGGCCTATCATGTGGGTTCAAAGGATTTGGGGCATCTTAAAGTGTCCTTTTTTGGCCCCTTTTATGGTTCCTACGTGATTTTTGAGCTAGATACCGCCGATTATCAATATGCATTTGTTGCTGGAATGAATACGGATTATCTTTGGCTTCTTTCGCGTACCCCAAGAATTAACGATGAGCTTTTAGCGCATTTTTTGGAGAAAGCAGCAGGGCTGGGTTTTGATACCAATAGATTGATTATGGTTGACCAAACATCACGCTAGTAGCGGTTTAGAATCACTGCTCAAGGACTTCAGTATCTTCAATAACTGGCGGTGGATTGGTCGGTTGAGGTTCGTAACTTTTAATAGTTAGCATAATTCCCAGTTCAGGGTGATCAAGATAATAGACACTTTGTTCTTCAATACGCTTGGACTGCGCGATAGACCAAACTTCAGTCACGGGTATTTCTAATTGTTCTTGGCCTTCCATATCGGCTTCTCTGGGGTCAAACGACACTAAAGTGTAACCAGAGTGGCTTTTACCCAACGTCTGAGAAGCAGATTCCAGCTCTGTGAAAAGTTCACTCTCTGGGGTAANCTCCTCCGTGTTCAAATCTAAATCGGTCGACTCTGTTGCCTCAACNTTCTCATTTTCTGTNGAGATNGGAATCAAGCGCCAAGCTAAAGTCGTATCATCTGAATCNATTTGCGGGACATCGGGGAGNTTAGCTAGGCTTGTTTGTTCCGCAGAATTTTCGTTAGCCAATTTAAGACGCCAAAGATTGGTTTCAAAGTGTAAAAACCGTGATTTATAAAATCGAANACTGCCTTCTACTTCCGCTCTGTTACCCACTTTTTGTCCAGCATGAACTAATATCCATGGATCATTGCTGTTTTCATCAGCGACAAATCGCCATGCTTGGTGGAATATTACGTTATAGTCTCTGCGAGCTAGAACTCTCGCACTATCATTTAAGTCTCGCTGATCTATAGCGAGCATTTCAAATGGGTCTTCATACTCTGGTAAATAAGGCTCAACTAAGGAATCAGTAGAAACAAGAAGATCAGACAGAGCTTGGGTCTCTCCAATAATTGAATCTGATAGATTGTCCGTAATTGGACTAATAGCTGGGTCTTGCATCTCAATTAAGGGGATAAAACCAACAAAGGGAGACGCTTCTATTAGCGATATNTCTGGCGTTTCAGGTAATAAAGCACCAACAATGGCGAGTTTTTGCTGCTCAGCTANGGCTTCTACATCGATTAGTTCAAGAATATCGTCTGGAAAGCTGAGGTCATAATCTAGGGGTGGGACCTCTTCTCCAATATTACCNTCTTGAGTGAACAAAATGACTTCGACTTGATACCAGTTCTGCGGTGGTATTATCTCCTCATCGCTATCAGACTGTTGCCCAGCAGCAAAGACTGATAGGAGCATTAACATAGTGGCCAACAGTTTTTTGAAACTGTGGCTCTTTTGATTTATGCCGCGCTGATATTCATTCGTTTTGAATATGGTCATTCTCCCTGTTACTTTGATTTAATCGGCAGAAGTTTAGTCAACAAATCAGATACCAACCTGAACCGCTCTCGTGGATCATCCATAGGCATAGTGAAACTCAGTTGGTCATTGTTTTGCAAGCGGTATGTATCTGGTTCGGCTTGCACCATTTTAATAATCGTTATGGGTTCTACCTCAGTGGTGGCAGTAAACTGCAATCGACCACCGTTAGGGCCTGCTTCAATTTTCTTGAGCCCTAATCGCTCACCCAACTGCTTAAGCTCGGCAAGTTGAAACAGAGACTTTGTCGGTTCTGGTAATAATCCAAAGCGATCAATCATTTCGACCTGTAATTCATGTAACTCTGAGGCTAGCTGGCAATCAGCTAGGCGCTTATAGAGTGTCAGTCGCATATTCACATCCGGGAGATAATCCTCAGGGATTAAAGCAGGAATATGCAAATTAACCTCAATACCTTGATCTAGGGATGCATCCAGGTTTGGCTTGCTACCGTTCCGAATAGCGGTGACTGCACGATCTAGCATTTCTAAATAAAGAGTAAAACCTATTGCTTGTATATGGCCGCTTTGCTCTTCACCAAGAAGCTCTCCTGCGCCTCTAATTTCCAAATCATTGGTTGCCAATGTAAAACCGGAGCCGAGTTGGTCAGCGGCAGAGATAGCTTGCAATCGTTTAGTCGCATCAGCAGTAATTTTCTTTTCTTGAGGCAACATTAGGTAGGCGTATGCTTGGTGATGAGATCTACCCACGCGACCGCGAAGTTGATGTAATTGAGCTAAGCCAAACTTATCAGCACGATCAATCAGTATGGTATTTGCACTGGGGATATCGATGCCAGTTTCGATAATCGTTGTGCACACCAAAACATTAAACCGTTGATGATAAAAATCTGACATGACTCTTTCCAGATTCCGTTCACGCATCTGGCCGTGAGCAATATTAATCCGTGCTTCTGGGACTAGAGTAGCTAGCTCGTCAGCGACTCTCTGTATATTTTTTACATCATTATGCAAAAAATAAACTTGGCCACCACGAAGAATTTCACGAAGTATGGCCTCTCGAACTACACGAGATTCATGAGTCCGAACAAAAGTCTTGACTGATAGACGCTTGGCTGGGGGAGTGGCAATAATAGATAGATCTCTAATACTATGCATTGACATATTTAACGTTCTTGGGATCGGCGTTGCCGTCATCGTCAAGATGTCGACTTGACTGCGCAGTGATTTAATCTTTTCCTTTTGTCTCACGCCAAAACGATGCTCTTCATCAATAATCATAAGACCAAGAGCTTTAAAATCTATTTCAGCATGGAGCAATTTGTGGGTGCTTATAAGAATATCCACTTTTCCAGTTTCGACTTCCTGAATAATTTGACTCTGCTCTTTACCCGTTTTAAATCGTGATAGCTCCGCTACCGTTACAGGCCAATTTGAGAAACGATCGCGAAAGTTTTCTAGGTGTTGATGAGCCAGAAGTGTTGTTGGTACAAGTATGACCACCTGCTTGCCACTACTGACAACTGTAAACGCTGCGCGCATAGCAACTTCAGTTTTGCCAAATCCTACATCACCGCAAACTAGCCTATCCATGGGTTGTGGGCTTAGTAGATCCCGCCTCACAGCATCAATCGCTTCTTGTTGATCTGCGGTTTCCTCAAAGGCAAAATCAGCGGTGAAAGATGAATAGTCTTGCTCGTTAGCATCGCAGGCAAAACCCTTGCGGGCAGCCCGGCGAGAGTAGATATCCAACAGCTCTACGGCGGTATCGCGAACTTGTTTTGCTGCTTTCTGTTTAGCCTTGTCCCACTTATCACTGCCAAGATGGTTGAGAGGAGCTGCTGTTTGATCGCCGCCACCAAAACGACTAATGAGGTGCAAGGATGAAACGGGCACATAGAGTTTTGCATCATTCGCATAGGTTAGCATTAAGAATTCTTGTGAACTTCTGTCCACTTTAAGAGTAATCAGGCCCTGATAGCGGCCTACACCGTGTTCAATATGTACCACTGGTGCATTGATTTTTAGTTCNGCTAAACTCTTGAAAATATAATCTGGGGACTCCGAAGCCTTCGATCGTCGTCGTCGTTGCATCACCTGCTGGCCGAACAACTCACCCTCGGTAATTAAACAAATATGGTCTTGTGAAACTAATATTCCCTCATCTAAAGCATAGGTGGTGATAGAGAAATCATTATTACTTTCCGCAAATTCATGCCAGTCATTTACCTCNTTAGGATATATATCGATCGTCTTGAGNAAGTCGCACAATACCTCNCGTCGNCCTGATGACTCTGCACAAAAAAGTATTTTTAGGGNCTNTTTTTGCCCGGAATAACTACCGATAAAAGATTGCANTTTTGNTANAGGGTTCGNTTGTTTTGCATTNACNGANACNTCCGGGACNGGATAAATCTGCGAGTGAGGCGCGTTAGTTTTTTGTTGGTTACCCTGGTAATTCAAAATAGTGCGTGGCAGCTTTTTAATTTCATGGAATATTTGGTCAACNGGCATGAATAGCTCAGAGGGATCCAATATAGGCCGTTCGGGGTCCACACAATATTCTTCATAACGACTATTTATGTCCTGCCAAAATTGCTCNGCTGCGGCTTCAATTCCCTCATCGGTAAACAATATTGCATCACTGGGTAGGTAGTCGAATAGGGTTGCTGTTTGGTCAAAAAATAAGCTTAGGTAATATTCTATTCCCTGTGGTGCGATGCCATCCTTAATATCACGATAAATGGGACATTTGGTTGGGTCATGATCAAAATGTGCATGCCAGTTGTTGAGAAAGTTATTAGTTGCCTGTTTATCCATCGGGAATTCACGGGCTGGGAGTAGCTCAATCTGGATGATGTTTTCTAAGGTGC
>NYWV01000035.1 GCA_002685195.1 Porticoccaceae bacterium
ACACGTAAAGTATTGTGATTCACGCAAACCGACTATAATGGTGACTTAAATCTTTGATTAGTTGGCATAAAAAAATCTTTTTTGCTTTACAATCTTTACCCCCCAAAAGAATAACAGCAGAGGAATTATCTTGAATACAAATGTTCGTTTAGCATCTATTTTTACATTTGTCCTTTTACTTTGGTTTGGCAGCGGTATTTTCGTCACCCCAGCTTCTAAAGAAGTAAAATTCACTGAGACTCCTCTCACCTCTATTCAAGTCACGACTTTTAGTCAGGAAATGTTCCAGCCAAAAGTTTCGTTGCGTGCAAATACAAAGGCCAATAGATCGGTAAATGTTGTGGCGCAGGTGGCAGGCCAAATTTCTGCGGTTCCAGTTAAAGAGGGAGCCGGTGTTAAGAAAGGGCAGACCATTTGTGAAGTCAATGCCGAGGATAGATTATTGCGTTTAAGCCAATCTCAAGCAAACTTAAAACAAGCTGATATCGCTTACGAAGGCGCGCTGAAACTGAAAACCGGAGGATATCAATCTGATTTAGCTATATCCCAAGCAAAAGCAAAATTAGAGACGGCCAGAGCCAATTTGAAACGAGCTCAGATCAATGTCAGTCATTTACAGGTCAAAGCACCTTTTGATGGAATCGTAGAGACACGTCCAGTCGAGATTGGTGATTATGTTGTTCCAGGGATGATCTGCGCTGTAGTGGTTGATCTAAATCCAATTAAGATAACAGCGTTGGTCAACGAAAAAGAAGTTAGTAAAATAAAGTTAGGCGACGAAGCCTCCGTGACGATAAATGGTTTTCATTCAACTGGGGCTTCAGTTAGTTATCTAGCTCATCAAGCAAACACTGCAACGCGGAGCTATCGTTTAGAAGCGCTTGCGGAGAATCCTGATGAGTCTATTTTAGCTGGCTTGTCCTCGCGCCTTGAAATTCTTACTCAAAGTGTGCCAGCACACTTGATTCCCGCCAGTAGCGTTTTGTTAGACGACCNAGGCGGCATGGTGGTTCGAGTAATCAGTGAAAAGAATATCGNCCAATCTAATNCCGTTACGGCNCTTGGNGAAACAGAGAAGGGTATGTGGGTCTCAGGATTACCAGAGAANGCNNTGGTTGTTACAGTGGGACAGAATTACATTATTGATGGTGAAAAGGTTGCTCCTACTTTTTTGTCCAACGTTGTTGAACAATAAAACGGGCTGTCAGANAGATGAAATTTTTAAGACTTATTGTTGATCACTCCAGAGCAACGCTCGCCATAATGCTCTTAGTACTTGTTGCTGGAGCGGGTTCACGTTTTTCAATGCCAGTGGAGTTGAATCCTAATGTGACATTGCCCATCGTTATGATTATGGTAAGGCATGACGGTATCTCCCCAGAGGACGGTGCTCGGCTTTTGGCGAGACCGATAGAAAAAGAATTAAAAACACTCGACGGACTTGAGGAAACTCAAGCCACTGCCCGTGAGGGGCTCGTTGTCATTACAGTTGAATTTGAAGTAGGAGACAACATAAAGCAAGCAGTCGCNGATGTACGTGAAGCAGTTGATAGGGCCAAAGCCGAATTCCCCCAGGAGACTAAAGAGCCCATCGTTAATGAACTCAGCCCAAGCCCTGAGCCAGCGATAGTTATTACATTCTCAGGAGACAAAGTCTCTGAACGAGAGCTTTTCAGAGCGGCAAAGTTTTATCAACGTCAATTAGAGATGCTTCCAGACGTGCTTACAGCNGATATTTCTGGCCATCGTGACGAGGTTGTTGATGTCGTTTTGGATCCCTCGCGACTCGAACAGTACGGTTTAAGCATCGATGAAATAGTCTACGCAGTGAGGGTCAACAATCTTTTGATCCCAGCNGGNGAGATGGATGCNGCGCAGGGCCGCTTTGGNATAAAAGTACCTGCCTTGATCGAAACGACTGACGATATCAGATCCTTACCAATACGCAATAATGCAGAGGGNTCAGTCTCTCTGGGCGATGTGGCTGATGTGCGTCGAACTTTCAAGGATCCTTCGGGCTATAGTCTTATTAACGGTAAAAAGACGATTGCGATCGACGTGCGCAAACGTCTTACTGCCAATCTAATTAGAACGGTTGATGCATCTAGAGAAACCGTGGCTCTATCCAGAGATCAGTTTTCCATGGATATGGATATAGGCTACACCTTTGATAGTTCAGAGATGACTAATCAAATGGTTAACGAGTTGCAAGGTAATATTATCACTGCCATGTGTTTGGTACTTATTTTAGTGGTGGCAACTTTGGGTGTTAAATCCGGATTATTAGTAGGCTTTGGCATCCCATTTTGCCTTCTCGGAGCGCTTATTATCGTTAATGTTCTGGGTCACAGTTTTAATTTCATGGTGATGTTTGGGCTTCTACTCTCTCTGGGTATGCTTATTGATGGTGCTATTGTTGTTGTAGAGTTTTCAAGTACCAAAGGGGCCGAGGGTTTATCAACTCGTGAGGCGTATATAACCGCGGTTCAGCGTATGGCAATCCCTGTTATTGCGTCCACCGGGACTACCTTAGCTGCATTCCTACCGTTGCTCTTTTGGCCAGGAGTCTCCGGTGAGTTCATGTCTTACTTACCCATTACTGTGTTTGCAGTATTAGCATGGTCCCTTGCTTACGCGCTTATCTTTGCGCCGACATTAGGAATTGTGATGGCCCGTCGCCGAGGTAAAAAGAAGAAACTACCTGAAGATCACCAATCTGAAGAATCTGCAAAGACCATGTTCCAACCGCTACAGGACTTCTATCTTAAACTGCTAACCCCAGTGATTAGATCACCCGCCAAGGCTGCCTTGGGTTCCATCGGAATGATTATTGGTGTTTTCTTTTTATACGGAAACTTTAATGCTGGGCAAGAATTTTTTACAGCTATCGAGAGTCAATATGGCACAGTCGAAGTGCGTGCTCAGGGGAATCTTTCCATTGAGGAGCAACAGAAAATAACACTTGAAGTCTCAAATATTGTCAGTGAAATAGAAGGTGTTAATCAGGTATACGCCTACAGCAATAGCGCCAGTTTCGTTGCCTTTGGTACTGATGTTAGTCGAGACCAAATAAGTACGCTGTTAGTGGAATTATATCCTAGAGAGGAAAGAGAGAGAGGAAGCGACCTTATATTTGCTGAAATTCGAGAGCGCACAAAATTTTTGCCGGGAGTTTATGTGACCGGTAAGGAAGTAGAAACAGGCCCTCCCACCGGGAAAAATATTCAGATTCAGCTCTCATCACCGGATCGACAAGCGATGTATCGAAAAACCGTGGAGCTAAGGCAATGGATAGCAGAAAACGTTGAGGGTGTCAGGGATCTCCAAGATACCCTGCCATTGGCGGGGATTCAGTGGGAGATTGATGTAGATCGATCGAGAGCTGCTATGTTAGGAGTCAACGTTGCGGATGTTGGCAACATGGTCCAAATGGTTACAGGCGGCGTGATGATAGGGGAATTTAGACCCGATGATGCGGATGAAGAAATTGAAATGAGGTTACGCTTCCCTGAACAGGACCGTCAGTTAACATCTATTGACGATTTAAGGGTCAATACACCCAATGGGCCAGTACCGATAAGCAGTTTTAGTGAAAGGGTACCCAAGCCTCGAGTTGATACCATACAAAGAATTGATAGAGAGGAAACAGTATTTATTCTCGCAAATTCTGAGGTTGGTTATCTTGCAGATGACCAAACTCGACAGATTGATCAATGGATAAAGCAGCAAGANCCCGAATCACCCGTTAAAATTCGTTTCCGCGGGGCTAATCAAGAGCAGGCAAAAGCAGCTGAGTTTTTATCCACCGCATTTTCTTTGGCAATGTCGGTCATGCTGATTATGTTGGTCATGCAGTTTAATAGCTTTTANCAAGCGGCCTTGATTTTGTTTTCTGTGGTGATGTCNACNGCNGGAGTGCTCCTTGGTTTACTTATAGCCCAGGCAACATTTAGTACAGTTTTGACGGGTGTTGGCATAGTTGCCCTAGCCGGAATTGTGGTCAATAACAACATTGTATTAATTGATACATACAACTATTTGAGACGTCATAATCGGTTATTAACTGCTTCCGAAGCAGTTTACTCGGCAGCAAAATCCCGTTTTCGGCCAGTCATGTTGACAACAATTACAACAATTGTCGGTTTGCTTCCCTTGGCCAATGGTTTAAGTATTGATCTAGTGAACCGTAGCTTTACTATAGGTGGGATGGTAGCCTCTTGGTGGCAGCCTCTGGCCAGTGCAATTGTCAATGGGTTAGTGGTGTCTACTATACTTACCCTCCTGTTGACGCCAGCCATGTTGCTACTGCCTGAAATTATTTCCAAACGTCTCGGTATGCGTGTCGCAGATCGTCAGTTTGAAGATGATGTTGTATAGAGAGACAGCAAAAGGTATTTGATTGAGAAAAATCATTCACTGTGATTGTGACTGTTTTTATGCCGCTGTAGAAATGCGTGACGATCCATCTCTACGACTGTTACCTATCGCTATCGGAGGGAAGGCTGATCGTAGGGGGGTGGTTGCTACCTGCAACTACAATGCTCGCGAGTTTGGAATTCGATCGGCGATGCCGACAGCGCATGCACTCCGACTCTGTCCCGATTTAGTCGTTATCCCCGGTACTATGGCTAAATATAGGGAGGCTGCGCATCATATCCGCCAAATTTTCTATCGTTATACCGACAAAGTTGAGCCACTTTCACTAGATGAAGCCTATTTGGATGTTACTGACTGTGAAGAGTGTCAAGGTAGTGCCACACTAATCGCTCAGCAAATTCGAGAGGTGATCGCTCAGGAGGTTGGAGTTACTGCCTCTGCAGGAGTAGCGCCTAACAAGTTTTTGGCTAAGGTAGCGAGTGATTTAAACAAGCCGGATGGACAATATGTGATTACGCCTAAAGGTGTTGATGAATTTGTTAAAAGCCTTGAGGTGAAGCGTATATTTGGAGTCGGTAAGGTCACAAACGAAAAATTGAATCGTCTGGGGATAAAAACCTGTGGCGACCTGCAAGAACGAACACTCATTGAGCTGGTCGACAAGTTTGGTACCTTCGGCAAGCGTTTGCATGATCTGAGTTTTGGTATCGACAATCGTCCTGTCAATTCAGACAGTCGACGAAAGTCTTTGAGTGTAGAGCATACTTACTCCGATGATCTGCAAGATCAGTTAGCCTGTGAAAACAAACTATCAGGGTTATTGATGGAGCTACGCAGCCGTTTGCGTCGTGTTGATGAGGATTACTTGGTGACTAAACAGTTTATTAAAGTGAAGTTTAATGATTTTACTAGCACCACAGTTGAGCGCCAGATGAGTAAGGGCCTCCCTCTAGAGAGCTTCCAAAGACTACTCGAAGAGGCTTGGATGCGGGGAACGAAGCCCGTGAGGCTACTTGGCCTTGGTGTTCGTTTTGTTGATACAAGACAGCAAGAATTGGCTCTGCAGCTAGATTTCTTCGATTAAGCGTCATGACGTAATTGATTTTTGAGAGTAATCATTTGAAACAGTATAGGGTTTTGGTAGACTAGTTGATTACCCCATTATTAAAGTTTAACTGTGACAAACCATTCAAGTAAAAACTTTATCCGCAACGAACTACGTCGCAAGACGGAGGAATTCCTCTCTCGTGGGGGTGAAATAAAGCAGCACACTGCAGGAGAAACCGGGGAGCCTCTAGATAAGCCGCGAGGGCGAGCGGTATTTGTTAGCGGAGAGCCGAGAAAAACCAGAACTTATATTAATGATGTCGTTACTGCATTAGATAACCGCAAAAAAAAACCAGCTATCTCAAAATCGACTAAGCCCAAAAAGCGCCCTAAAAAGAAAATAGTTTACGATGACTTTGGTGAGCCAATACGTGAAATTTGGTCTGATGACTGAAAATAGAGAACGGCTCTAATAGTTTTTCTGAGGTGTGGCTAGCCTACCTTGCAGAATCCATTTGTGTAACATCTTCCCCGCGCTCTTGCCTGTCGGCATGATAGCTGGAGCGAACCAGAGGGCCACAGGCTGCTTGTTTGAAGCCAATACTGTGTGCATATTCTGTGTACTGAGCAAACTCATCGGGGTGAACAAACCTATCTACAGCTAAATGGTTGGCAGAGGGCTGTAAATACTGGCCTACGGTCAGCATGTCCACATCGTGCTCTCGAAGGTCATCAAGAGTTCTAAGTAATTCATCTTTATCTTCACCCAGGCCTACCATTAGTCCAGATTTTGTTTGAATCCTGGGATTTCGTGCTTTGTACTCTTTGAGGAGCTTAAGAGACCATGCATAGTTGGCTCCGGGTCTTGCTTCTCGATATAAACGAGACACAGTCTCTAAATTGTGATTAAAAACGTGTGGGGGCGTCTCGCTAAGTATATCTAGCGCTGGAGCCATTCGCCCACGAAAATCAGGTACTAGAATTTCTACTTTAAGATCGGGAGATAAAACTTTAGCTTCTCTAATACAGTCAGCAAAGTGCTGAGCGCCACCATCACGAAGATCATCTCTATCAACAGAAGTAATGACCACATACTTTAACTTCATCTCATGAATAGCCAAGGCTAAATTTTTTGGTTCATCCACATCTAGCTTATTAGGTTTGCCATGCCCAACATCACAGAACGGACATCGACGAGTACAAATCTCTCCCATAATCATAAATGTAGCTGTACCCCCACTGAAACATTCATGAAGATTCGGGCAGGCTGCTTCTTCGCAGACAGTTGCCATGTTGTGTCGGCGTAAAATACTTTTAATTTCTTGTACTTTTGGAGAGGCGGAAAGACGTATTCTCATCCATTCAGGTTTGCGAACTATCTCAGTGGTAGGAATTACCTTCACGGGAATTCTCTCCACCTTGTCAGCACTGCGAAGCTTCTCACCAGTCTGAAGGCGCCTAGTTCGTTTTGGCGGCGCTTTTAATCCTAGATCATTAAATGTTGAGCTCGACTCGGCTTCACTGGAGTTAGGTAACTCTGAGCCCTTTTTTAAATCGTCAGTGTTAGGAGGTGCTGGGTTTGTCACTTTACTAGTTAGTCCTTGGATTTATTGATGTTGGAACACTATCTGCCACCAAGGCCTCATTATAACCGAGTCCGTCTGTTAAATGGCCTATTAATTTAGAAGCAACCGTTTCCATGCTGGGCGTTATTTCCAATAGATCAGCAAGCTGTGTCATGGTCACATCTAGTCCACATGGATTGATACGATGCCAAGGAGACATATCCATATNAACGTTAAAGTTTAGCCCGTGATAGCTNCGACCTTTCCGAATACGCAAACCTAAAGAGGCAATTTTTTCTCCGCTTTCTATGTACACACCAGGAGCGTCTGAACGCGGAGAAGCCTTTATATTCCACTCGGCAAGTGTGTTTACTAATGCTTTTTCGATAAGAGAGACCAAATCTCGTACTCCAATCCTTAAACGCTTGAGATCAATCATTAGGTAAGCGGTGATTTGACCGGGCCCGTGATATGTGACGTGGCCGCCTCGATCACTTTTTACCACAGGAATATCACCGGGTAGGAGAACGTATTCTTCTTTTCCTGCCTGACCTTGGGTAAAGACCGGATGATGCTCAACTAACCAAATCTCGTCGCTAGATGCTTCGTCTCTTAGATCAGTAAAGCGCTTCATTGATTCAAATGTATATTTATAGTCTTGGATACCCAGGTGGCGAATTAATAAGGGCAACGCAATCGACATTGTTAAAGTACCATTTTAACTCGTGGGTTAGATTTTAGAGCTTCAAATATATCAGATAATTGGGAAGTGCCCGTTGCGGTAATAGTGACAGTCACCGACTGCCAACGACCCTTACTACTATCGCGCACTGAAATGTTGCTACGATCAAATCCAGGAGCATATTTATCCATCACCAACAAAACATGTTCATGAAAACGACTATCGGCTTCGCCTAAGACCTTGATAGGGTAATCACAGGGAAATTCAATTTTAGGAGGCTCTTGTTCAGTTACCATTGATAAGCCTCAAGATAGTAACTCGGTGAACAACAGAATAATCCAATCGACTAGTTGAGCAAAAAGACCTGATTTAGGAATGTCTTTTTCTGCAACCAAAGGAATATCAATTAGAGTCTCACCGTCTAGCTGAACCTGCAAGTGACCAAGCTCTTGCCCTGAAGATATTGGTGCTTTGATTGTTTCGTTAACCAGTATATTAGCTTGAAGATTTTTTTCAGAACCACGAGGGAAGGTTAAAACTACGTCCTCAGTGATTGTAAGATTTAAAAACTCCTCCGCTCCGTACCATAATTTAGCATTAGATTTCAGGATCTCACCAGCGGTGTAGACCTTTTTAGTATCAAAATACCTGAAGCCATAGGAAAGTAAGCGCTGAGACTCCCTAGCTCTAGATTCGTCATTTTTAGCCCCAAGGACAACGGATATCAGACGCATATCTCTGCGTTTGGCTGATGCAACTAAGCAGTAACCTGCTTCATTTGTCTTTCCTGTTTTTAAACCATCAACACTCTTATCTCGCCACAAAAGTCGATTTCGATTGGGTTGGTTAATATTATTGTGCTGAAAGTATTTCTTCGCATATATTTCATAATATCGCGGATGGTCCTGAATGATCGCACGAGCAATGGTAGACAGATCACGAGCAGAGGTAAACATTCCTTCTGCTGGCAGTCCGGTAGCGTTCATATATTCAGTATTTTCCATACCAAGCATATCGGCTTGTTGGTTCATAAGGTCNGCAAAAGCGGCCTCACCACCGGCCACATGCTCCGCCAATGCTATGGCAGCATCATTACCAGATTGGATNATTACTCCATGCATCAAGTCAATAACTGAAACTCTAGTTCTTGGGCTTAAAAACATTGTAGAACCGTCGGTCTTTGCCCCTCCGAGTACCCAAGCGTTGTCGCTGATTAGTACCTCATCTTCTTCTTTCAAACGATTTGCGCTAATTTCATTTGAGACAAGATAGGTCGTCATCATTTTTGCTAAGCTAGCTGGAGGAAGCTGATCATCAGCATTCTTCTCCAAAATGACCTTGCCAGTATTAGCGTCCACTAAAATCCATGCTTTAGCTGCAATCTCTGGCTCTGCAGGGCGCATTTTTTGTGCGTAGCTAGGTGTCGCTGTTGCAACAGATAATGAGAGTAATACTGCTAATATAAGCCACTTTTTAGCCATAATCTGGATACCAATATTCGTAGGTTTAAAAACAATTAGTTTAGCACTTCAGATACCCCGATGGGCATAGGAATGAAGAATTTAAATACATAACCTGAGGTGGGCAAAGTATCTAGCCTTTAAAAATTCTATGATGCACAGCTTTTCGGTTCAGAGCACATTGAATGACGAATCTGCTGACTCAATTGAAAGACAGCCATGGCATATTTGACTCTCGGGTTATAACGACCGATCACATAAAAATTATGTAGTCCCAACCAGTATTCATCATCATATTTCGCTTCTAAGCGGATAGGAAAAGCGGCTGTATCGGNGGGAAANCGGTCCACTGGAACAAAACCCTGGGCAGTGAGGTCAGCAATGGTTTCCTTTGGACGTTTCATCTTATTCAGGGTTTTACTATCTACAGTCCCTTTTATATGAGCTTTGGTGGCCACTGGAGCATCGGTTATCCAGCCATGTTTAGTAAAGTAATTTGCAACACTTCCAATCGCATCCGTTGGATTTGTCCAAATATCTGCAAATTCATCGTTATCATAATCTACCGCGAAGTTACGATAGCTATTTGGCATAAATTGTCCCCAACCCATGGCGCCAGCATAAGATCCTTTTAGANCCANAGGATCTTTGTTTTGCTCTCGAGCCAACAGCAACAAATGCTCTAGCTGCACNGTAAANAANTTGCGTCTAGATTCTCTCTTNTCNTTTTGGGTGTAATAATCAAATGCTANNGTNGTTAAGGCNTCNATTACCCTGTAGCTGCCNACATTGCGACCATAGTTTGTTTCTACNCCAATAATACTAACGATTATAGCGGGATCTACTCCAAATTCTTTTTCTGCTCGCTCCAAGGTATCCTTGTTTTCNTGCCAAAACTTTTTCCCTCGAGAAATACGAGTATCTGTAACAAAAATCTTTCGATATTCATGCCACGGCTTTGCTTTTTCTGCAGGCCTACTCATCGCTTTAATAATAGATTCTTGTCGTTTAGCTTCAGTTAACCAGCGGACTAGATCTTGGCGTTCGAACTGATGTTCTTTGACCATACTGTCTATAAATGGACCAGCTTGCTCATGGGCTGAATAATCTGCGGATGTTTTATTAGAGATTAGTAGTACTGTACTGAGAATAATTAAAAATATGTATTTCAAAGCTGTGTCCTTATTCGTTTTGGTTCTGTACTTATCGCCATCAGCATACCAAATCCGATGAACAGAGTTAAGATTGCTGTGCCGCCATAACTAATCATTGGTAAGGGGGCACCAACTACTGGGAGTATTCCTGATACCATTCCCATATTGACAAAAATATAGAAAAAAAACACAAGCCCGAAACTGCCTGCTAGTAACCTCCCAAACTGAGATTGCGCATTTGTGGCAATAATTATACATCTTCCGATCACCAGCAAATATAAAGTGAAGAGAGTGAGAACACCAATCAAACCAAATTCTTCGGCAAGTACCGCTATGATAAAATCGGTATGACTTTCGGGAAGAAAATTTAGCTGGGACTGGGTTCCCTCGGTCCAACCTTTACCACTAATCCCACCTGANCCAATAGCCGTTTTGGATTGCACGATATTCCAGCCTGCTCCCAATTTATCATCCTCTGGAGATAGCAAGGTAAGTACTCGCTGCTTTTGGTAGTCGCGGAGTACGAAAATCCACATCATTGGCACCGCTGCCAGAGCTAACAAGGTAGACCCAATTAAATATCGCTTTCTTAAGCCTGCTAAAAATAAGACTAAAAAGCCTGATACAAAAACCAAAATACCTGTGCCTAAATCAGGTTGCTGGATGATTAGGAGCGTTGGCAATATGACCATAAAAGCAGACCAAAACACATGTTTAGCCGTGGGTGGAACAAAGCGTTTGCCCAGGTAGGCTGATATCATCAGTGGCACACAAACCTTCATAAATTCTGCAGGTTGAAGTCGAGTAAAACCAATATCGAGCCAACGCTGAGCTCCCTTGGCTCCCACACCAAAGATCAAAACTGCGGCTAGTGAAACTAAACCAATTCCATAAAATACAAAGGCCCATCTCTCCCAAGANCTAGCAGGAAATTGCGCGACTAAGAGCATTAAANTAAAACCNGTAANCATAAAAATAAATTGCCGTTTGACATAAAAAAGATCTTGGCCACCAGCNCTGTAGAGAACAATNAAACCAAATGCGCACAGCANCAACAGTAAAACAAATAAAATTAAATCGATATTCATCACACGGTTGATTATTCGATCGCCGCCAGGACTCTGAAATCTGCGAACAAAATCGTTACTCTGCATAAGCGAGGTACCCTTGTTCAGTCTTTTCAGCTTTGGATTTGGAGATCAGCTCTTTTCCNCTGTCTTGTCTGTTTGACATGTAGGCATCTAAAACTTTTCTAGCAATGGGTGCAGCTACTGAACTGCCGTNCTCTCCATTTTCAACGATCAGGCCAATTGCAANTTCCGGATTTTCANCGGGAGCGAAGGCAATAAATAACGCATGGTCCCACTGACGCTTATTGAGTTTTGACTTATCGTAATCCTCATCAGCATTAATGCTAACAACCTGCGCAGTACCTGTTTTGCCAGCTATTTGGTATAAAAGTCCAGAGCTAATTGATTTAGCTGTACCTCTTGAGGAATGAACAACGTCTTT
>NYWV01000073.1 GCA_002685195.1 Porticoccaceae bacterium
CCATGTATCTAAGCTTACTTTTCTCATGGTTTAAGCCTCGCAATCAGATGGCAAGCTATCGAGATAATCATTCATGCCGGCAGTCACAGAAGAAAAGTTCGGACGCCAATCACACTGTGCAAAAGCAATTTTGATCCGGTCGGCTGTCTGCTCCCAAACATCTTGGGGTGTGAGTCCTAATTCGTACTGCGCTACGATACTTTGCCATTGGTTTATAAAAAAATTTTTAATCTGAATCAGAGTTGCCTGCTCGTCTGGAGTAAGAACATCGAGGTCTAAAGTGTACACACTCCTCCTGATAAGATCCCTGGCTACCTCTCCCTCCGTCATGAGAGAAATGTGGTAGTCGGAAACTTTGGAATATCTTTCTTGAATCTGCGCAGCTATCGCAATTCTTTGGGTCTGCCTCATTTCCAAACCAACGAATATGAGTGAGCCTATAATTCCCACCATTCCTAATAGCTGAATTAGACTCTCAATTGGTATCTTTCTCATTACTCAATTACCTCCCCTTCAATAGCCTCTTCTTCAGATCGTATGGTATTAATCACAATGTCAATCTTTTCCCGACTATCCACTGCCTTTTCAAAGGTACTTATAGGCAGTATACGATCCATCAGGAACTCTGGAGTCGCAACTTGATTCTTATGATTATCGTCTAAAACGGCCCGTAACACAGTCTCTATGACATTGGGGGCGTCAGGATACTCCAAGAGTGTTTGCTTTAACTCCAGTTGTCTTACCGGCATTCCTGATGGCCTGCCACGTTTTAAGGGTGTTTTACTCATGATGCATCATGTCCTAATATTCAAATAACAGTTTGGAAGATGGTTATGAAAAATAAATTCAGACAAGCCGTACTATTTGGTTACTTATGCACCTGCTGGTTGATTTTCGGATACGGCATTTATCAGTTCATTTCCGGTGAATCACTAGGCGGAGAGTACATTGCATCTATCGTAATGATGATTGCTCTGTTGCCTGGCATCTTGGATATGCGACAGAAATCTAAAGCCTAGGCATTAAAGGCACCTATTCAGATTCACTCTTCTTGGTTGCACCAGCCAACGGGTTTGGATATATCGGCTTACCTAACCAGCCCACTCCAAAGCATCCCTTATCACTTTGCTTCTGGGGGGTGTGCCTATAAGGGGTAAGACGAGTAAGCTACATAAGACCCGTAACACCTACAAAGGGTTTGATTTACTTAGATTTACACCCTTTACACCTATTAAGGTAATTATAGATTTTATGGCTTACAGGTAAGGGGATACCTCTAACAACTCATATTTTCTGCCATGATTATCAGGTGTGCGAGAACACGCTCAATGAAATCTGTAAGTTTCAGCCGAAGGTTTTTGATGCATACAGGCGGGAGTATTGGAGCATCTAGACGGTCGTTAGAACCGCCCTTGATGACATTCACAAGAATCAAGCAGTCGCCCAGAAGATACTGATGGATAGGATTCTGCCCATAAGTACATTTGATAAGCAGTAGTGTAATGGGTAAAGAATCTCATACATTAGAGGGTGAGGTAACCGATCAATGAAAATTGTATTTGCCAGCTTAATTTCACGAGTAAAGTACGTTCCTCTTTAGATATCAGCCAAATAGGCTGTTCAGGGGATAATACATATATCTTCAAAAATATCCGTAGCAATATCGTTGACTGCAGTTGCCAATTTTCTTGGTGTAATCGGAATTATCGGGTCTCTGGTTTTTGTCGGTTTGGGGCTTCGACAGAATCAACAGATAGCAAAGGTTTCCGCATATCAAGCTCTTACAGAGCAAATAGCTGCGTATAATCAGGTCATGTTAACTGAACCAGAAATAAATCGGGTAAGAATTGCGGCATTGGAAAACGAAGAGCTGTCAGACTCGGAGGAGGAGCGTTATCGTGGATTTTGGCGAATGCTCCAGCGGCAAGCAGAATTCGCTTACCTTCAATACGAAATGGCATAATCGATGAAGAGCTGCTGCAAAGAACGCTGAGCCCTTTAATTGTGCACCTTAGAAGCAGTGAAAATTACGCACGAATTTATTGGGATGACTTAATTCAAAGGCGCGAAGAATCATGGGGTTACTTGCCTGCGTTTGAAGCATATATTAATGAAAGTTATTTGTCTGATTGAGAAAGATATTTGGAGCCTGAGTTATGTCATCAAAAATACCCGTAGCAGTATCATTTACTATTTTCTTAGTTCTGTATTTTTCTTCGGCAACTATTTATGCCCAAGAAAACTGCAATGCTATTGAAGGATTAGAATTTATATGTGGCGTGAATCAGGCCGAAGATTTGCTCCGCGTACCTAATAGCAAATTTGTGATTGCTTCAGGACGAATATCAGATACTGAGGGTCAGATATACGCTATTGATAAAAATTCACGAATTGTTAGCGAGTTATTCCCGCTTAATACCTTGGAAGCGAAACATGACTCAGAGAATTTCGGTGATTGCCCCACTTCAATTAATGTCTTTCAGCCTCATGGTATTTCGATTCGCGAGACGGGGCGAAACTCATATTTGCTATATGTGGTTGGTCATGGATATCGAGAAGCGATAGAAGTCTTTTCGCTAGAAATCAATGATGACGTACCTTCTCTACAATGGGTGGGCTGTGTGAAAGCACCTGATGAAGTTGAACGGTTTAATGCAGTAACGGTGCTCCCCGATAATAAAATTGCTGTGACCCATCTCCCTCCCGCAGGCAGTCCGAACAGAGGTTCTGGGGAAGTTTGGGAATGGTCAAACAGTGAAGGGTGGAAGATTGTTGAAGGAAGTCAAATGCCAGGGCCGAATGGGATAGTGGCTTCATCAGATGGCTCTACGTTATTCGTTGCAGCATACCTTGGGACAGCGCTCAAAAAGCTCTCGCGACAGGATTCATCACAGTCCATCCAAAAAGAAACTATCTATTCAATAGATAATATTCGATGGTCTGACGAGGGAGAGCTTTTGCTTGCTGCGCATGATAGAGGTTGCACTCCAACAGGAGGCTGCTCTGACAGTTCTGCTACTCATCTTCTGAAAGCCAACCCAGTAAATTTAGAGATTGAAACTATTCGAGTCATTCCGGTCCTTGATTTTTTTCCGGTAGGCACAGTAGTTATTAGTGTGGATGATGAATATTGGGTTGGTGGAATAGCAGGAACAGACCGTATCGCAATATTTCGATGAGTAATCGATAACAAGAAGTACAGCTAGCTAGCTAAAGTGATTTCAAACGAAGCGTTGAGGGTGAGAGAGGGGAAAGTTGCCGAAATTATGCTTTTCAGAAGTTTTGATATTTGAGAATGATGTTATCCCACACTATGGGCTAGGCGATACCGCCCTCTGTTTCCGCACACTCTATCAGCGGTCGAAGCACTACAAAGCTTTATGAGAAAACAGCAAAAGCAATTAAAAGAGAACAATGGAAGCGTGTTGAAAATTTTCGCCTGGATAGGTGTCTCAAGCTCAATTCTTTGGATTGGCCTAATTCTGGCTTCAATTTATCTCTATGGTCCTTCCGACTTAAAAAACATCCCCGACTTGGTCCTAGGCTTTAATAACCGCAAGGACCTAGTCATGAATATTCTGTTCTATACCTTCTGGTTCGGAGTGATTTACTGGCCCTCTCGGTTAGTGATCGCACGAGACAAGCCTCTCTTACCCTGGAGAATCTGATGCTGAAGCGATACCTGGAGCAGCACCAAATCAACCTAGAGACTGGCAGAAGAAGTTATGCGCACTTAGTGGCAATTGCATCTCTGCAGAAGAGGCAGGGAAATTAACCACTTTCTGTCGAAACCTCCAGACATTTCTCAATCAAATCTATACCGCACTCGCCAAGAGGGGCTTCAGATCATCAATAAAGCAAACGCTTTTGGAGCATCCAGACGTTCCCAAGGTCATAGAGACTGTCATAGGGACCGCGCTGGACGATAATCATAAGAATCAAGTTGCGGCTCAAGAATTCCTGATGGATCGTATACTGCGTATCAGTACCTTTGAAAAGGCAGTGGATAACCGGGAAAGAATAACATTGTGATTAATATTATACGGTCTGAAGAAGAGGCTATTGGAGGGGAGGTAATTGAGTAATGAGAAAGATAGCAATTGAGGATTTTATACAACTGTTGGGCATGGTAGGGATTATTGGCTCACTCATATTTGTAGGTCTAGAAATGAGGCAATCTCAGACGATTGCGAAGGCGGGTCAGCAGCTGGGGCGGTCTGCACTATTCGGAGACCTGATAAATGCCTATACGGAAGCGGGTGGTGACATTCAAAGTCTTTATTTTGAGGAGAACCTTAATTACACCCTGACACCTGAAGAAGTCATCTATCGAAATGGAGTCCATTCTGCTTGGTTGCTGTATGAAAATGACTTTTATCAGTATTCACAAGGTCTGATGGAAGGTGACGTCTGGCAAGCCAAGCAACGTGGAATCGAGATACTCTATAACCGATGTTTTGCGAGAGGAATCTATGAGACTAGAGCGCCTATTTCCTCAGAAAATTTTCGAGCTATCATCGAACAAATACCTGACGAATTCTCGAACGATACCTAGAGTAACGCCACATTAATCTAGACAGCGGACGCAGTTGTTTGGCCCTATAGAGCAGGTATTGGGAGGAGCTTGATGTCATCACCTGCGCAAATAATATGATTAGCTTGCTTATATACACACTTTAGAGGACCCGATGGCATGCACTTAGCGAGGTGCGTAAGACGGTTAAGTATGTGTTTGAGAGGGACGATAAGACGAGATAGAGACTTATTCTTAGAAGAGATTAAAAATGACATCACGAACAATAATAACTGGAATACCAAGTACCGTTAAAAAGTCTCTCGGAGTTCTATTTTTTATCGGCTGCATTATCAATGCTATCCCACTTGGGGATTTTATTCAGACCTCTGGACTTACAGTTGTAATAATTCCAACAATTTTTTCAGCACTATGGCTTAAGTTAAAAGTGGGGTTTCCCGTCGGAAGATTTCTTATGCTCACTTCGGTGCCAGTGGGAATTTTGATGACGCTATTTGGTATGCACGATGTCCTCCAAAGTGCCGACACTTACCGCGAATATTTAGGCGCGGGTGCAGCCACTATGCTCTTGACTATTTTTTACGCTGTCATTCTTACCTTAGTTGGCTACGCTATCGACGAAAGCGAAGAGGGACTTAAATACAAGGCAGACATAAAAGCTTTATTATTGCCAGTTATCTTGTTGTTACTCATGATGATTATCGCGATTCAATCCTCTGTTGGTTCTGAGGAATTTCTATCAACTTATTTTTCCGCTGCAGTGGCTTCGATATTTTTTGGGATTTTTTGTTTGCTTCTATTAGGGAAAAAGCAAATAAGAATTGGCCGCGCCCTTGTCGATACCTCCATCATTGGCATTATATTCTCGCTGATTATTTCACTTGTTGGATGGTTTAATGAGCTATCTTTAGGTGGAATTCCCATAGATGCTCTGAATATCGCAACACTAGGCATGATTTACGGCTCTTTGATTTTTGTTGCATCGTTCTATACATCTATCATCACTGAAGAAACTACTGAAATTAACTTCGGTGTAAAAAATTGGCACCTTATAGAGTTATCAGCCCTCTATATTTTGTTGGTATTCGCACCGCCGAGTATCTTCGAGGTTTTTTCCTAGTATCGGTCACAAAAGGAACTGACTAATGTC
>NYWV01000074.1 GCA_002685195.1 Porticoccaceae bacterium
ATCAGTTTCGACGGTATGAGTGTTATCACCTGACTCTTCAAGCTTTAGTCTAACGGTAATGTCAGCCTCAGGAGACCAAACACGTACACTCATAACTGTGTCAGTAGCGGTTAACGGATAAACAACATTACCTTTGGCAATCGTAGTTCCTGCCCAAGTCTCATTGCCCTTCACAATAGATACAACAGTATTAGTTGCATCGGTTGGATCAGCTACAAGAGTACTCACATTGTTTCCAAAATCAGCCAAACCATAGTCTGCGGTGGTGGAGTTAAAGTTAATCACCTCATCTACGTTGAGCACATTGTCATCTCCAGCACCTAGATCAACTGGATCAACTGGATCAACTGGATCAACTGGATCAACTGGATCAACTGGATCAACTGGGGCTGGGGTTGCGGCGGCGTTCTTAGCTAAATTAAACGTCCACCAAACACCCGCTCCAGTCTCTACAGAAACCGTTAGGTATTTACCATCTGCCGTAGCTGTTAACACATCATAGGTGATGGAATCTGGCGCTGAAGCTGAAGAAGATAGCTCAGAACCATTAACGGCTTTTGGAAGTCCAAGATGCGAACCCTTGCCAGTAATGGTAATTTTCCCCGCGGTTTCGTCATAACTATAGGTACCAGCAGAGCTTCCATCATGAGGCGCTACAGGAGTGGCACACGCGTCAGCGCCGCCTTGCCATGCTTCAACCCAGGTGTCATCGCCCATCACATTGCGGAACGATCCGTCATCACCGAATACCATCGTGTCATCAAACCAACATGCACGCTCTGCTACAACATCGGCTCCGGTTGACCACCACTCCATACTGCCCGCAGTAGGTCCAACACCAGCAGCTCCCTCGCCGTCCAAAGACCAGCTACCTGCAAGAGCAGAAACCGGCACCTTGACCAAATTGAACGTCCACCAAACTCCGGCACCAGTCTCAACTGTAACAGTCATGTTGTTACCGTCAGCAGTCAGTGTAAGAACCTCATAGATGATCGAATCAGGAGCAGAACCAGATGCGCTTAGCTCTTCACCATTAACAGCTTTTGCAAGTCCTAGGTGGGCACCTCTTCCATTGATCGTTAACTGAGCTGCCGCTTCATCGTAGTAAAAAGATGCAGCATTTGAACCATCATGCGGAGCTACAGGGGCACCACAGGCATCTGTCCCACCCTGCCACGCTTCAATCCAAGTGTCAGCACCAAGAACGTTTGTGAACGATCCATCTTCACCAAAAGTATATCGATCATCGAACCAACACGCTCGTTCAGCTACCACTGTTTCATCAGCAGACCACCATTCCATGCTACCAGCAACTGGACCAACACCCGCGGAACCAGCACCATCGAGACGCCAATTACCAGCAAGGGGTGATGGCGGCACTTTAGCTAGATTAAAGGTCCACCAGACACCAGGCGCCGTTTCAACAGTCACTGTTAAGCTCATGCCGTCAGCTGTTAGTGTCAAAATATCGTACGTAATAGAATCTGGCGCTGAAGCGGACGACGCCAGCTCCTGACCATTGACTGCTTTGGGCAAGCCTACATGAGCACCTCTGCCAGACAAAGTGAGTGTCCCAGCAGCCTCGTCATGAGTAAATGTTGCTTCCGCACTTCCATCATGAGGGGCAACCGGCGCACCACAAGCATCAGCTCCACCCTGCCAAGCCTCTACCCAAGTGTCGTTGCCAAACGAATTCTTGAAGGAACCATCTGTTCCAAATGTGTAGAAATCATCAAACCAACAAGCTCTTTCTGCTACAACATCCGCTCCAGTAGACCACCATTCCATGCTTCCGGCTGTGGGGCCTACACCTGCTGCTCCCTCACCGTCAAGTTTCCAAACACCGACGAACGGAGAAACTGGCTTCTTCGCCAAATTAAATGTCCACCAAACCCCAGGGGCCGTCTCTACTGTGACAGTTAAATTCATGCCGTCCGCAGTTAACGTCAAAATTTGATATGTAATCGAATCAGGGGCAGATGCTGAGGCCGATAATTCTTGCCCATTAACAGCTTTGGCTAGACCCAAATGCGCGCCTCTACCATTGATAGTTAGTGTTGCGCCAGCTTCATCCCAAACCCAAGAAGCTGCAGCACTACCATCATGAGGAGCAACTGGTGCCGCACAGGCATCGGCGCCTCCATCTTGCCAAGCCTCTACCCAGGTATCATCGCCCTGAATATTTTTAAACGTTCCATCTTTTGCAAACGAGAATAAATCGTCAAACCAGCACGCACGTTCCGCAACGACATCAGCGCCTGTTGACCACCATTCCATACTACCTGCAGTCGGCCCAACACCCGCCGCTCCTTCTCCATCGAGCAGCCACTCGCCAACAAGAGGATCTTCAACTGGTGCCACACACCCTTCTGCACAGTACTGCACTCTGCTTCCGTCAGTCGTTTCAGATACATCAACGCCGGGCTCACCGCTCGTATCGCTAAACGAAATATTAAACGTGACATATCCATCAACATCCGACTCAACCATTTCACGGGATGCTGACCAATCTCCAATTTTACCTACAACCTCAGTCGCCACACCATTAATGGTAACAACCGGCTGCATCAATGCTTCTGTAGCTGTGAAGTCAACTTTAATTGACTGACCCAGCTTTGCCACACCATCAGGGCTAGAGTTTTTCTCTTGCTGTTGCAATATCATTACGCTTGTCAAGGTTGGCGCAATACCATCCGGACCAGCTGGTTCTGGCAGATCATTTTCAGTAACAGTATTTCCACCGCCACCGCAGGCTGCAAGAAATAGCGAAAAAGATAACGCTAGAACAGAACCTAAATGATTAGCTTGGAAAAAAGATTGGAACCAGCCCAAATAGCTGACGGTTGATTGCGGACGCATAACTCCCCCTGACAAAAGTTTAATTTTTTATTCAGAACAAACTGAAAATATTTTTCTCACCCTGAATTCTCTGCCCCCTTAGCCGCAACCTCCATAGCAATTCGGTGAATAGGGATATATATGCGATGAATTGGTTACTGAAACGTTAAACCTGAATAATTCAAGTAGCTCCGGATAAAAGTATATCCAAGAATACTGATAATATTGATTTAGGTACGGTTTTTGCTGCCCAGACAATTCGGAGATTCTGGCGTTTCATTACGCTTTTCTATCCATTCATCAGGCGTGTAAGTATGCAAGGCCAGCGCATGTACGCTACCTGCAAGCTCATCCGCCAAGATTGAATAGATCATCTGATGACGCTGAACCAAACGTATGCCATTAAAGTCCTGACTAATGACCACAACTTTGAAATGACTTTCAGATCCAGGTGGGACAGAATGCTTGTGACTTTCATTCGAAACCTCAAGCACATTAGGCGCAACCCCTGACGTTAGCTTTGTAATAATTTCTTGCTCTACCGGCCCCAAATGAATCACATCCCTCCCACTAGATTGATCATTACTCCAGCGGCAACCGCTGACCCAATCACTCCAGCTACATTTGGCCCCATCGCATGCATCAATAAGAAATTTTGAGGATTTGCTTCGAGGCCAACCTTATTAGCAACTCTTGCGGCCATAGGTACCGCAGAGACTCCAGCTGCACCGATTAGTGGGTTAACCTTATGAGCAGATAGAAGATTCATTAGCTTTGCCATTAATACTCCCGAGGCAGTGCCTATACAAAAAGCAATTGCCCCCAGACCGAGAATACCCATAGTTTCAACATTTAGAAACTTGTCTGCACTCATTTTAGATCCAACACCCAACCCCAAGAAAATAGTTACTACGTTAATTAACGCATTCTGTGTTGTGTCGCTCAATCGGTTAACAACACCACACTCTCGCATCAAATTACCAAAACAAAACATTCCTAGTAAAGGAGCTGCATCAGGCAGAAGCATGGCTACAAGTAATAATAGCGTCAAAGGGAATATAATTCGTTCAGCTTTTGACACAGACCGTAACTGAACCATTGTGATCTGTCGTTCAGCTGGAGTTGTTAGCGCTCGCATGATTGGCGGCTGGATAATTGGGACCAAAGCCATATAAGAGTATGCTGCAACCGCAACAGCTCCTAATAGATCTGGCGAAAGCTTGCTAGTAACGAAGATCGCCGTTGGCCCATCAGCGCCCCCTATTATTCCTATAGACGCTGCGTCACGAATACTAAAGTCCAAGATCCCAAAATGACTTAGCGCAACAGCTCCCAAAACTGTTGTAAAAATACCCACCTGTGCGGCGGCTCCAAGGAGCAGAGTTTTGGGATTGGCTAACAGCGGTCCAAAATCAGTCATTGCTCCAACTCCCATAAAAATGACTAATGGGAACAACCCAGTGGCAATACCTGCATAATAAATGTAGTAAAGCAACCCACCGGGGCTTTCTAACTGGCCCAACTGATCATAAATCGGAGCCGCATCAAATCCCGCTCCTGGGATGTTTGCTAAAATAGTTCCAAACCCAATCGGCACAAGAAGTAGCGGCTCAAACCCTTTGTTGATCGCCAAGAACAATAACAGCAGACCAACTGCCATCATTGCTACCTGACCCAATTCGATCTGAGCCAAACCGGAAGTTGTCCATAGACTGATTAAATTTTCCATCAACTAGGCCCCTTTAGGCTATGGTTACCAACGTGTCACCAACGGCACAGCTATCTCCGCTCTGAACTTTCACTGCAACAATTTTTCCCGCATTGGGCGCGCTAATTGATGTCTCCATTTTCATGGCTTCCAAAATAATAACGGACTCCCCTTCAGCAACAATCTGCCCCGGCTCGACCAATACGTTAACAACGTTGCCTGCCAGAGGAGCAGTAACCGGTTCACCAGGGCTATCTGGAACCGCTCCTGATTCAGCATTGTGAACTCCGATTTCACCAATCGCACTAATATCTCCACCATCGGCAACCGTTACGATGTAGGACTTTCCTTCCACTTTTACAGTATAAACCTCTTCCCCTTTCTCATTGAGCTCAGCTGGGCTTTTTCCGGTGGGCACTGGCTCAAACACACTAGGATCGTTGCGATGCTGTAAAAACTTCAGGCCGACCTGAGGAAATAGAGCATAAGTTAAAACATCATCAATTTGCCTGTCACCTTCGGAAAGTTCAAAGCCAGCCGTTTGGCTTAACCCGATTAGCTCATTTTCTAAAGCCGCAAGCTCAGGCTTAATGTTGTCCGCAGGCCGGCAGACGACAGGCAGTTCTCCCTCGCCCAGCACACGTGATTGCAAATCAGTGTTCACCGCCGCAGGCGCAGCGCCATACTCGCCTCGCAGCACTCCAGCAGTTTCTTTTGTAATTGACTTATAACGCTCACCAGCCAGCACATTTAGTACTGCCTGAGTTCCAACAATCTGGGAAGTTGGCGTGACCAATGGAATATAACCAAGGTCCTTCCTCACCTTTGGAATCTCTGCAAGCACCTCGTCTAATTTATCTTCCGCTCCCTGCTCACGCAATTGACCTTCCATATTTGTTAGCATACCACCTGGAACCTGGGCCACTAAAATTCGCGAGTCAACGCCCTTGAGGGAACCTTCAAATTCCACATACTTCTTTCGTACATCCCTAAAGTAGGCAGCTATTTCTTCAAGCTTTTCTATATTCAAGCCGGTATCGCGCTCACTATCTTTGAAAATAGAAACTACTGACTCTGTTGCAGAGTGGCCGTATGTCATCGACATAGAAGAG
Source organism: Porticoccaceae bacterium (assembly GCA_002685195.1). Lineage (GTDB taxonomy): Bacteria > Pseudomonadota > Gammaproteobacteria > Pseudomonadales > Porticoccaceae > HTCC2207. The sequence goes on from NYWV01000074.1 coordinate 5,659, forward strand.
ATCGCTGTATCGACATTGTCGATACCTGCCTCAACACATTTCATAATGGTTGAGGTAGAGAGACCCGTCGTAGCATGGGCATGGAGCTGAATGGGTATATTAACCGCTTGCTTAAGTTTAGTAACAAGATCGAAGCCAACATAGGGCGTTAGCAACCCAGCCATATCTTTAATGCAAATAGAGTCAGCGCCTGCATCTTCTATCTGTCGGGCTTGGTCAACCCACAAGTCAGTTGTATGAACTGGGCTAACTGTATATGAGATAGTTCCCTGTGCATGCTTCCCAACTTGATTAACTGCTCGCAACGCAGTTTCAAGATTTCGCATGTCGTTCATCGCATCAAATACGCGAAAGACATCAATCCCATTGATTGCCGCCCGCTCTACAAATTTTTCAACAACATCATCTGCGTAATGCCTATAACCGAGAATATTTTGCCCTCGAAACAGCATTTGTTGGGGAGTATTAGGCATAGCCTTTTTAATCTCTCGAATACGATCCCAAGGATCTTCTCCCAAAAACCGGATACAAGAATCAAATGTTGCTCCACCCCAAGACTCCATGGACCAGTACCCAATTTGATCAAGTTTCTCTGCGATCGGCAACATATCATCAATTCGCATGCGCGTAGCAAACAGTGACTGGTGAGCATCCCGCAATACAACTTCGGTGATGCCTAAGGCATTCGTTTTAGATGACATAAAATAAGTCCAATAGCGTTGTTAGGTAATTAAATAATTGCGCAGATTATCTGCCTTGGCTTGAAATGGATACCACTTCAGCGCCCTCGGTGCTGATCTAGAGCCCCTTGTATAGCAGTTACAATAGAAGAGTCTACCGAAGTTACATCAGGAGACTTCTGATCACTAGCCGCCTCCACATCAGCAGCAGCCCATTTATTAACCGAAGCGGACATCGCATGAGTAATACCCACCAACAACGTGAGAAAAGCAAAGACCGTCCCCATGCCATAAAGCATGAGATCAAGACCTTGAGAAATGATCGTTACTTCCATCTATACTTCCTTTATTCTTACTCGAATCTCGATTTAGTGGAGTTTTTAAAAATTCAATCAAAAACTATAACAATAAGTAGGCTTTTTGCAAGTTAGGCTTTGCTTTCTGCGGTAGGGAACCTACAATTCGCGACCATAGGCGCGCCTAAACATAGGATAAATTAAATAATGCGATTGAAAGACCTTCTCACCCAGCGGTTTTCTGCGGCTATGATCGCTTCAGGAATCCCCGAAGACTGTTCCCCAATGTTAGCGCTTAGCGGCAAACCGCAATTTGGTGATTATCAGGCTAATGGCGCCATGGGTGCAGCTAAAAGGATGAAGGAAAACCCTAGAGAGTTAGCTACACAAATTATTGGGAAATTAAATCTGGAGGGTATTGCTGACAAACTCGAGATAGCTGGTCCTGGCTTTATTAATGTGCACCTAAGCCCATCGTTCTTATCAGACAATTTAAAAAGAGTTAACTCAAGATCTTTGGACAATAAGGATAAAAAAATTGTTGTTATTGACCACTCTTCTCCAAATCTTGCCAAAGAAATGCATGTGGGTCATTTACGCTCAACTATTATCGG
>NYWV01000075.1 GCA_002685195.1 Porticoccaceae bacterium
AGTCAAGAGACTTGGGAAGTATTCTCAGAAATCCAGCAAGGTTTTTTCTGGGGATCTTTCCAAGTGGCAAATCTCAGCTTCACTTAGTTGTAGTGTGATATCAGAGCGTGATCTGGAAACCATTCGGGTTGATGATCGTGAGGTTTTCGGTAATCACAACGACCGATACCTTTTTTCCACCTTGCGAATCTAGCCTTTTCCCCGATGTAATACTTTCTGTAGGCACTAACGGCATCCCCCTCCACCTTGTACTCATCAGGCATTGCCTGAGCAAAGGGAGTAACCTTGTGGTAGGTGTCTTGATCAATGTTCTCGGGCCAAGATTCATGACAGAATTCAATAATAGATTCTGACGCATGACGACGACCGTATCTTCTTGTATATTCCCTACAGAGTTGTTTGCCGTGGTAAACCAACCACATGTAGTTACCCAATGTTTCGCGGGCCCAGATTGTACATGGGTGATTTACCATTGTAGCATGGTACAGAAACTTATGATCTGGCATGTCACGATCAAGCCAATGCGTCCACCTTTTGATTCGCCGACCAGTTTTTGAATAATCGACATACTCTTCTCCGTCAAGGACTCGATGAATGGTCGAAAGCATCTGTGCAGTTTCGACCGGCATCTTTACAATGTGCTTGTCACACATGTGGTTTGCGGATGTTATTGGCGATTCATGAAGTACGAAAATATTCATTATGAACTCACTGCTGAAGGATTGTTAGCCCAATCCCAGTTTTCTCTAATACGTTTGTTATACTTCCACGAGTCCGAAAGTATATCACAATTCACTCCCGCGTACAAGAACATTTCCTTCATCGCGTTGATATCTTTCGGAAAACACGTTCCACCATATCCACGATCACCATCAGGTCCAGGCACTTGAGTGTGCGAAGATCCGATTCTGCTGTCAGTGCAAACTCCAGACAAGACATCTGAATAATTAATTCCGACTCGTTGACAATAATCAAACATCATGTTAAAGAATGACACTTTAATTGCAAGAAAACTATTCGCAGTATACTTAATCATTTCAGACGCGTTAGAAGCGACTGTAATGACTCTGGTGTCTGGCCAGTAAGTTTTGTATAGATCAGCAACAGGAGAAGTCCACAAATGGTTTCCACCAATCACAGTTCTTTCTGCATTGATGAAATCTTCCTCGGCATTTGCTGCGGTTAGAAACTCTGGGTTATGTACAACATTGGCTCCACTATTAATAGCCATTTTCCAAGTTGTACCAACAGGGACAGTTGACTTGATAATGTAGATCGGATCTTTATTCAGATCAGGTTGATTGAAAAATTCCGTAAGAATCGTAAGATCAACATCTCCACCTTCAGCACTCTGCATAGGAGTCGGAAGACACACGAAGATAAAGTCTGACTCCATAGTTTCATCTAGTGTATTGGGAGATCTACTTGGATCTTTATCATACACACGAACATCAGCACCAACACTCTTAAATCCCGAGGCAACAGCATTACCAACAAACCCATTACCAATAACACCAATAATTTTGTCTTTCATATATTCACCAATACAAGTAAGTTAAGAATAAAAATATTAAAAATGCAAACATGCAATAACCAAATAGTCCAACAAACATAGTTAACTCTATTCCAATGTGCATACAAAAAAGAAGGAATATCCATACAGGAATCAATGGTTTAACAAAGAACCCGATTGGAGTGAGAGTTTCTACTACTAGAACATAGTATGTCATCATTCTAATCATATTTTTTTTATTTACAAGGAAATTTGTTGGAAATCTCCACTTATGTCTATCCGGAAAATTCATCACATTCCAGACAGCCATTCCATCTCTCCAATCTTTACCCTTGAATTTTAAAATCACGGATAGACAGTAGAATAAAGTTATATTTGCAATTAGGCCTCTACCTGCATATGGAACCACTTTCAAGTGATCTTCCGGCATAATCAATGATGTAACAGAAAATATCGCATCTGGATTTGAAAAAATTAACCAAAAACAAAATGCATGTAAAATTTGATCAGATCCACCAACAAGACCAGAGGCGTATGATCTAAAGCTTATATGGAGATAAAGCATGAATATTAAAAATACTACAGAAAAAAAACCAATCGTGATACAAATAGCAGATATTAAATGCAACACCATGTAAAGTTTGAACGAACACCCAAACCTGAAAATTGTAGGTACGTTCCATAGAGTATTTTTTTGATATATTAGAAGTCCCCCTTGACCAATAGGGGCACACATTTCATAACTAAAGATTATTTCGATCCACATACCAATGAATAATAGACCAACAAGAATTCTCAGTGTTGCATAGGGTACCGCACTTACTTCATCGAAAAAATATGAATCTATAAATTCAATCATATCAGAAGATTTGCCAGTCATGTGCAGATTGATTAGTTAGAGATTCTATCTCTAAATTTTCTAGCAGTTCTGAATCTTCTACCGGTTCTGAATCTTCTACCGATTCTGGATATTTGAAATTTGTATTTATCACGTTGATGGGATATAGCTTGTCATCATACTTATATGGCATCCTATATCTCGTTTCTTGCAGTGTGATCTCTTCAAACCCATATTCTCTATGAATAGTTTTGAGTAAATTAATTCTATACTGGTCTTTTAAACCAGCATACCCAGTTTTCCTAAACCTGTAATATAGGAGTTGTTTTAGGTAATTTAGTTTTGTGTAATCCGGAAATTCACACACAACAACACCCTTGCTATTGAAAATTTTGTATGTGTAATATGAAATTCTTGTTCCGGGGCAAAACATATTCAATCTTCCCCAGAATCCACATCTTCTCATAAAATTAAATATGCGTGTCTGTCTATATTTTTCTTTTAAGTAAAACTCAAACTCTGAATAAAATAAAATATAATCTACTACGTAAAATAGTAAAAATAAAATCAGAATTGTTTTTACTAAAAATTCTACCATAATGAGCCGGGTGGGACTCGAACCCACGAGGACACCGTTATAAGCGGTGCTGCTAATGCCATCCGCATCCGGCCCTGATTAATCAGTCCGAAAGCACTAGACGCAACTTTTTGTTCGTTACATGTCCATTCTCTGTTTTATTAAGATAATTCGACTTCTGTCGATCTTCATCATGTCCAAGCCTATAGTTTACCTGATTGATTTTAAAATTATTGACTAACTTTTCCTTTGCATCAGTGTCTGAAAAACAAAAGTTGATGTAGTACTCTGCATCTTTAATAGCTTGTTCTTCGTCACCACCAAGGGGAATATCAATGTGTAGTCTAAATTGCATCATTCACTTTCTCGATCATAGTTTTCAAAGGGAAGAAGTTCTCTTAGGTTTTTCATTATAGCAGCTAGTTCATTGTAGTCAAGTTTATCTAGCAAATATTTTTCATAACCAACGACAGCACTCTCGGCTGCTTCAATTACTTCGTCCACGTATTTGTCACCGTAAGTACCCATAACTTCTCCTGTACTAGTATTTATTCCGAAATCACATCGAAATTTAGCACCGTTTTGATGTCAAAGCTTCTCCAGGCGCTCTTCCCAGTATCCCACACAGGAACGATATCAGATTGTAACTCATATCTATCCAAATTACCCAAACTCTGAAATGTTCCGATTGGCATGTGTTGGGGATCCAGTGTACATTCCATTTGTCTTACATCACCAGTTGTCTTCTTGCGAAATACAACTTCACACAAGTTTGCCGAAAGTCTCTGTATAGCTTCTTCTCTAGTTTTTGGTATCATTACTTCTCCTCATTGCCCAAGTCATAATTGTGACAAGTTTTTCTGGTGTTGTGAATGGGTGACTCTCATCTCCCGACGAATTAAAAATAACTGGTTCACCATTTGTATCATATACTGAAACTTCAGCATTATCGACTGTTTCATCTAGATTATCTAAGGTAACAACATCATCTTCCGATTGATTTTTGACTGAACAGTTATTTTTAGGTCCAAATTGAACCGAGACGACATAATCGTTCGCGAATCTTACAGAAAATCCCCGCCCATATGGTCCAATTGAAATTGTTCCTAGTTTAAATCCCGACATTTACCAAATCCAATCAAAAAATTCAATAATTACCGCAAATGTAATAAAAAATAAGACACAAAAGCACATAACCCAAGAAATGAACTCAAAAACAAGAACTCCCGCGAAATGTTTTTCAAGAAAACGGTAAAATTTAGTATTTCTGTTCATTTTTTTGTCCAAAATTGAGTTATTTCTCAATTATACACAAAAAAATCGATTTGTCAATCAATAAGCATCAAGACCAGAGATTCTTATGGAAGATTTTCCTACCTTTGCTGATTTTTTCTTTGAAATTTTGCTTAGACGAACAGCTTCATCTTTTCTCACTACCGGAAGAAGTCGCATAGCAATTTTTTCGAGTGATTTTTGCTTTTTATCAACCATTTTTTCGATTTGTTGCTTGGCACTCGGAGGTAACTTAGAGAAATTCCCCCCAGCGGTAAACCTCTGCATGATTTTTTTACGTGCAGCACGTCGAGCTTTCACCTTAAGCTCAGATTCTGGCTTTCTTTTCCTGCTTTTCAGCTTTCTTTTCGTTGCACGTATACGTGCAGTACGTCTGGCAACAAGAGATCGCTTCTGTCTCTGCTGTACCGTAAGGGCTTCACTGATGAATTCAGTGAATTTAACCATTTCTGTGTAGACCTGCTGGATGTTGGTTGTCACCAACTGCGTGATTGATAAAATCTTGTGGAACTCCACCAGTGTGAAGAGCAACCCCACGGGGTAGATTTGCTCGTGCAGATCTAAAATTGCTAATCGACATCATAAGTGGTTCAACAGTTCTTTCCGCACCACCTTCGGGGTGATGGGGACCACCATATGCAGCCATCACTGCGATATGTGGATCATTTCCTTGTGGATCACTTGTTTTTGTGAAGACACCATGCATGGCGCGTGCAGGAGGAACTGTGCTACTAAGTGTCGTACTCTGCACCATTTGCTTGTGTTCTGGGTGGGCAGTAAATTGACTTCCTACACTACTGTGATGTTCTCCACCGAGCGAGTTTGTAAAGTTAACCTGTGTGGTTACGTCAGTTCCATCTGATCTAAAGTGTCTGATTTCGCCTGCGGGGGCACCTTTAAGATTTTTTGCCCTCATAACTTGACCCTTGTAGTGATCTGCATCACCCGGCATGAGATGTTCGGCTCTAGCATACTGATCCCCCATGTGTTGGGTCATTTTTTCGTTCTGATCCATGTTACCTTGGTACTTTTCTGGGTTGGATTCGTGCGCTCTAGCCTGAGCGACTTTGTACTTCACTTTTGCTGGATCTATGTCAACTCTAGCCCTACTTAGTCGTTCCAATCTCTCTAGACCCATGCTACCTTCTTCAATGGTATTGCGAATTCGATCAACGCGAGACTCAAATGATTCGCTCGTCGTACTATCAACCGTTCCATTTTTCTTTTTCTTTTCAATAGGAGTAACATCCCCACCCACACGTTTTCTGGTTTGAGGTACAACTCCCATGGACTGAGATTGAGACTCAAGCATGATGTGTCTGATGGTACTGATTGAACTACGATATTTTTTCATTGGTCTTCTTCCTTGTATGACATGTAATGTTTTACTGAGCCTATGTCAGCGGCAGCTTTAGTGATTTTACTTTGAACCCATGCTTTTAATTGATCATCATCTTTGAGCATGTCAAATAAGGAACCTGAGTAGTCCTTGAGTTTTTTGAGTTGAACGCGAGCCATCTCCCCCTCATGATCAGTTTCGTCTTCATCAACTTCGCTACCAATAACACCTTTGGCATTTAGTTCGATGTTTTCTTCATCAATCTTTTCGTTGATATATTCTACAAAATCTTTCATGTGGCACTCCTATTCATTATATTTATATTTTATCTTGATTGAGCTACATACTTTTGGAGATTTTTATGCCCGATAATAAAGTTATAGAAACAGCAGCAGAGATGGCAAATGCTCTTCGTTTCCATGGATATACAAAATTCAAAAATCTTAAGACTGGTGATCGTGTTCGTAACGTCACCGTACTTGTTCCTGGCGCACAACGTTCAATGGAAGCACAGAAGATAGGGCAACTGTTCGAAGGAGCAGAGGTGTCTCCTGATATGAAAAGTGTCGTTGTGGGGCAGATCAAGATTGTCCTCAAACCCACGGAGAGACAGGGTGCGGGATCCGCAGGTGCTGCGACGGAGACTAGACTACTTCAATCAATTAATCAGACAATAGAATTGGAAAACGAAGGTCTTCCGATCACAGTTGTACTGGAAGCAGCTCACCGAAAGATTAAACGAACAGGTGTTCGTAGAGCAGTCTCTGTTGCAACATCATCTCGTCGTAACGAGCAAGGGCTTGTGAACAAGTCTGATATAGATCTCGAAACTGATTCTGGTATATTTCACATATCAGTAAAAGATCCAACAGCACAGTACTGGGAGTCCCCTGATGTTCTGTTCAAAACAAAACGAGACGAGTTACTCGATGCCTTATCTGATGAGGGTAGAGTTACTCTGACAAGAGAACCACAAGGAACGTTTGCGATCTCCCCTAGAATAGCTTTGGAACCAACAAACGCTGAGATACAGGCTTTGGTGTTTGGTTCTGATATAGCTTCATCAAATGGAGCAATTGTAGAGAGTGGATTTTTCCCGACTGACTTTGTTTGGGAAGAGGTAAATAACACCTTACGAATCAAAGGTGGAGCAATATACACAACAGTCACTGACATACCAAGAACAAAGCTTCCTGTGTTCGTTATTCGTCAGGACAGGTCTCGTAACAGAACTGCAAAGTATCCGGGGCTTCGTGTTATTGCACCACAGAGAACCTACATTGAGGGGCGACCTGACGTTCTTTTTCTGTCCACCACAGAACGTCTTAAATATGGTGTATGAATATATAAACGTAGGGAGAACGACATGACGCGATTCGCGGACCGGGTACTAAACGAGGAAAATGATTTCATGAGAGACAATTTACATTTTACTGAAGAAAAGAAACAAATTTGTGAATATTTCGGTATCAACCCCGGAACAGTCGCTGCAATTGATCCATACCTTAGAGGTAAAAAAGAAGGGTTTTCTAAAGGTAAGGGGGTCGGGTTTGACAAAGGTAAAGAAGAGGGCATAGCACAAGCGAATAGTAACTATCGTGGAGATGTTACAATATCAAAAGCTGGTAGATCTACAATCGGAACCAAGTCAGGAATTATACCGACAACACCCTCCACAAGTAAAGACAGCGGACCAAGACGATTAACAAAACCAATTAGATCAATATCATCACAAGCAATGGCAATTGCACAATCGATGGGTAGAAGGTAACTCAAATGAAGTCGTATCTGACATACATCACAGAAGTGGACAAAGGTCCAAAATTCGGTCAGTCTAGCCCTGATGGCGGAGATGCTGATAGATTTAAAATTACAAATTACTTAGACAAGAACAAGAAAAAGAATCCTCTCAAGGATGCGATGGACTCTCTTGATGCACAAAGAAGTGCAAGTCCAGATAATCGCCCACCCGGAACTCCCAAGACACCGAAACCTGCAAACGATGCCGATCTCAATTTCTTCACTCCAGAAGAGGAAGCAGAACTCAAGAAGATTAGCGGTGATGTGGAAGATGCCAAAAAACAGATTTCTGCGAGTGATGTAGAATCAAAGCTTCAGAAGAATCTCAGCAAAGCCGAAACTAATTACGATAAGATTCTAAAGGATGCAGGTATCTCACCCGAGACTCCACCCGATGCTTCACCAACAAATGTTTCGAAAGTTGATGACTACACCCCAGAAGAACTAGCAAGACGAGATAAGATTCGCGCTAGTATTGATGCCGCGGCTGAGAGAGGTAAAGCTACCGTTGCTAGTGATGTCGCAAAGGTCACGCAAAAAGCAGAACCCGGTATGCTGTCCAGACTTGGCACCATCGCTAGAACAGTCGCAAAGAACCCACTTGTACGAGCAGGTGGTAAATTGCTCGGAGCAGCATCGATTCCTTTAGGTGTCTATGGAATATATCAAGACTCACAGACTGCTGGTGACATGCAAGTAAAGAACGTCGAAAGAGAAATGAAGAGAGCAAAACAACAAGGTAGACAGTACCGAGAACCACTTCCAACAAACCCCGGATTCAAATTCTGATGCTCACCATTCGCGGTGGAAAACAGTACGAAAAAAGAATCGCCCAGATCACTATAGACTGGGCGATTTCTAATTTAAGCTTGGGGGACAAAAAATTTACACTCCGCTTACTAATTCAGGCTTTGGAAGACTGCTACGGAGAGTGTCTACCCGATAAACGACGGTGGCTTTCTGATATACCATACAGCTTTGTAATTAAGATTAATGCTGGTATGACGATTCGTGATTTCGTCAGTACACTCATACATGAGATGATACACGTAAGACAGTATATCGAAGACACATGGACACATGACGGAGAACGTGAGTGTGAGGAACTGGAAATGTTTCTCACAGATAAGCTCTGGCAGTCTGGGCTTATTTAATCTTTTTCAGGGGTATTTCCTTGATTTTTTTGCCGAGAAATTTTTTTCGGTTTGGAGTCCCATGGTATGCATACAGGTTTGGGGGGGGGGGTACTAGTCTAGGTGCGAAGATATCACATGACCAACGACGAGTGCCACTGTGAGAAATGTAAGGAAAAGTACGGTGTCTAACATTGTTTTATCTAGTATATCTGTTATACTCGGAGTATGAGCAAACGATATAAAGATATGACACCAGAAGAGCGTAAGGTGTATGACCGTAGTGGGCATCTGCGTAGGAAATATGGTATTGATCTGAATGAATATAATCGTATGCGAGAAGAGCAGGGGTATTGCTGCTTGCTCTGTGGGCGACATGAGGATGATATCCGTTCCGTAAAGAGAGCCCCTGCAAAGGGGAGACCACCAGATCCACTGGTAGTTGATCACTGTCATGAAACAGGGGATGTCAGGGGATTGCTCTGTTCGCGATGCAATGATGGGCTGGGAAAACTCTGTGATGACCCCGAGATGCTCCGAAAGGGTATTGTGTATCTTGAAGAGGGTGCCGGGGGTAGGGGCTGAAAAATATCCCGGCTATCGCTAGCCGGTTTGGAGTCCCTAAAAAAATATTTACTTTTTACTGTTCGGACAGGACCTAAGGGGTTGCGGAACCTCACCCCCCCTGCTATAATACCCCCATGACAAACACACCAGCACAGCTCTACCTCTTCAACGTCTCATCCTACACTCAGTTCGGATCCGATCGAATCGGTTGCGGGTTCGTCCTTGCAGCATACGATGAAGAGGATGCACGGGACGAGGTGCGCGAATTCGTCGGGGAACGTATGTCGGAGGATCTCGAATTCGAACCGGTGCTCTTCCTCGGGTTAGCTTCTGACGATATCGAGCACGGTATGATCATGCATCATATTCCTGATTTTATCTGAAAATCACTCTCCCTTCACTTGACACACTGACCCCTTCGGAGTACAATACACGCATGGATAGCACACTTCAATCAGTCGGAATCTTCACGGATCTCTCAATCGACGATGATCATCCCCGCGTGGAACTCGTCGCATTCGATAAGGGATTCATCAATCAAGAGGATGAGGGAAAGGTCGGGTATTACCTGTTCGACTGCTCCCGCGATGAATCGGTTCCCTTGACTCGCGATCAAGCGCAAGCACTCTACACCCTCGCGTACCCCATGACGTGGGAAGATTGGGATGCAGAAAATCGCGAACTTTGTATGGTCTACGCTTGACAACCCCCACACATTCGGAGTACAATACACTCATGACAAATATCAAAGACATCAAATTCGTCCGCACTCGTAAACGGTATCACTCCGATGATGATCGGTGCGTCTACCAGACTGTCTGGAATTTCTCTCCCGATGGAATCAACACCGAATCCTATGTGGTGTCCGCAGTCGTGAGCAGTGATTCTGGAGACCTTTGTGAAACCTACATTTTCCCGTCACAGGATGAGAGCGGGGAAAATTTCCATGCTGGTGAAGTCTTCAGCAGTCACCGCTACCTCGCTCGTCAGGACGAGCATCGTAGACTCCTCTGGAATTACCTCGACAAGTGCGAGTATGAGCAGCGTGAGAAGATGCGAGAAAATCTCGAAAAGTTCGAAGATACCATCACCTCCACTTGACACCTTCCCCGATTCCTGCTACAATACGAGCAACTCAAACAGAAAGGCTCAACACATGACCACCTTCGACGAACAGACAAACAACG
>NYWV01000076.1 GCA_002685195.1 Porticoccaceae bacterium
AAGATTTCAGAGTAACAATTACTTTCCATTACTGTTATCATAAGTAGTTTTGTTATTCGTATTATTTAGAATTTTTTATCAAGCGTATCTAAAATACCAATAAGGAAGGCTTTTGCTTTTACACTTACTTGTTTCCATCTTGCATTGCTTGTAGGCATCTATGCACCTTGACCCCTATACAATAAAATGCTATAATTATCCAGTCAGCCAAGGCTGCCTAAATACACCAGCAGCTCAATGCTGCTTATACAAACGCAGTAATGCGAATTATCTACAACTATTATGATTATCACTGATTTCAGGCGTGGTTTTTCACGCTCTTACAATACTATCTCTAACTTTGTAAAGCCGACAGTTTATGCTAATACTGGTTCTGCTATCTACAACGAAGTTGATTCTGACCGTAAGTTCGCTACAATTCTTTCTAAAACTGCTTTCATTAATCAGTTAGAAGATACTATGTTGTCTTGCCCTGGTCAGGTTACAGAAGACTTACAAGCAATCCTTCCAAGGCTTGAAATCAATAAGTCTTCTGATGTTTATATTGATGAGACTATTACGTCATTAGAGGTTCCACACCGTATTGCTAGTGCTTGGTTTTTGAAGCACAGTAAAATGACTAACGGAGAAAACTTTAATGTAATTCTTCAAGAGAAAATCAAAAATGTTGGTATTCATAGTGCTGTTGCTTATTGGGATCCCAATTCATTGATACACGGTTATATGTTTACAATGCTAGAGAATGTTAATCCAAACTACTCTAAGTCTACTGGTTGTATTGAAGGTGAGATTACTGCCTTTGATATCGTCAAGGTAAAGAATGCTGGTGTTGCTAATGATCCAATTTCACCTAAATCAAAGTTCACTGTTAATGGTAGAGAATTAGAAAAGGCTTCTACTGAAGTTACTGGTAATATTGTTATTAGTGATTCTGTGTTGGTAAAGTCTAATAACATTCGTCTTACTCTTAAGCTTAACTATAATCGTATTAATAAGCTTCCAGTTGCCCCTGAAGTTCGTGCTTATCTTTTAGAACTTGCTAATCTTCAAGTTGCTCGTCTATTGAATGATGAGATTGATGTTCGCGTACACACAGTCCTTGAGCCTGTTGATGGTGAATATGATAAGTATGATGCTGATGCAATCATTGAGCGTCTAGGTAAAGCAGCTAATATCTGCTTTGAAAAAGACCTAATGAACCCAGAAGTCGTCACTTCCTTTGACGCACACGTTTCTGCTTCTAAGGTAAAGAAGAAATAAGCAGTAATCAACCCATACAACCACCTCTTATGGGGTGGATTATTTAAAAAATACAATGTTAATTCTATCAATCAATATGCTTACGGCTCGCTATGGCGCGAAGCCGTGGGACAACTCACCACACGCAGGCACCGTAGAGATCCCTCCGTCCCCCCTACGCCTTATCCGCAGTATTGCTAATGGAATGTTTATGGAGATGGAGTATGAAGGTCTCAGACCCCTACAAGACCTAAACAGCAACACATCAGGCAATCTTGTTTTGAGTGACCTGTATCAAGGCATCCTCTCCAAGCTTGCTTCTACTCTCCCTTCTTTTTATATTCCCAAACATCGTGTAGAAGGTTATTTCTCTTTCAATTGTAGTAATGAGCATATTACTTATCTCAATACAAATGAAAGGCAAAGAACTGTTGTTGAATCGTTCTCTCAATTTTCCTTTGACGACAAGGTAATCTTTGCTGGTTATGATCTTGAGTTATCTGTTGAAGAAGAAGATGCTCTGGAAGTTGTTTTAGAGAACTTACAGTACCTCGGTAGAAGTGAGTATTCTGCTGAATGGTCAATAGTTAATAAGCTTCCAAACGGTATTGAGTTCAACTGTGTTCCATCTGGTGATGGTTTGATCCAGTCAATGGCTATCAATACTGAACTCAATGACTATATCAATCTTTCATTGATGTCCACAAAGGAATACAGGATGCTTGGTTATCACACTAATCCAGCAATGAAATATGTGAGTTATTTGATGAATCCATCTACACCTAAGCCCCATAAAACAAACAATAGCTCAAAGGCTTATCACACAGCAGTTATTGCGTTTAATCCAAAAAGACCTGTTGACGGCGCGTGTGGATTGATTTGGACTGACCTTTTACATAAGACACTTGTGAAGCATATGCCTGAGTCTAATAAGTTTACTGGTAGTAAGAACTTCTCTTATGTTGAAGAAGAAAGCAAGATGTGGATTAGATGGGAGGTAGATAGTAATGATGATATTGATCAGTTTGTTCTGTGTTCCACTTCTCCATTTACACCAGATGAAATCAACACACTCAAAAGAGTAAAGTTGTTGTATAATAGAGAGAACGAAGCGTCCATTCAGCTTCTTGGTTTCTCCAAGGATTACTTTAAGGAATCCACAAGGTTCAAATCAACTACACCTGTTCTTCTCTATACCAATCCTAGAAAGAACAATCTCAAGAGAAGTTGTGAAGGGCAGGTAATCAATACTATTCTATTCAATCTTCAATCTAACGAAGATTATCGGGTAGAGAAGGTTAATGACTTACGCAAGAATGATGATGGAAGCGTTACTGGAACCTTAGATGGTTTTGGTGATGTAACGGTCAAAGTTCTTCAAGTCCACCACGGAATCAATAAGCGTAGAGGAAAGAGAGAATCTCCTTTCCCAATCGGTTTTGATATTGAAGTGATTACTGAAACACCAATGGTTATACCTGCTGTTGGCTTCGCCAGAAGATTTGGTGCTGGTTCACTAGTTCCAGCCAACTGAATAAATAAAACATACAACCGCTTCGGCGGATCCTTTAAAAAAAATGATTAATTTCAAAGATATTACTGGGTTTGATCCATTCCCATTTCAAGCTATTAGGCACGATTTCACAAAGCAGCCTGTTCTAGTTCTTAATGTCCCTACTGGTTCTGGTAAGACCGAAACCTATGTTGCTAACTGGATACTAGACCTTCTATCAAGCCCTTCTACTACACCCAAGCGCTTAATCATCCAGCTCCCGTTGAGGACTCTTGTAGACCAAACCGCAAAGCGTGTAAGAGAGATGATTGAGCGTGTAGAGCTTGATATTTCTACCCACGTATTGATGGGTGGGCAGATTGAAGATGAGTTTGTCCACGACCCCGATCAGCCTGCCGTAATCGTAGGCACCTTGGACCAAATCCTTTCCCGTCAGTTGATGCGCCCCTATTGCGCTTCCCGCTGGGCAGCTCCACTTCACTTTGCTACTACCAATAGCAATGTCCGTATCGTTGTTGATGAGACACAGTTACAGGATCTTGGCTATCCCACAGCCGTCCGTCTCCAAGAGTTTTATGAAAAAATGGGTGGTTTCTATGCCCGTGAGCTAATCCTTTGTTCAGCCACGCTCAATGCTGACCCACTTAAAGGTTTTGATTATGGTGTTATTGAAGTCAGTGAGGAAGATAAGCAACACCCCGTTTATAAAAACAAGTTTGGTAGAGAGAAGAACTTACACCTTATTGGTGAGTTGAAAGATGATGAGTTTATCAAGTTGGTTAATAAAACTCATATTCCAGGCACTCTTACTCTTGTGGTAGTTAATACTGTAAAGAAAGCCCAGGCAGTTTATGAAGGCATCAACGGTAAGAAGATGCTTCTTCATTCAAGGTTCCGTAAAGGCGATAGAGAGCGTATCCAAGCCAATCTCTATGCGAAAGATATGGTTTTAGTCTCTACGCAAGTTGTAGAAGCAGGTGTGGATATTGATTGTAGAACTTTGATATCACAAATCTGCCCCTTCTCCTCTGCTGTTCAAAGAGCTGGTAGGGCAGGTAGGAATGGAACTTATGATGACTGTGATGTTTATTTCGTCAATACCAAGCAACCTCTTCCTTATAAAGAGATTGATATTCATAATACTTGGTCTCACTTGGAGAAGCTTCCAAACTTCAACATCTCTACTATCCTTGAAAATCAACTCAAAGATAGGCTTTCTCCCTGTGTTTTAACTCAAACTGATTTTGTAGAACTTCTCTGTGATAATCGTGTAAGACAGGTAGAACCCACTATTGCTCCATATGTTCGTCAAATTGATGATGCGAATGTATTTGTGGCTTGGCGTGAAGAGCCCTGTGTAGATATGAGGCTCGTTCAGCGTCACGAGATTTGCCCTGTTCCTCTACAAGATGTTGTGAAGAATGTGAAGCAAGGTTGGGTATTTAATGATCAGACAGAGGTTTGGGATTTAGTCAAGCTTGATAACAGGTCAAGTATTGAGGTTGGTAAGGTATTAGTGATTGACTGTAAGGAAGGTTGCTACGACACCGATATTGGCTGGTTGAGCACCTCCCAAACCCCCGTCAATGAGCTTGAACCAGAAGCTACGGCAAATGGACGCTTTTGGAGTAAGAGCCAGCCCCTGGACCTTCAACAGCACTTAGAAGAGACCCGTGATTTCTCTAATGAAATTATGGATAAGACTTATTTAATTGATGCTTCTATTGTTGAGTCAGTATCAAGGGCTGCTTACCTTCACGATATTGGTAAGGCAACAGACCACTTCCAATGGTTTATTCAGGGGGCAGCTCCACAGCCTGGTGTATTGCTCGCCAAGGGGGACAAGGTAGCTAGGCAGCATCGTGTCCCTGGTATGCGTCACGAAGCCCACAGTGCCTTTGCTGCCCTCCAAATGGATGAGGATTTGCTGGTCACATATCTGGTAATGGCTCATCACGGAAAAATTAGAACCTGTTTCAACGGTTTCTCCTTTGTTGATGAGGAAGACGGACGCATTCACGGCATTAAGACGGGTGATGTTGTTCCACTCATCCCTGGTGTTACTGATAAGGCAATCACAGTCAAGGTTCCCAAGGATATGGACTTCGATTGGAACGACCTTTACCAAGCAATGTTGAGCCAATACGGGGTCTTCAAGTTGGTTTCTATGGAAGCAATCGTTCGTAACTCGGATGTGCGCTCTTCTCGTCTCCATCAAGAGGGAGACGACATCGAAGAGTAGACATATCACTAGGAAGCATGGTATAATCTACCTATAAATACATCATACAACCGTTTTCGGGCGGATCCTTTTTAAAAATAATGAAATTACTCTCTATCCAGAAGAAGAGGGCGGAGTATACCCACTCTCTCAACCACCTATCAAGTGGAACTTTAGCCGATTATTTGATTTGTCTTGGCTTTTTCAAGGTTATAAGCAAGCAATTAGATCAAAATGCTCGTGGTTATTGGAAAAACAATGTATTCCAGTTAGATACAAGCAAGTCACAAGCAGAGATTGTTGAGTTTTTTACTACTCAATACCAACCATTACCATTCTTCTGTCCTTGGCTTACTAGGGATAGTAAGGCTGAGACCGTTGAGGTATTGGTTGATACTCTATCTGATACAAGATTTAAGGACCAATTTGCCTTTGGTGAGCAACTTCTACAAGATGTAAAGGGCTTTGATCCTTCTTTGTTAGATAACGGCAAGCACGAAGTCAAGATTTCTGGTAAGGAGGTTGTTTATAAGGTTCCTAGTAAGAAGCCTGGGCAAACCAGAGACCACAAATACACACGAAGCAAGCAAACTATTGCTTATCTCTTCCGCAATATTCAAAATGAAGACTTTAGAGACATCTTGTGTGGTTTGGCTACACCTTATGTTGATTTCTATGGTATTTCCACTGTAAATCCATCTGTTCTGGGTAATGGAATGTATGGGAGGTTGGCTAATTCCAAGAATATGGACTTTGTATATTGGAACTCCATTCTTCAGTCAGAGTCAAAGCACTATGAAGCAGCCTTATTTGGGACACCCAACCCAGACTGTAATATCCCTAATGTAAATCTTCCACATTTAGATTCATATGGTAGTTGGTATGACCAATCCCAGTTTGGTATTGGGTATCAGTCTGCTTCATTAGATAAAATCAAATGGAATGGTGAGAAGGTCTTGTGGGGTTCTAATCCTGTTAGAACTACTTTGATGATTGAAGCTATGACCTTTTTTAGAGGCAAGCTTTCAACAGGCGGCAGTAGCACCAAGAAAATCGTTGGTGTTGATTTTGATGAATCAACTGTCAAGGAAAAGCAGTTCCCATCTGTTCCATTGACTATTAAAAATAATAGTATTGGATTTGAGAGTGGAAACTGGACTGAAAGGAAGAAAGATAATATGGCTGTCTACGAACTATGGGCACCTTATTGGTCTAATGAGTTCACTTATCGTGGTCTTGTTAGTGAAATCCGTAATATGAGTGAGGTTGCTTTTATCAATAAGACAACATTTGAAGACAGCTACGATATGATGGAGTTTCTATCAAATGTAGGCAATCAACTTCAGATTGATTTCTTTGGAAGATTTGCTTTCCTTGACCGTTTAGCAAGAGGTAATAAGGTCAATGCTCCATTGGAGAAGTTTTATTGTAATGGGGATAATCGTTATGATGTTATTACTGCTATCAAACCAGCATTAAGGAAGGTCAATTCATTACTCAATAGTAATTCAATTGTGATGTCTTCCAGCTTACTGTTGATGTATCAAACCATCCAAGAGAAGGTTCAGAGCTATATGAAAGGCTCCTCCTCTTTGCTTGATATTTCTATTGCATTTGCTGATTTCTCCAAGCATTGTCTGTTGTCTCCTGCTTATTCATCTCTGTCTGATTATCTCTATCCAACTAAAAAGCTTGATAGTGGTAATGATGAAAAGAAGAGGGGTAAGGCACAGGTTGATAAGAGCACTTATCGATTCACCTTCAATGAGAAGTGGGTTAGTCATCTCCTAGAAGAGAGCAACACCCCAGAAGTCCGACTTGCCCTATCAATGGCTACAAAGCAACAGGTAGCAAGCTTTACGGATATGTCTAATTATCTAACCGATACTTTGGATAATGACTTGCTTGATAAGCTCGCATTCTTTTTTGAAATGTGTAAAGTTCCACAGGATTTACCTGTTCCCACCATTCCCCATCAGGTATGGCTTCCAATGGATTTTCTACTTGCCTCTCTATTGAAGAATACGCTTCCATATGATCCATCCAATAGTGATAAGAGAGCTATTGATTCTTGGTATGACTTAATCAATGACGAAAGAGCCGAGGATGCTTATGAGGTTGCTATGGAGAGGTTAAGGCTCCGTGGTGTAATGAGGAAGAATTATCCTGTATTCACTACCACTAGTTCCAGTAGTATGGTTAGGTTGTTAGACCTCAATTTGAATAAGGAAACTATCTCTCATATGAGAAAATTAGTTGCATAAGGATAGGGGCATTGCTGCCCCTTTTTAATGTTTATTAAGCGTATCTAAAATACCATCCACAGGCTTTAAGCCGTTTCTGCCCTAGGTGATGGGATGAACGCCCTTTGTTTTGATTGTTTAGGACTCTACTGATATTACTGTCTGGAGTATCAAAGTCTTCAGCAGCTTGTTTTACAGATTGATAGTAAAGCTCTTGTCCATTGTCATCATAGGCAATGATAGGAACTTGATTTGATTTGTGTAAGCTTTTGAGTTGTAACCAATCAATCTTCACTCCTTTATGGTTCATCTTTTCATATTTGTAATTAAGACCGAGGTAGAGTTCATTCTTGTCTACAGTGGAACCATTCTCTGATTGATCAAACCATACGAATCCGTAGGCAGAAGCTTTTCTTTTATTATCGCTTTTAATAGATTTACTGATGTTACATCTAGATCCAGAGTTGTATGAGATGTCTAATCCTTTACAGGCTTTATAGATTGATGGATACTGAAAAAGCTCACCAGTTTTAATTTTATAACAATAGACTGGTCGGGCTTTGTATGTTACCATTGATTAGCCTGAATATGTTTCAGAACTATTTAGAAAATAATATATGTGTAGCATTCTATCTAACGCACCTGTAAGGCTCCACAGAAGCCCCCTTACCATCTAAACGACCCATACACCCATTATCAAAGAGAAGAGCACAGAGCCCCATATAACCCCCTATCCTAGCCATACCATATAAGCAATAAGGCTAATGCAAAGTATCAAGTAAAGTGTAATCATAAACCCCCTTTATCAATGTTATTATCTATGTAACAATCATATCTATCAAAGGAAGAAGGATAGTAGTAAGAGGAGAGAGAAAGGTATGTAGAAAGAAGTAAGAAGAGTATTAGTTCAATAGACATTGTATATGGATATAAAGTGTGTTATAATAAATAGCAACGAACCTAGACAACCTAGACCAGCAGTGGTCATTACAGCCTCAGCATTACCTTATTGGTAGTGGTAGTAGGAATCGTTGAAACATAAGATTGTAGATAGAAACCTTTTGCTTGCTTTTACTCTTATTACCTATGTAATGCTCTATAAAGATCCATAGAAAGATATATTCTTATTGCCTATAAAGATCCATAGAAATCCATTAGAAATCCACTGGGTACTGCAACCTTAGCCTTCTCTGTATGAGGAAGGCTATAAGAAGATAAGCCCACCAGAACCAAAATCCCCCAGGTTCTATAAAAAACCAGGGAATTCCCCGAAA
>NYWV01000077.1 GCA_002685195.1 Porticoccaceae bacterium
AAAATTTCTTATGCTCACTTCGGTGCCAGTGGGAACTCTGATGACGCTGTTGTCACTGCATACAGCCCTCCAAAGTGCCGACACTTTCCCCGAATATTTAGGCGCGGGTGCAGCCACTATGCTCTTGACTATTTTTTACGCTGTCATTCTTACCTTAGTCGGCTACGCCATAGACGAAAGCGAAGAAGGACTTAAATACAAGGCAGACATCAAAGCTTTGTTATTGCCAGTTATCTTGTTGTCACTCATGATTATTTTGGCTCGTGATGCCATCATTTTTCCTGAGATGCCTCAAGTGACTTATTTCTCCACTGAGGTGGCTTCGATATTTTTAGGAGTTTTTTGTTTGCTGCTACTGGGAAAAATGCAAATAAGAATTGGCCGTGTCCTTGTCGATACCTCCATCATTGGCATTATGTTCTCGCTGATTATTTCACTTGTTGGATGGTTTAATGAGCTATCTTTAGGTGGAATTCCCATAGATGCTCTGAATATTGCAACCCTAGGGATGATTTACGGCTCTTTGATTTTTATTGCATCGTTCTATACATCTATCATCACTCAAGAAACTAATGAAATTAACTTCGGTGTAAAAAATTGGCACCTTATAGAGTTAGCAGCCCTCTATATTTTGTTGGTATTCGCACCGCCGAGTATCTTTGAGGTTTTTTCCTAGTATCGGTCACAAAAGGAACCGTCTAATGTCTTCAAAAATACCCGTAGCAGTATCATTTACTGGAGTGGCCAATTTTCTTGGTGTGATTGGAGTAATTGGTTCTTTGATTTTTGTTGGATTGGAACTACAGCAAAGTCAGCAAATAGCTTTAGGAGGGCAGCAGCAAGCTAGAACTGCTCTCATAGCAGAGCTATGGCTTGCGGGTTTGGAAGGTGAGTCCGAGACACTTACCGCAATGCAATCAGAATGGGTAACGTTAACACCTCATCAAAAAAGCGTAAGGGAACAAATGCAACGCTTTTTTTGGACTATGTTAGAAAACAATTTTTATCAGTACGAACTTGGTTTAGTAGAAGACACTATGTGGAATCAAATGTCGCAGAGAATTTCAACAAGATGGAGTGAATGCCATCTGAGACATGTAGGAATTGATGGCTACTATCAAGGTTTTATTGATTATGTTCAGTCTTTACCTGATGAATGCGCTGAATAATGCTCAGACGATACTTGGAACAGCGCCATATTGACCTAGACAGCGGGCGAAGTCTGAAGGGAGCAAAAAAAGCTTCTTCTCGCCAAGTTAGCATTTTCTTTTTGTGGGGATAAATGTGGGGGTAATTCCAAATATTATAGGTAAATATCTGAGATATATAGGTATTTGGTGGAGGCGGGGGGACTTGAAATATCCTCGCAATCCATTGATTCAACGAGGTATTTTCTAAATCCAGCGTCACTATTGTTACTATCAGTGTTACCCAAAGGGCGTATGGCCCCGCTTTTCCTCAGAATTCACTCTCAGTTAACCTAATATGACCTGTACGCGATATCTAAGGGCCTCAAAAGGTAACGGGGGGGGGAGGCACGAGCCTCCTAATATGCTTATTGGTGCGCCGGCAGACTTACTAGGGTAACTTTCAAGATGGAAATCAATGATGGCTGAAGAAAAATGGGAAGAAACTGAACTCGTCATGGATGAAAATGGCATAGTTCCTCATGAAGCGTTGATCATTGCGCTGCATTACCACTGGCAAGAGGCAGGGGGTGAGGAGGGTATCTAAGTTACTGGGCCTTTTTAAATCTAATGAGCGCACCAGCATCAGAGGAAAGCATGAGACTACGAAAACTAGCCGTCGAAATGGCTGTTGTTCATAGAAGCGACGACTACTTCGGATAGTAACGTCTGAGTATGAATATGAAAAAAGTTAGCATAGATGTTTGGATACAATTAATTGGCATGCTTGGAGTTCTTGGTGGGTTGGTATTCGTCGGTCTCGAGATGAGGCAATCTCATCGAATAGCTCTGGCGGCGCAACATCAGGCAAGAAGTGAAATGTTTATGGATCAGGTTAATGCGCACACTGAAGCAGGGCTGACATTTCGCAATTATTCAGATGAGGAGCGATTTGCCAACATCAATGGGCTGCATGCCGTTGCTATAATTTTTGAAAATGATTTTATCCAATATCAGTTAGGATTGATGGAGCAAGACCTTTGGGAAAAAAAGCAGATTGTAATAAAACGACTAAGTGGAATTTGTGAAATGGCAGAAATTTGGCCAGAGGATCTTCCGACCGAGTTTTTAGAAATCGTAGAGGAAGGAAGCCGAAGCGGATGTCGTCCTCTTTCTGGTTCAGTTATTAGTTCAGAATGAAAATCTACTAACAACAATAACCAAAAATGCATTAAGCCTAAGAGAGGAGAGCAATGGTATGCCAGTTCTGTGTCCTATTTGCTCAAGAGAGTCGCATGTAATACGTAATTGTTTGCTCCTAACTGAGATCCCGCCTCATCTTGTTGTAACCCCGTATAGGTATGTGGTGAGGCGGTTTGTTAAGGAGCTAATCCCGAAGAAACGCCAGTCTTTGGCCGTTTAGCCAACTTCATCACCTAGATACGTCAGATTTAGTTCTGCCTCCAACGCGCTTTTGCAAGAGCCGAGTTGAAAAAAACGGTAAGTAGTATTTTAATGTTACTTACTGGAGCACTGAACCGAATCGTTTATCAAAAGTTATTATGTTTTTCTGGTTGTGGCAGCTAGCATAGCGACCTTCGGGTCACAAAAGTGGCGAAATTCTCTAAA
The DNA here is from genome assembly GCA_002685195.1 of Porticoccaceae bacterium. GTDB lineage: Bacteria > Pseudomonadota > Gammaproteobacteria > Pseudomonadales > Porticoccaceae > HTCC2207. The sequence continues at coordinate 2,757 of NYWV01000077.1, forward strand.
TGATTGAAACACGAAGGTCTACTCTTCTCGCGATTTCCGCATTTCTTGTAGCCGGCATCCTGAGTTATATATACACAGCTCCCTATGCCGGCAATGCCGGCCTGTCGCGAATGCCAGGTGTGAGAATAGGCGGTACTCTCACACCACCACCTGAAGACTTTAGCTCACTAAATGACGTTGGGACTAATCTCATCATGAAGTTGGATGGCTTTCCTCCGTTCGTAGTCTACCTCGCATTTTTAGGGACTCCAGAAGGCGTGATAACTGGGACGCGCCCGGACGGAGGGTATTGGGCTAAGCGCGTGAGAGATGGTGGGAATGAGGGCTGGCTACGCATCGGAGATGAAACTTTTGCGATGAAAGCTACTGAAATTCGCGGGGACGCAAAGTTGCCTTTGATCGAGCTGTGGAGACCTCGGGCAGCCAGGAGCAGGAGAGCGATCGCGGAAGCAGCTGGTGAATCGCTGCCAGAAGCACAAGTAGATGGTAACAAAGGCTCGGAGGCGCAGCTGATCCCCGAGATCTTTTTGTGGACTCCTCGGTAAGAATTACAGTTCAGATGGCATTTTCAAGAAGTCCAGCATTGACCTCAAACGGACGTTATTGCTGACATTATAAACTCGGGAAAGCTGGAGATATTTACCACAGAGATGAGGTCAAAAATTGCTTCTTGAGATAGTGAGCTAACTAGGATTAGGTTCCAAGAGCTAGAGCATGCGAGATGATGGGGCATGTCATGTGAGGAACTGATCCAAGAAGCAATATCCGCTGTCTTTGGAGAGGCAGGAGTCGAAGAAGTTACTTAACCAGCTGAATATATTCATATTTTATTTAATCTTACGGCCTAGTGTTGCTAAGGCTGTTACTAAATGTAGAAATCACCACTGGTTCAGAACTAATTCCATTCCTCAGCCAATCTGACTTCTACCGCCTTCCAACCAAAGAGCCACCCAACGCCATATAAATCCTGGCAGCCCCCCTAAGTATAGCGGGCGGGAGACCGATTTGCGTGCTGATTTGCTTATGGTATCTTCCCAGACTTGCTTGAGCCAATTTTACAAAATGAGATCGGCCTACAACATTTCGTCAAAGCTTTGTAATGATGCTAAAAAGGTAAAGGCTTATTGCAGGGAATTAGTTTTCTCGAGGGTAAAATGAATAATTTGTCGATATTAAGTAATACGTTAAGAATTTTTGGACTAGCATTTATTTTTATCATTCCGATAATGAAGCTAGATCTGTTCGGTGGCTGGGCTTGGAGTCCAGCACAATGGGAATATGAATTAATGATTCAAGGCATTTATATGACGCTTGGAATCATGATGATTATTTCAGCCAAAAACCCAGTAAAAAACTCTATGTTTATTTGGTTTGTTGTCTGGAGCAGTGTCGTCCATGCTGTAATCATGGCGTATCAAGCTGCGATTGCGGCTGATGAAATGGGTCACTTTGTTGGCGACATACCTGTACTGATTATTTTGGCCCTGTTGCTAGGTTTTAGTTTGAAAAAAGCTGAAGATGGTATTGATTTGGATACCCAGACTAACTGAAGGAAGTTACCATGCATGCGTATTTTCGATTGATCCGAAGCTCCTCCCTATTTGGTCTGGTGATTATTGCCTCGCTAGCGCATGCCGCCGAGAACAGCAACTGGACAATCGATAGCCGCAGCTTGCCAACACCAGCCGCAGCGAGTAGTGCCTTAAGCTCTACACTGGGGGACTTGCCGGCACCCAACATCGCCACCAGCAGCCAGTATCCGGCCAGCGATATCGAATGGCGGGCATTCATTGATGCAGCAGATGCGGCGAGGCTCGTACCCTTAGAATTGCTAGAACAGACCTACAAGGTCAACATAGAGAAAGGCGAGATAGGCGGCGTTAGTGTTTACGAGGTCACTCCCGCTCAAATTTCGCCAGAACACCAAGATCGACTGTTCTTTCACGTCCATGGCGGCGCCTATGTGCTGGGCGGGGGTGATAACGCTGTGGCGGAAGCAGTGCAGGTAGCTGCCGCCTCAGGCATACGCGCCCTATCGGTGGATTATCGCATGCCACCAGAGTTCCCATTCCCTGCCGCCATCGATGACACGATCGCCGTCTACCGAGAGACCTTACAATCTTATGCACCAGCGGCTATTGCCATTGGCGGCACTTCCACCGGCGGCGGACTGTCATTAGCCGCAGTACATCGGATGATGCAAATGGACCTACCTCTGCCTGGTGCCATCTATGCAGGCACGCCCTGGTCGGACTTGACTAAGACTAGCGATTCGCTGTTCACAAACGAAGGCATCGATCGTGTGTTGGTTACCTATGACGGTTTATTAAAGGGCGCTGCCGAAATTTATGCTGCCAGCACCGACATGAAGGACCCCTTAATCTCCCCTGTGTACGGTGAATTTACTGGCTTTCCGCCAACTATACTTATTACCGGCACGCGAGATCTCTTCCTAAGCGACACTGCACGAGTCCATCGTAAGATGAGGAACGCAGGTGTTGTTGCTGACCTGCATGTATTTGAAGGCATGTCCCATGCTGAATACCTCTTTGTATTGGACTCTTCAGAATCCAGCGAAACTTTTTCTGAAGTCGCCCGCTTCTTCAATATCCATCTTCAGTAACTGGAAAGATTCAGGGGGGCCTTAAAAATAAGAGGGGGAGGCCCCAAGCTGCCCTTATATAACTATTAGTACCCTTGTTGACTTACTAGAGTGAATTTGAAAGGGGTAGGAGATACCTCTCCTATCTGCTCCATACCGCTAGTATGTAAGATTCTGGAAACGTTCTGTCACTATGGACAGCTAGTACGTTTAAATCTGCCGAGTTGCCCACACTTATAAACCGTTTGCTCCTAACTGAGATCCCGCCTCATCTTGTTGTTACCTTGTATCGGTATTGGATGAGGCGGTTTTTTTAAGGGGCGCATCCTCAGTAAATTGCCGCATATCCTCCTCCAGGCAATCAGATACAAACGATTCAAATCTTTCTCTAGCCCACCTTAGCTCAAGCCGATTTCTAAAATATGGCTCCACGCCGACACACCATAGCAAAATTCGGCGTATCTTGATCAGGTTGATGATCAGCGGTTATTCAGCTAACGTGAAATAACGGTGGAGGATTATGAAGGTTCAAGAGGTAAGACTTACATGAAATCGATCAATTCAGATACGTGGATTCAACTCTTGGGTATGCTGAGCGTCTTGGCCGGATTGATCTTTGTTGGCTTAGAGATGAAACAGTCGCAACAAATCGCCTTAGCTGCTCAACAACAAAACCGTATGTCGGTGTTTATTGATATAATCAATACAATGACGGAGGCGGGATTTGAATATGCTGCCGCCGCCCCAGAGTCAGACTACGTGGATAGGAATTTTATGCATGCTTCTTTTTTTATTCTTGAAAATGACGTTGTCCAATACAATCTCGGACTGATGGAAGAAGGTATCTGGGCTGCGAAGCACAATGCCTTGAAGAATATGATGGCACTCTGTACTGCAAGAGAGGTTTTCAACTTCCGAAAGAGCCAATTAGATAACAGGCTAGTTGAACTGGCAGAGGATGCTATTGTAGGTAATTGCAGAGGTATTGAGGATCCTTCAGTGTTTGATCCGCTAAACAACGTTGATGTTCTTGATAGTTATCGTGAACGATTAGAAAGTCGACAGCTTGAGTATGCAAACTGAAAGTCTCCAGACACCTTTCAACCGAGCTTTCAATATTTTCTCAGAATCCGAAGAGCATTGATGTCTCTAAATTTGCAGAATAATTTCTACGTTGCAATCTCAAAGATACTGGGTGGCGCAAATACTAATAAGATGTAGAGAACGGCTGAGTTGATCAGCTTGGTAGTTTTGTTGCTACCCCTCGATAGAGCAATCATTAGTAGATCTTCGTTGTACTTCAAGTAAAAAGTCTGTGAGTACCCTTTGGATGACTACCTCTCGTAAAGGACAATTGTCATAGATTCGTGTTGCCACTTGGAAGATATACTCAATAGTTTGTTCATCAACTGCTAATCCATAATTGTAGATATTATAGCCGTTTAATAGACTTAATATTCTAACTTGGGTTATTGCGGTATAAATCGCGCTCTCTTCGGCATCAGACCAGTCAATTTCTATTTCTATCAAAGGCCCCGATTTCATCAACTGCGCTGCCAGATTACTCCCCTCCAGCGGAGCCGAGTAAAAGGCCATCAAGGAGTGGTTTCTATTCTGAATTAACTCAGCTTCAGCAAGCAGACGACTTTGCTCGATCTCTTCGTTAACGAACCATAAAGAGACTAATAACCCGAGGACACCCGTAAAATTTATAATATTTGAGATTGACACGCTACTTGGTGCTGACATTTTTGACTCCTGTTAAATTATATTCACCTCCTTTTATCTTACTCCTCGAATAGATACTTAGTTATTAACTGTCTTACAAAACTTGCCAAAGGCATGTCATTAGGTCTTTCAGGAAGGACGCGCATATAGAAGAACTCACGCTAGTTGTTCCAGCCATCTTCATAGGCTATGACTTCAAGTGCTTGCCAGTATTCACGCTCCAAAGCAAAACAACTGCGACCGCTGTCTAGGTCAATGTGACGTTGTTCTAAGTACTTTTTGAGCTTTGGCTAGTCCTCAACGTTTATCGAAGTAATGCTAACACCGTTTGCTTAGATTGATTGGCTTGGGTAAGCATGGCTATACTTGCCTGAGTGATGATTATGGTTACCCCAGCCAGAAGGGCCGGGGGGCTTATGTGCGCCTCTAAGGAAGTTCGTACCAACCCACTTTTGCATGAGCTAATTTTTAAAAAAAGCAGTTCTCCACTCCAAATATTTCATCTAAGACGATAACCTATATGGCATACTGTAGTGCGTAGACTGTATTCTAAGTGGAATGCAATCAAACTCATACGGATAGCTGTTCCATAGGTGGATTGGGGTAACCGAGATGAATGATTATTGGCAGAAGTGGAAACACCGTAATGTGGCCAAAGTTGCGGCAGCCTACGCCGCTTTAAGTTGGTTTCTCCTTCAAGCTCAAGAGGCAATACTCCCAACGATTGGAGCACCAATATGGGTAGCACAAACTCTCCTTTTCCTTATGTTAGTCGGTTTTCCAATTGCCTGTGTCATTGCATGGGCTTCTGATGTTAATTCTCAAATTGAACGAGCTGAATCGCAATCAGAGACTGAATCCTCGAGAGATCTCCCGTTAGCTAAGCATCAAGCCAAAAGATCGCTTTGGCTGGGGCTTCCAATCGTACTAGTGATAGCTTTGTTTGCTTTCTACATATCACCTTATGTCTTCGATTTTGCACCAAGAGCTCAGCGCACTGAATTAACATCAACCAGATCGGTTGCAATGGATGAACCTCAAAGCCCTAGGTTTGAACTTAATATTGGTGACACTGGTACAAGCGAGTGGGGGCTTACTACGGAAATAGCGATTTCGCCAGATGGCCGATATGTCGCTTTTACGAGAAATGCTGATGGCGCCGGTGAAGTCTTTGTGCGAGACCTTTTAAGAAATGGGTCTACCAATAAGCTCGCCGAATACAGATGGGCAACTGATGTACACGGGATATTGAATTTTTCAGAAGATGGAGAATGGGTTGCATATTTTGACTCAGGAATTCTCAAACGAGTTCGGGTAGCTGGGGGCGCCTCTCAGGACATTTTAAGCACTACCCTTGGCCGAACCAGTGGATACCATCTCTTAAGTGATTCGCTGACCTTCACTGGCGCCGAAGATTTCGTTGAGCAATTGAACTTTGATTCTGGGGAGCGCTCAGTAGTCGAGGGGTTTGACCAGCTTGACACTTCGCTAGTCTACCGCTGGCCACAACAATTGCCGGACGGAAAAACTATAATGGTATCGGCCGCATCTAATGTGGCTAATTCCGAGTAAGCCCCCACTCGCTTGTACCAGTGTCACCAATATTAAGTTCAAACCTGGGGCTTTGAGGTTCATCCATTGCAACCGATCTGGTTGATATTAATTCAGTGCGCTGAGCTCTTTGTTCAAAATCGAAGACATAGGGTGATATGTAGAAAGCAAACAAAGCTATCACTAGTACGATTGGAAGCCCCAGCCAAAGCGATC